>CAYNZC010000134.1:0-5215 GCA_964401575.1 uncultured Verrucomicrobiota bacterium
AGCGAGGCGGCGCAGGGTCCGCTGATTCCATTCCGGGTTTACTTTGCCGTGACGGGAATGCTCTCGGAATGCGAATTGAATTCCGGCGCGTACATGCACTGGATCTCAGCCAGTCCTGATTGGTATTCACCGCGCAACTGCACCCGGGTGGAGTATTCGAATACATACACCCCCTTGGGCAGGTAGCTGATGAAGAAGTGGCTTGCGGTGTCCCGTGTGGACTCGTAGTAGCCCAGGCCATCCTGGTATTTGTACTGGGACAGCACATTCACAGGTTCTGTGCCGCTGCCACGCTGATCTTTCATGTGGACGTATTCCATGTCGCGGTCTGTTCGCAGTTCGATCCGCACCACCAATTCGTCCCCGACCTTGACGGGTCCCTTGACCGGGTCGAGCACGAGTCCAGCGGGGGTGGCGTTCTTGATGAACAACGCTTTTTTGAGTTTCAGCGGGGTGCCTTCATGGGGTGTGACCTTCGAGATGTCCTCGAAGTATTGCCAGTGCATGCTGCCCCAGGCCACGCCTTTGTCGCTCTTTTTAACCGTGATCTGGCCGAGCTTCGGGGAGATCTCCGCGCGATTGAAGCGCACCTCGTAAAAACCGGTGCCGGGCTCGACAACCGGCGAGAAGCGCTCGCTGGTTTTGCCTGAGGGCGCGGGTCCGGCGTGGCGCGGCTTGATGTCTATTCCGTCCAGCTTCATTTCCACAAGCGCGTCGCTGGCGAGCAAATCGCTGCCCCGCAGCAGCAGGGCGTACACGGCATCGGCAGTGGCCCTGGTTGTTTTCCAATCCTGCGTTTGCTTTTGCTTGAGCAGCCACACCTTGCAATCCTCGACGGCTTTGGCGTCCTGCATGATTTCGTCGAAGGCCTCGATCATGAGCGCCTGGGTCTCGATGGGCGCGTGGAACCAGGACCACGAATACTCGGTGTCGCGCCAGAACATGCCGAGCTCCTCATTGGAGACGCTGCGCTCCTTCATGGAGGCCATGATGCCGCGCGGGGTTTCATCCTTGCTGTTATTGAGCCCGGAGAAGCGTTGCAGCGCCAGGGCGAGGTGCGCCTGGGTCTGGCGGTTGCCGGTCTTGAGCCAGTGTTGCCGGGCTCGTTCGAGGAAGAACTCGACGGGTGTTTGCGCCATGGCGGGAATGGGCCGCTCCTTGAGGAAGAAACTCCGGCCATAGAGGTAAAGCGCCACGGTCGGGCTGGGCACATAGCTCTCCGGTTCCGGGCGCTCCATGATGCGTTTGTGTTCGGCTGTAATCCATTGGTCGAGGCTCTCGAGCGCCGCAAGGGCGGGCGCGACGTTGATATCCACGCCGAGGTGGCGGAGCCTTCCAAATCCTGTGGTGATGTAAAGCGTGATGTAACTATCCCCGGGCCCGCCGGGGAACCACGGCCACTGGCCGTTGCCAATCTGCATCTCCGAGAGCTTCCGGAGCACGCGCTCCGATTCCGAATCCAGCCGGTTTGCGTCGAAGAGAATGCCGACGTTTTTGCGGGCATTGCTTTCCGCGAGCGCCTGCTGGAGCCAGGGGGTTTCCTCGATCATCACACTTTTGAGGTCCTGATTTTTCTCGAGCGGGCTATCGAGCGCGGGCGTGTTTTTCCAGAGATCAAAGATGCGGCGTATTTTTGGATTGCGATTGGCGATGTCCCGGGCCAGCGCGTTTGCGTAGAGCCTGTTGAACACCTGCTCGGAACACTCATGCGGGTACTCCATGAGGTAGGGCAGCGCCAGCACCGCGTACCATGCCGGGTTCGACACCATCTGAACCGCGAGATTCTCGTGCTTCAGAGTTTTCGAGCCGCCGCTCGAGACAAGCTTTGCGAACTCGAACTTTTTCGTGGCGGGACCGCGAATCGGCAGCGGCAGGGATTCGGTGACGAAAACCCGTCGTGACAGGACCGGAACGGCTCCCTCCTCGCCGTCCGAAAGGGATGCCGTGGCGGCGACGGCTTTGTAGGTGAGGAAACCGCAGCCGTCCGGCACGCGGATGCGCCAGGAGAAGCTGCGGGATTCCCTGGCGGGCAGCTCAAACGCCTGGTCCGGCTTGCGGTTGCCGAGGAGCTTGTCGGCATTTTCCGCGGTCATGGCTTCGGCGAAGTTCAAGCGGACGGCGCCCGACTGCGTGGCATCCGACATATTGGACACCTTGACCGTGAACTCGATTTCATCGCCCTCGCGGAGGAAGCGAGGCGGATTGGGCTGGACCATGATGTCCTTGGCGGTGACCGCGTGGCCCTCCAGGTAGCCGTTTCGTATTGCGGGATCATGGGCGACACCCATGAACTTCCATCGGGTGAGCGCTTCGGGCATGGTGAAGGTCATCCGGACCACGCCGTTCGAGTCCGTCATGAGATGCGGGAAAAAGAATGCGGTTTCATTCAGGTTCTTGCGTGCAGCCACCTCGGCCAGGTTCGGCGCTTTGCCGCCCCCATCGAAGAAGTCGTCCAACGTTTGAGACGGGACCATCTCCAGAAGGGCGTCCCCTGCGCGGGACTCCGCCGCTATGCTGGCCGGCTTATCAACCCCTTTTGACATGTACAATGCGCCTGCAAGCGGCGGGGAGGCGGCGATGTCCATGTTTAACGCGCCTCTCGAGAATCTCTCCCGTCCTGCATATCCTCCATAGCCATAATTCCGGCCGAACCAATATCCTCTGAAACGATCCTTCAATTCACGCGGGAAAGAGCGGAACTCGATTTGCACGTGTTTATTTGGCGTCCCCCACGAGGTGAGGATATTTCGAAAGCCATTCGGGCTGTTGGCGAAGTGACTGCCCAGGGTGGAATAATTCTGAGCAAATACGCTGAAAGCCGACGGCCAGTTGTGGGGCGCGTATGCGTCCAGCGACTCGTCGTAAAGCGTGGCCACCAGTTCCGCCGCGGCCGCTTCGGAAGCTGTGGCGCCCGTGCCGGGGCCGTCCAAAGGCTTTGTGATGGTGGCGGTCCAGGTTTCCTTTTGTCCCGGCGTAAGTTTTGAGACGAAGTGCTCCCACTTGAGATCGAGTTCCTTGTTTTTCCATGGGACACTCACCATGTGCGATTGCAGGTAGCTGCGATTCTCGCGAACCTGTGTCACATGGACGGTGAATCCGCCCCGGAGCGCCTCGGTGATTGCGACCTGTATCTTTTGCTGGGTGTGTCCGGGAGTTGTCCAGAAGCGCTGGATGAGATTGTGGCGATGCTCGATTTCGATGAAGGCGCGCCCGGTGTCGTATCCGGTGCCCCATAATCCGATGAAATCCTGGCCGGGCAGGGCGTCCCATCGCGGAGCAGCCAGGAGAGATGCGATTTTGATATCAAGCCGCGGGGCTCCTGGATTCACCACCTGGATGGGGAGCAACCCGGTGACGGCCTTGCCGAAGCGGTCGCGCGTTTCAACCACCGCTCGATAAACGCCGGCGCCAAGCTGCGCGGTGACCGTGGCGGTCCCATTTGTGCCGGTGGTGAAACCATGCTCGGAGACGACCTTTCCGAGCGGCCACTTGTCGGTGGAGGAGAGATCGTCATCGGGCCAACCGTCCAGGTCCGCGTCGTTGCCGCCGATCGGAATGCGGTGGACCTTGTCCGGCCCGGCAAGCGCGTGGATTTTGATGCTGCCTTCGGCGACCTGTGGTTCTCCGTCGAGGCTTTGAGTGGTCACCTTGATTTCGACGGGTTTATCAGCGGTCTGCCAGTTATCGGCGGCGAGGCGGGCTTCGAGCGCGGTGTAGCCGACCCTGACAGACTGCTGCGCGGAGCGTGTTTCGCCGGCTGTGTCGGTTACATCGGCATTCACCACGAAGACGAATGTGGGCTCGTGCTTTGGAAGAACCTTCGGGTCCGGTTTTGTCTCGAAGGCAATTTCGAAAGAGCCGTCGGTTTTTGTGGTTGTGGTTCCATTGGCGATTTCCTGGTCCTGCCCGGTGTAGCCGCCGCCGCGCCACCAACCCCACCACCAGGGCATCCGCACCTGGCGCACAACGCGATACTTTACTTGAGCGCCATCCACAGCCGCGCCGGTGTAACCCATGGCGTGTCCCGCCATCGCCACCCGGTCATTGAGTCGAGGAGCTTGTTTGGGCCGGTCCAGTGTGGTTTGGAACTTCGGCCGTTTGTATTCCTCGACACGAATGGATGTGGAGCCGTCATTGCCCTCGGTCAGGATCTGCATCGGTCCCATGAGACGATCCCTTGGAGCAGTGAAGCTGCCTGAAAAAGAGCCGAAGGCGTTGACCCTGTGTTTTTGGCGGGCGATTTCCTTCCGGTTTGGATCGAGAAAGAGGACCGTCAGCTCGCGTTCCGTGCTCACGCTGTATTTGTCACTGCCCAGGTCCAGGTTGAGAGAGATGCCTTTGTACTGGACCGTCTGACCGGGCCGGTACAGGGCGCGATCCGTAAAAAAGATTGTGCGGGTTCCCACAAAGTCATTTCTTTCGCCGTGGTGCCACAAATCCTGTCCGGATGTGAGCGAGTGCTCGCCGTGGATGGCCCGGATGAGCCAGCCGCGTTGCTGCCAATCCGGCTTGAAAGAAAAGAAGCCGTTCGTATCCGTTCGCAGCTCAGGCTCCTTGATTCTTCGGCCTTGCTGATCCATGCGCCAGGGTTCGATGACAGCCCCGGCGATCGGTTCGCCGGCCCCGGCCAGCAGCACGAACCCTTCAATCTTCCCGCTGCGAGTGCGGGTAATCAGGGCGAGGTCGCTGACCCAGACGGGCGCCATGGCGAGATAGTTGTCTGCGGTGCGGAATTCGGGATCATGACTTGCAATGATGAAGTAAAAGCCGGGAGGCAAACTGGCGGGCGCTTTTAAGACGGCAACGCGCTCCTTGTAGGCCGGCGTATTCGGGACGGCTTCCTTCCATTCGAGGGCGGGCTTTGTTTTGACGAGTTCCTGCTGGCCTTCGCGGTCCAGGTTCTCGGGGTTGCGGTTTTTGCCCTCGATGAAATGGTCCCATCGGTATGCAACGGCCCGGAAGTGGACCACGTCCATGTTCTTGTAATTGACAGTGATTCTTGGCCAGGGCGCGTTCCAGACGCGCTCGGTCACGATGCGCAGCCTCTTTGCTTCGATTTGAGCGATGAGATTGAAACACAGTTTGCCGCCCGGCGATTCCGGGAAAGCGTCGCGTCCCTTGACGGCCATTTCCCGCGCGGCCACGGCGTCGCCCTGCTGCGACAGCACTTGCGCATGGTTGTGGAAAGCCATGGCGGAGATCTCGTTGCCGGCTT
>CAYNZC010000134.1:5225-10459 GCA_964401575.1 uncultured Verrucomicrobiota bacterium
CGGCTTCGCGCCCGGCGAATGCCGCCAGCGCGTTTGTATAGGCTGCGTTCTTATCTTCGCCGGATGCGACGTTCCAGGCCCAGGCAAGGCGTTCGAGATCGCAGTGCGCAAAGGCGTCTCGCGGCTGCGGATCCTTCTGGTGAAACCGCAACAGGTCCTGGTAAAGACGGATCGCGCGGATCACGCTGGAATTGGTGTCTGTGCTTTTTTCCCACGGCCGCCACGCGATGAACACATCCGGGTCGGCCAGGGCCGGGCTGTTGGAATCCACACTGAAGGCGTCCTGGGGTTTTGCGGCGGCCTGCTCGCCGGAAGCGTAAAACTCCAGCGCTTCGTGGGCCAGAAAGTCGTATAGAGTGGGGCGATAGGAATCCGGCATTGTGCCTTTGACCAGGAGGGCGTCCCACTCCGCGACGGCTGTCTTGCGGATGGCGGGATTCGCCAGGGCGGCCTGGAAGTGCTTGTCGATTTCAGCGAAAAGGCGTGGCAGGTCCCAGGTGGTGAAATCCTTTCCGGGCGGCTCTGCAGTGGCGGTTCTTTGCATGAACCGCCAGTTATTGTCCTGAAAATAGTTCCAGTACCAGTGTGCCAGCAGGGCCTGGAGAACCGGCACAGTCTCCTTCGGGGCTTTCGGAATCTCGGCTTCGAGGCGTGTGATGCGCTCCTCGGGTTTGTTGCCTTCGATATTGCCTTCGAGGGCGATTTTCTGGCCGATGGCTTTCACCGCTTCCGGGTAAGCCCGGTCCTTCATGGCGCTCGATATGATTTGCTGGAGATTGGTGATGGCGGTTTGCGGCAGGCCTTTCCTGACGGCCTCATCCACCTGCTGCCACAATTCCTTGCGCGAGTCAGCGGATGCGCCCATAACGCAATCGATGCTCATCAGTAGAACAGCGAGAAACAATATCCCTGTTGCTTTTTTCATAGACATAATTCTGACGTTTGCTTTGACCGCGTCCCGCGCGGTCTATTTGAGTTTCTACTCCTGCACCTGGTAGATCCGGTTGCCGAGCGCAAATTGAACGTTTCTGCCCAGTGCGAGCCATGGCAACGCTTCCGGGTGATTTCGGCCCAGCTCGAAATACTCGTCCGAACCGAACTTCACGCTGACCACCGGCGCGTTTGTCTGTTGCTGGATTGCGGAATCCGTCCATTGCGTGTTGTTTTGGAAAAAGGTCTTGCCAGCCACAAAATGCGCCTGCTGGGAGTATTGTGCCAGCCGTAATTTGCCCTGGTCCGGCTCGGGGAGCGGGGTGGCGCTTGCGGATGGTCCGTAAGGCATGCCCAAGGCCCGCATGGATTCCGTGGTGGCGTCGTAGGCGGCGGCCCCGGCCGAGTTTGCGTACTTATAAACGTTATTTTCCCGTGCCGCCCAGGTGCCGCCGGCGCCCCCGCGCTCGCGGGTGTAGGAGCCCCAGACCTGCTCGCCCTGCTTGCGCGCCGCGACATCGGTGCTGAGCTGCGGCATCAACCGCGCCTGGTGTGGCACGCGCCTGCGGTCTTCGTCCTCCACGATCAGGTAGCTCGTGTAAGGGGTCACAATTCCGAACTGCTTTGCCAGCCGGGTCACCTCGTCCTTCAGCTCCTGGTCTTCCCCGTGCAGGCGGATTTCCTCGAGCAGATAGCCGACGCGCCGCGTCGCCCAGAGACGGGGCAGGAAGTCGTGCCTGGAGGCGCTCTGCGGGAAACGGCCTTCGTAGATGAACGTGCGCTCGACTCCGTTGACTTTGCCCGCCAGCGTGAAAGCGGCGTCGCCGTCGCCACTGTAACGGCCCGCAACCACCATTTGCTCGCCTTTGAACAGGTCGGGAAGATCCGAAGGATACATCTTTGTAAGGCGCGGATCGCCGGAGACTTTCAGCGTGGGATTGGCGAGCACCGGTTCTTTGATCTTTGAAAAAAAGCTCGAAACCTTCAGTTCCAGGTCTTCTTCGGGAAGCACATATTGGCTGAATGCGCGCGTCTGTTCCGTGACCTTATCGAGCAGATGGGTGTTCACATCCGTGCCGATGCCGAAGCAGAAGATCCGGTCCTTGTCCGGATTTTGCCGCGCGACGTTTTTGACGATTTTGTCCTCGCCGGTTTCGCCGATTGTTGGGCGCCCGTCTGTGAGGAAGATAAGCATGGTGGGGCGATCGTCTGAAGCTGCCGATTGTTTTTTCATGGATAGAGCCCGTTGCAGGGCATCATCAATGGCCGTGCCGCCCATGGGTTTCAGCTCATCGGTAAAACCCAGCGCTTTTTTGCGGTTGTCATCCGTTGCGGGGACGAGTTTGTCGAACAGCGGTTCCACCTCCGTGGCGAAGCGGACGATTTCGAAGCGGTCTTTGTCATTGAGATTCTCGATGCAGAACTCGAGGGCTTTTTTTGCCTGCTCGAGCTTTTTGCCGGCCATGGAGCCGGAGGTGTCCAGCACGAACACGATGTCTTTGGCCACGATTTCGCGCTCGGGAACGTCCACGCCGGGGGATGCCATGAACAGGAAGAAGCCATCCTCGCCCGGCTCGCGGAAGGTGAGGAGGTTCATTCCGATCTCGTCAGACTCTGCCGAGAAGTAGAGCGCGAAATCTGCCGGAGCCACCTTTTCGGAGCATTCGAGCACGGCCCGGGCGCGTTTCGAGCCCGAGCGTTTCACTTCGATCTGGTGGCTGGGCGAGTAGATGGATTTCAGGGGCCTGGCGCTTTCCAGCTCGACCTCCACGACAACATTCGAGACCGGGCGCGCCGAGAACTTCTCCACGCTCAGGGGCAGCACGTAACCGATCATTCCGGAATCGTTCTTGAGGAGTTCGGTGTATTTCAACGTGATCCGGCGCTTGCTTTTCGGCTCGAATGGAAAGATCCGCACCTTGAACAGGTCGCGCCCGGCATATTCAAGCAGCGCGGGATCTTTCATGGTCCGGACGATATCCTCGAAAATCTTCCGCGCCTGATCCGCCGGGAGGAGTTCGGCTTCGCAGGGTTTGCCGTCGATTTCCATGGTGAACTTGTTGACCTGCGCCCCTTTTGGCAGGGGACAGACAAAAGTGCCTTCCACCCTGGCGGCGTTTGGATTGTAGAACTCCTGTTCGATGGTGGTGACGGCGAGCTGGTCCTGGATGGTTGCCCGGACATGGATGGATGCGACTTCGAGCGGAGCAAACACATACGGCTCGGGCCGCGGGCGCCAGGGATGCCAGGGCGGTGGCCAGTGTGGCGGCGAGGGGGGCGCCGGCGGCGGCATCCAGCGGTCTGCCACCACCAAACCGACGCCGCTTGCCGGCCAACAACCAACCAGCATTTGAAACAGGACCGCGCCCAGCCAAAAACGTCTCATGCTCCGTTTGACGGGATTGGGAGCGGAATGCTCCCGGTGGTTGCTCCTGATCAGGGAGAAACTAAGCCCGTTGCGCTCGCAGGTCTGCCACGCATTCCACGTGAGCTGTTTGCGGGAACATGTCCAGCGGCGTCACCTGTTCGACCTTGAACACGGATCCTTCGCAGAGAGTGTTCAAGTCGCGGGCCATCGTCGCCGGGTGGCAGGAAACGTAGATGATCTGGGCCGGGGCGAGCTCCCGCAGAGTGGCCAGGAGGGCCGGGTAGCATCCCTTCCTTGGCGGGTCCAGGATCACCGTCGTTAGAGCCGGATCGAACCGCTTCAGGATTTCGGGCAGTTTCTCCTCCGCGCTGCCCGCGACAAACTCGCCGTTGGGCGCGCCGCGTTTTTCCGCGTTGCGCCGCGCCGCCCGGATTGCCATTTGGTCAAGCTCGACCCCGATGTATGAATCCACGCAGGAGCTCAGCTCGATGCTGAAAAAGCCGACGCCGCAATAGATATCCGCGAGGTGTCGCGTGCCGGCCAGTTGAAGCCGCTCCCGCACCACGCGGACCATCTCGGGAAGGAGAAAAAAGTTATTCTGGAAAAAGGAATCCGGCGGCACGTCCCAGCCATCGGGGGGGATGCGCAGGACGACTTTGATGCCTCCGCGCGGGGGCGGATTTGCGCGCACTTCCCGGATGCGCTCGCTGAGCGCGGGCTCGGCGATTTTGCACTCCTCGATGTCCACCACCAGGCCGCAGTCCGCCCGGACATAACCTATGTTCAACGCCTGGCGCGGTTTGTCCCACTGGCTGCGGATCATAATGCGGTTCCTGTAGCCGTATGGCTGCGGGCAGGGAACCACCCCGGCCACCAGCCCGGGCTCCAGCCCCCCGACTCGTTGGAAAAGATCGCTGACCTGTTTCCTTTTGAGGGCAAGTTGCGCGGTGTAATGGATGTGCTGGTACTGGCAGCCGCCGCACACGCCGAAGTAAGGGCAGAGCGGCTCGACCCGCTGGTCCGAGCGCTCGATGACCTCCAGCAGCCGGGCCCGGCCGAAACTCTTTTTCACCTCCGTCACTTCCGCCCGAACCAGCTCCCCGGGGGCGACAAAGGGAACAAAGACGACAAACTCTCCCAGGCGCCCCACGCCTTCTCCGCCGAAAGCAATGTCCGTAATGCGGAGCTGAATCCTGTCGCCTGTCGCCGGCGGGAGGCCGGCCGGGGTATTTGCCTCGAATTTTTCCACGGCAGAGAGATTACACCGTGCGGGTGCGCGGCGGTAGAGGATTCAGGATCTTTTGTCCCGCAGGAACGAGGCTTGATCCGGATTTGCGCGGGGGGCAGGGCTGCCGGGTTTTCCGCCGTGCCGTGCCTTTAGCGGCCCATCCGGCGGCCGTTTTTCAGCGTCGGCTGCACCAGGTGCACATCGGCGACTTTATCCCGGTCGCGAACGAACATCACCCATTGATCCTTGAAAAAATGGTCCCGGAACTCCTCCAGGTCGATTAAGGACGGAGGGAGATCAAGTTCCCTCAGCCGGCAAAGCACAGCTTCTGTTAAGTAATCCTGGACCATGGTTCGTTTGCGAAACAGCGATTGATAAAGAGCGCTGCCTGCGCATCATTACTAAAGCAGACGCGGGGCGCCGGCTGCAATACGCCCGATTACGGAGCAGTGCTACGGGTTTTTACCGACCTGCGATCCGGCGGATGGAGCGGCCGACGAATCCGGCTTTGAGCCACCCTTCCCTCCTGAACTATTAACCGACGCCATCATATCAAACGGGGCGTGGCCAATAGAGACACACCCCACTATTTTTTACAAAAGCTCTTCTCAAACGAAGCACCCAGATTAACCACAGGTTGCCCAAAAACCCTTCGGGGTCGCCCATTAGGGCACTAATCAAGCGGAAAAAAACGTCGCTGTCCGGATT
>CAYNZC010000135.1:0-10389 GCA_964401575.1 uncultured Verrucomicrobiota bacterium
GCCGCACACACTACCCACCCCAATACCCTTTGCAAGAGATTTTTAAAAATATTTTTCGTTTTTTTCGATGGCTCGTTGTTACTATCGGCCATTGCCGCTTAAGTATGTATGTGAGTATCGATGAGTCTTCCTGTCTAATCAGGCACGGCTCACGCATGCAGGTTCGATTATCAAAGGTTGATATATGAGATACATCATGGTTTTTGTTTTGGCCGCGCTCGTCGCGGGCGGTACAGCACTTTACCTCACGCAAAGCGCTTCCCCCTCGAAAAAGCCGGATGCCACATCTGCGGCGCAAACTGCCGAACTGGCCGAGCGCGAGCGCCGCTTGCAGGAACTGGAGGCCGAGAATCGCCGCGCTGAAGCCGAGAAGGAAAACCTGCTCCGGCTCACAAAGGAAATGGGCACGCAACTGGAAGCCCAAAGCCGGGCGTTGACGAACCGCGCCACGAGCCGCACGAATGATGCCTCCAAAGGCTCCGCCGGATTCGGCAAAATGGTGAGCTCCATGTTCAAGGATCCCGAAACCCGGAAGTTCATCCGCGAACAGCAACGGATGCTCGTAAGCCAGCTTTACGAACCGTTGGCCACCCGGCTGAAGCTCAGTCCGGAAAAAAGCGAACAACTCCAGACAATCATCCTCGAGAATATGATGCAGTCCGCCGAAAAGGGCATGGCCATGTTCAGCGCCGGCAGCGACTCGCAGAATCGAGACGAGGCCGTCAAAGCTCTCTCGGAAGACCGCAAGGCGCTCGAAACACAACTGCGCGAACTCCTCGGCGAGGACGGCTATGCGCAATATCAGGATTATTCCATCACCCTCCAGGAACGAACGCAGTTGAACACGTTCCGCCAGCAAATGGGCGGCAACTCAATCTCAGACGAGCAGGCCGAACTCCTGCTCTCCATCATGCGCGAAGAAAAGCAAAACCCGAATAACGGACTGCCTGATTTCATGCGCGACGGCGATAAAGGTCCCGAAGCAATGAAAACTTTGTTTGATAAGGACCAGATGACCAAATTGCTCGAAGCCCAGGAACGGCTGAACCAGCGCGTCAGCGAGCGCGCCGGAGAAGTCCTGGGGCCTGACCAACTCAACGCCTTCTCTCGTTTCCAGACAAACCAGCTCAACATGATGCGAATGGGGCTGACCATGGCTCAGAAGATGTTTGGAGGAGAGGAACAAGCCCCCACCCCCGGGACAACGGGCAACTAAGAAGCTCCGCGCAATCGCTTCAAAAACAACAATCTGCGACGCAGCAGGCTGACTTCAGCCGACCCGGATGCACCGGAGGATCGGGAACATCCCTGGCCGCGTTGCAGATCCGGTTTCTCAATGCCCGCAGAAGCAATCACACACCGGCAGGCCAAGGGTTTCTGTGCTTCACCTGCGCATCGCGCCCTTGGCGGACTACTTGGGTGCATTAGCCTGCTTGCGTGATATTTACCGGCAATTAAGCCCGGCTTCATACCCGCTGCCAAAACCCGCCGCAGCCTTGTTGATCTTCGGTAATTCGTGGTTATAGTGGAGCAGGTCCATGTTACACGAACCCGAAAGCAGTATGACGAACAACGAGTTCAGGGCGAAACATGGATTTACTCTCATCGAGTTGTTAGTCGTCATCGCAATCATTGGCATCCTTGCAGCAATGCTCTTGCCGGCCCTCAATCGCAGCAAAATCAAAGCCCAGGGAATCAGTTGCATGAACAACCATCGCCAGTTGGGCCTGGCATGGCTCATGTACGCCAACGACAGCCACGAAGTCCTCCCTTACGCCAGCACAACTCGACAATACGCTCCATCCGACGCTTTCGCCTGGTCGGATTCGCACATCGACTTTAACCCGAACAACCGCGGCAACTGGGATCCCACCTACGACATGCACAAGCGCCCACTCTGGCCTTATGCAAAAACCGAAAAAATCTACAAGTGCCCTTCGGATGAGTCGTTCGTGGTGGTCAACGGTGAGCGCAAGCCGCGCATCCTCACGATGTCCATGAATCTCTACGTCGGCGGTTTCGCACCAAGACCCTTTCCGCCCTACGACGAACCGCTGCCCTTCGGCACAGGCGGAGGCTGGGACTTTGCCGACGACTATCACGTGTATGCCAAGCTCAGCGATATCAGCGGAGCGTCCTCTGCGGCGGATATTTTCGTCTTCCTCGACATGCGCGAGGATGTGGTCAACTGGAGCAATTTCATGGCCGACATGAGCGGCTACCCGGACAAGCCGCAGCTATACGCCTTCACTATGGATCTGCCAGGCATGTATCACGGAGGATCGTGCGGCTTCACGTTTGCGGACGGCCATTCCAAAATCAAGAAATGGCAGGACCCGCGCACAATGCCACCCATGTCCCCACGCGGGACAGCCCTGCCAGTGCAACATCGAAGACCCTCTCCCAACAACCCGGATGTGGCATGGCTCCAGCACGCGAGCACCCGCCCAAAAAACTAACCCATCCCCCGAACGGCGAAATAACCAACCGCTTGCTCCTGGCACGAACCTTGAGGATCGGGGACCGGGCGGCAGCCGGATCAATCCTCACCGCAAATCACTGCGCCACACCGATCTCCGCCCAGTAAGCCGCCTCAAAAGCCCATCCCGTGGGTTGATTGAGCAGTTCGATTTTCGTTCGTTGCCCCGCAAACGCGGACAAATCAACCTCCTCCACGAGCCAGCCTCCGGCAGCCGTGGCCTTATCCACAGATTTGCTCAGCAACTCTTTGCCGTTTGCGCGCACCACAAGCTGAAAATCCCCCTTCGGATCGTTCCCGACGACCAGCCGCAGCCGGGGTTGGCTGCCCTGTTTGAAAACGAAAGTTTTCCACAACACACACGGCGTGTTCGCATCCGCCGGGTGCGTCACCAGGACTTTCTTCTTACCGCCCCACTCAGCCCTGAGGCCCGGCTGCATGTCCTGCCCGCAATCGGTCACCTTCCAGCCCTTCGCAAATGCCTGAACGTCAGCGGTCATGTGTTCAGGTATGTTGGTCTTGGTGATTTTCTTCATCTCCGCCCTTGTGTAGCGGCTGTTGGCGATCGGATCCGGCGCCCAGCTCAGATCGAGCTTGCCGGGTTTGGCGGCCTTTGCCGGGATGACGAACACCTCGCCTGAAGAGGTCTTTTTCACCTTGCCTCCCTGGGCTGCCACGTTCCTTCGGGCAAGCTTTTCGCACACATTAAGAAGGCTCGGAAAATCATACGCAGTGTGGCTGAACACGTTGGTCCTGTTCAGCGCCGATTTGAACTCCTCCGGAATCTTCGAGTAGCCCATCATTGTGAAAAGCACCCCGGCAGAGCTGGACGGGTTGCAGTCGGAGTCCTGTCCCCCACGGCAGGAAATAACCATCGTGCGCATAGGGTCGCCCTCGCCATACAGGAAACCCAGCAACACGTAAGCGCCGTTGATTTTGCAGTCAATTCCGCCGTTTGAAGCCTTCTGGTATTCGGGATTCTCGCGGTATTTCTTCTGTGTGAGCTGCCATGCCTTTTCCCAGTCCGTTGGATCGGCCTTGTACCACGACACCATATCGCGAACCATCTCCGCGTATTGCGACTGGGCAGGGATTGCCTGCAACGCGGTCTCAATCAGCCGAATCCGGTCCGTTTCGAAAAAGGCCGCTGCATACATGGCCCCAATAAACTGGCCCGCATACATCCCGTCACCGTAATTCATAAGGCGCCCGAACTTTTCGCCCATCTCGACAGCCACCTGCGGCATTCCCGGCGCGATCAGGCCCGAGTAATCCGCCTCGATCTGGTAATCAATGTCATTCGGGCATTTGTTGAACTGTGGATGGCTCGAATCCGGCGGCGCGATGCCGTTTCTGAGGTTTGTGCGTCCGGCGAGATTGGCGCACCAGAGCGGGTAGCCGCTGTTCGCAAAGTCAATGCCCGCCTGCCGGATCGACACCCCCAGCCCATACTGCTCCAGCGTCCGCAAAAACGTCATTTCAACATACAAATCGTCCTGCCCAAATGCGTCATTGATCAGCTCCGGTCTCCACGCCGGAACCGCTTCGGCGGGAATAATCTGATCCTTCCATTTGAACTCGGTAGGCGCGCCAAGCGTCACCCCGGCCATTTGCCCGATCCACCCCCCCATCATCTTGTCGCGATATTCGGACACGGGCAATTCCCGGACCGCTGCCCCGAAAGTCAAGCCGGCAGACGCCAGCAACCCGGCAATCACAATCATGTTATGTCTCATCAGGTGCATAAAAAATACGGGTAACGATTGAATAAATCTCGCCCGCACAAATATGCCGGACCCACCTCTCCCGCAAGGCAAATTGCACGCCCCATGCGCGCGCCTCACCTTCTCTCAGGTTTCACCTCCCCCTGCCCGTGCCCCCGCGCGAATTTCACATTGCTACAGGCCTGCCGGAGTTTTATCGTGGACCGGCGCACCTGCGGAAGCGAGCACAGGCCAGTCGTGCCCGGAGACGTTCGCTCCCACAGCATCGCCAGAGAATTGCAGGAATGAAGCCAAAGAAAGCCCGGCCATCAGCAACGAAGCGGAAAACAGGCGCAGTAAAGCGCCCCCGCAAGGCTTCGGCTGCGCCTGCGAAGACCAGGTCGACACCGGCAAAAAAAACACGCGCCGCCAGGCCAACCCTGCGCAAAAAGGCCGCAACCGCAAAACCTCGCGCCAAAAAATCAGCTTCAAAACCCGCAGCCCCCGTGCGAGTGATTAGATCCATCGCCAAAGAGCCGCCTGCCAAACCCGGGCGGATCACAGCACGGCGCAGCGCCGCCGAGGCGCCTGTTCCCGAGCCCTCGGCGCCTGCGCCCCGGGTCCGCAAACGGATCTCGGCAAAAACCGCTGCGGCGCCACCCCCGGTGCCCCTCTCGCTGAGGTCATGCGCCGCCCGTCCCCCAAAGAAGAAGGCCGCAGCGCCCGGGGCGAAGCGCGCACGCACAGTAGAACCTCCCGCGACCGCGCGTCGTTCACGGGTGACAGCCCGTCTAAGACCCGTTCCCAAACCGGGGCCGGAACCGATGTCCGCCCATGAATCTCCCGCTGCGGCACAGCCCCGCAAACCGGCATCCACACCGGCTGCCAAACCGAAGCCATCACAACCTGCGCTGCCTTTTCCCATCCCGCCGATTCTTCTCGAAGGCGATGAAACCGTAGCGCCGCCCGCGCCGCCGGCGCAGTCTTTTTTGGACGACGGACGCGATATTGATTCCGGACAATTGCCGGAGGCGTTTGGCACAGGCAAGCTGTTGCTGATCCCGAGAGACCCCACCAGCCTGTATGCAGCATGGGATTTTACCGCCGATCAACAGCAGCGAGCCAACGCGCAATCCATCGACCGCCACATGGTGCTCCTCATCTGGAATGCCGGCCCGGACCGCCAGCTCGTCTCGGAGATCCATGTGCACCCCGAATCGCGCCACTGGTTCGCCACGGTGCCCACTCCCGGAGAGACTTACTGCGCGGAAATCGGCTATTACGACAGGCAACGCAACTGGTGCGCCATGGCGCACTCCAGCGCGATAACCACCCCCAGAAGCGGCCCCGCACCGGAACCGGCCACATTCGAGATCATCACGATCGGGGCGCAGGCGCCGGAGCAGCGCGACAGCCCGGCAACAGAGGCCCCCACCCGGACCCCGGATGCCCCCAGCCCGGCTTATGGCCGGGCCCAGCAAAATCTCCTAACATCGCCAACGCCTTCCGCGCCCACAGCCGGACGGCAGCTCCCGAGCGAGTGGACGGATGCGGCGGCCATGGAAATCCTGGCCATCGCCGGCTTGGCGCCCGAGCAGGTGCGGGGTTTGGGTTCGATCGAGATCCTCGAACTGCTGGCGCGCAGCGCGAATGTAACCGCACCTGCCCCGGGACCGGTAAGCTCCCTCGAAGCGGCACAACTCCCGCCTCCCGAAGGCCAGCCCGAAGTTCCGGGCGCCGCCGGCATTAGCAGCCTCGGCGCGCCGCAACCGGCACAGCCGGCGCCGAAGGATTTCTGGTTCCAGGTCAACGCCGAACTCGTGGTTTATGGAGCCACCGAGCCGGACGCCATCGTAACGATTGGCGGCAGGCAGATTCACCTTCGAGAAGACGGCACTTTCAGCTACCGGTTTTCTCTCCCGGATGGCGCCCACCAACTCCCGATCCAGGCAATGAACCGTGATGGCGACAGCCGCGCCGCGAGCATGACGTTTTCGCGAAGCACCACCTGCACAGGCGATGTCGGCGTTCATCCGCAGGACGCCTCTCTCAAAAAGCCGGGCCCGGAGAATGTCTCGTAATCGCAAATGAGAGGCTCGCTGGCACTGGTGCTGCACGCTCACCTGCCGTTCGTGCGGCATCCGGAGCACCGCCAGTCTCTCGAGGAACTCTGGCTTTTCGAAGCCATCACCGAATGCTACCTGCCCCTCCTGCGCATCCTCGATGCCTGGGACGCCGACTCGCTGAACGGCAGGATCACCCTCTCCCTCACGCCCACCCTCGGCGCGATGTTGCGGGACCCGCTCCTGCAGGATCGCTTCAGGGCACACCTCGAGCGCCTCATCCGCCTGGCCGAGGCGGAGGCGCACCGCACTCTCTTTGAGAAGGAACTGCAATCCGTTGCTCTCTTTTACCTCGATCGCCTCCAAACCATCAGCCGCTTTTACGATTACATACAGCGCGATGTTGTCGGCGCATTCGCCAGGCTCCAGCAAGCCGGCCGGGTCGAACTCATTGCCAGCGCTGCCACACACGCCGTCCTGCCGCTCTTGCGAACGCATCCACCCTCCCTCCGCGCGCAAATCCGCGCCGGCTGCGATGCCCATGCCGAAATGTTCGGGGTCCGGCCGCAGGGCTTCTGGCTGCCCGAGTGCGCCTGGGCGGGAGGCATGGACGACTTCCTCGCCGGGGCCGGCATACGCTGGTTCATCGTCGAAAGCCACGGGCTCCTACACGCAACGCCCAGGCCGCGCTACGGCCTCTTCGCTCCAGTCCTCACAAAAGCCGGCCTGGCCGCCTTCGGGAGAGACAGCGCCTCCGCCCGCCAGGTTTGGAGCCGCGATGAAGGCTACCCGGGCGACCCGTGGTACCGGGAATTCTACCGCGACGCTGGCTTCGACCTCGACCTGGATTACCTGCGCGATTTCCTCCCCATTCACGGCCGGCGCGGGTTCACAGGAATCAAATACCACCGCATCACAGGCGGCACCGGCCCGAAACAGGTCTATGACCGCCGAAAGGCTCTCGAACGCGCGGCGGAACACGCCCGCCATTTCCTCGAATGCAGGTCCGCCCAACTCGACCGGCTCGAATCCCTCATGGACCACGCCGTGGTGGTTTGTCCCTATGACGCCGAGCTCTTCGGACACTGGTGGTTCGAGGGACCCGAGTTTCTGGATCAGTTCGTCCGCAAGGCACATGCCGCGGACGTTGCCCTGGTCTCTCCCGGGGATTACCTCCGCACATGGCCCGCGCACCAGGCAGCAACACCGGCGGATTCGAGCTGGGGCGAGCAGGGCTTCTGGCGGGTGTGGCTCAACGAACAGAACCACTGGATCACCGGACGCCTCGGCTTTGCGCAGGAACACATGAGCCGCCTCGCAACCCGCCAGCTCCCGCCCGGCTCACCCGCCGATCGCGCCCTCCGCCAGGCCGCCCGCGAGCTCCTCCTGGCCCAGGCCAGCGACTGGCCATTCATCATCCGCACCGGCACCAGCCCCGGCTACGCTTCCCGCAGAGTCAAAACCCACCTCCTCCGCTTCTGGAAACTCTGCAACCAGATCCATGCCGGCCACATCAACGAATCGTTCCTCAAACAAACCGAAGACCTCGACAACTTCCTCCCAAACCTCCATTGCAGTCACTGGAGGTAAATCAGGGCGAGCAATACAATCGTGAGGCTTCAACCTGCGGAAGCCATCATCGCGGAAGCGGCTTCTCACCGATCCAGAACCGGAATCCCTGTTCCTGCCAGGTAATTGAATGTTGAGTCGTAAAAGGCAGGTGTACGTGTTGGGTCGGAGCTATCACCCGAGGGAACGAAGATGACCATGCCTTGACGGGCCCGGGTAAGCAGCACGCGATAGGCGTTGCGAAGATATTGCTGCCGCTCTGAGTTTCGGACGTTAGTCCACCTGCTTCCCCGGAACGAGTGGTAATCCCAGGTTTGTTGGCCGAAGCGCAGGTCGGCATCCCACGTGACGCAGACCCAATCAAGTTCAAGCCCTTGCACTTGAAACTCAGTGGCAGCATCCTCAAGGTAGTAACTTGACCGGGTATCTTCCGGGCCATTGAGGAACCAGTGAATGGGGTCGATCTCGACGCGAATGTCGATGGCGTGGGGTTTCAAGCGGTAGGCGGCGGACGAGGCGACCATCCCAAAACGCTCAGAGCTGCGCGCCTGTCCATGAATCCATCGCTTTGCGGTAGCAAGGTCGCGCGTGAGAGCTATTGGATACTGGCGATTGATCACTTCAAAAATATCGTGCGCCTTGTGCTGCTCGCAATCTAATAGCGCCTTAACAAATCCAGAAACCTTTTCCGCCCTGAAGGAACGCACTGAGACAGAAAGATGGAGGTTCGTGTCGGTGCAGAGATTGGGCCTATCCGCCAACTTCTCCAAAGCGTGGCCCGCATCATATTCACTGTCGGTAAGGTTGGGCGAAATATAGACACGCCAGGATGGAAAACCGGTTCGTACGGCGTCAAGCCAGGCGGAGATGCCAGCTTCGCCGGTGTTGATTTCCTGGCCTCCACCAACCAGGCAAACGACCACCGCCCAGTCAGTGTGCCTATCAAGATAAGAAATGAGGAATTCGGGCTCGGATTGGGTGAAACCAGACCGCTTTTTTTTCCTGAGCATGAAGTTCGCAGTCATGCTTTTATTCCATGCCCTTTGGGCCTCATCGAAAATGACGACGTGATCAACGGGCGGTCCCTGGTCACGAAGTCCTGCATCTCGAAAGTGGTGCACGTTCTGTATAAACGCCTTAACCTTCTGTTTAACATCCCCTTTACGGCAGCGCCTGTTTTTTCGGCGGAGCCGATCCACCTCGTCGCGGGCGAGGGCCTCCCTCAGGACCTCAACCAGTGGTCCATTCCCGGACAGGAATACGGCGTGCGTGGGCGTTGCTTCATCGCGTTTCTTTGTAGCTGCATTTAGGCCAACGAGTGTCTTCCCAGCACCCGGAACACCTGTCACAAACAGGATAGCTTTGTGGCATTTGCTCCGCGCTTCCTCGACTAATTCTTCAATGCGAGCGGAGGTGAGCTTGAGTTGATGCCCGCTGGCCTCTCGACGAGTAATCGCCTCGACGGAGTGCTGCGCATAAAGTGCCTGGGCGGCCTGGATTATGGTGGGCGTAGGTTCATAGGGAGAATTGCCCCACATTTCAGCATCGAGTGGGCTGCCATGAGCGACTTGCAGGCCAGCCATCAAAATCCCACGCAGGCCACCCGGATTACAGCAGACAGGACGGAAAACGCCGTCAGGATGGGGGCTCGTAAGAACTGTGTCTGACACCGCCGCCCGTGTGCATACCAGAATTGGAATGATCGGAGCACCATGACTTGCACGGTGGAAGTTTTTTAGATCGAGCGCGTAGTCCCAGACCTGATTTGTGTGTTCGCGCTTATACTCTACCTCGCCCACTTTGAACTCGATGGGAAAAATCGCGGGCCCCGAAAGAAATGCTGCATCGAGGCGGCTCCCAAGTCGGGGCACTTCAAATTCCAGAAAGATGGTGCCATCGAGGCCTGCCAATGCGTTGTGAAGCATCCTGATCTCGTCCACCCATGCGTCCCGCTGGTCAGGCTCAATCGCAAAAACTGTGCTGTGAGTTATTCTCCCGAGAATCTCAGTCGGACTGGAGGCCAGGAATGTGGCTGTGTCAGCGGCATAATACGCATTTGATGCTGCGAAAACTGGCATGGTCAGAGGGCTTGGGCCAGTTCGCGAAAGCCACACCCGGTTACAGCCGAGGAAGCGAACTCGCCCTGAGACAGATACGTGTTAGGTCCTTGCTGCCGCCACAAAAGCCGTGTCTCGTTGTGTATCTTCATGGTAGTCAGAACGGAGGCGCTCATTTTTCGATTCCCCGAGTCAGATCAGAAATGCTTGTGCCGAGGGCCTTGGCGATGCGGGCAATGCTCGAGAGGCTAAGGTTTCGTCCGCCACGCTCGACATCGCTGATGTACGTCCGATCCAACCCCGCCAACTCAGCCAATTCTTCCTGGGTGAAGTCCCTGGCCTCGCGGCGCTTGCGAATGCTTCGCCCGAGTGCGATTGCAATTGGATCGCCTTTGAACACTCGCGCCATTGTGGATCTTTTGTGGACTTTAAGTCTATAGACTTTAGGTCACATTCCGCCTGCCCTATTGCTTCACCCTTCCCGGCACGACTGCCCCGAAGGCGGAGGTTTCGACCCA
>CAYNZC010000136.1:0-10175 GCA_964401575.1 uncultured Verrucomicrobiota bacterium
GTCAGGTCGCAGACGTAGGCCTTGCCTTTCTGGATGAGGAATTCGGCCCATTCGTAGAGCTGTCCGAAGTAGTCGGAAGCGTAGAACAGCCGGTCCTCCCAGTCGAAACCGAGCCAGCGCACGTCGGCCATGATGGAATCGACGTATTCCACCTCCTCCTTGGTCGGGTTGGTGTCGTCGAAGCGCAGGTTGCACTTGCCCTGGTAGTCCCGGGCGAGCCCGAAGTTCAGGCAGATGGACTTGGCGTGGCCGATGTGCAGGTAGCCGTTCGGTTCCGGGGGAAAGCGGGTGTGTATGCGCGGGTATTTGCCCTCGGCAACATGGGCTGCTACGACATCCCTGATAAAATCGCTCGGGCGCTTTTCGGCTGGGGAGGCGGTGTCGCCTTGCAGGTTGTTTTTTTCAACACTCATCAATCGTTTTTCAGGGTATCAACCCGTGGCGGGGATGTCCATGACGACCAGGAAGCTTTTGGATGACAGCGGGGGCGGGTTTCCGGCGTTTGCGCAGAAGGGACGAGATAGCGCCGCCGGTTCTGCTAGCCTGCGCCCGCGAACACCAGGACAAGGATTTGCACCACCAATATGCGCAAAAGCATGGTGAGCGGATAAACGGTGGCGTAAGCCACAGACGGCGCGTCTGACGAACTGATGGCGTTGGCGAACGCAAGCGCGGGCGGGTCGGTCATGCTGCCGGCCAGCAAGCCGCTCAGGATGGTGAAATTGAGTTTGAAAACAATGCGCGCGAAGAGCCCGACGATAATCAGGGGGATCATGGTGATGGCAAGGCCTCCAAGGACCCAGTGAAGGCCCTGTTGAGTCAGCACGCTGTTGAAGAAATTCTCGCCGGCTTTGAGGCCGACGCACGAGAGGAACAGGACGATACCCAGTTCGCGAAAAGCGAGGTTTGCGTTGGCTGGCATGTACCAGAGCAGGGGGCCGACCTTTCCGAGACGGCTGAGAATGATGGCGAGGATCAAGGGGCCGCCGGCGATGCCGAGGCGGACGGGGACGGGCATATTTGGAATGGAAATCGGGATTGAGCCTGCCAGAACGCCCAGGGCGATGCCGATGAAGATGGGCACGAAATTCGTTTCATTGAGTGCGCGAAGCTTGTTTCCGATAGCTTCCGTGGCCCTGAGAATGGCTTTTTCCTCGCCGACGACCTGGAGAACATCTCCGAACTGGAGGTGAAGTTCCGGCACGGCGGTCATTTCGATGTCGGCGCGGGTGACGCGGGTGACCGTGACGCCGTAGAGGTCGTCGAAATCGAGTTCTTCGAGAGTTTTTCCGAGGATGTCCTTGTGGGTTGCGACGAGTTTGCGCGAGATGACGCGGCCGGGCGCTTTGACGAGGTTGATGTCGGTCACGCGGCCGATGACGACCCGGAAGCTTTGGAGCGCTTTGTGCGTGCCGACCGCCAGGATAATGTCGCCGGAATGCAGGACAGTCTGTTCCGTGGCTGTTTCGACTTCGGGCGCGCCTGCCCGCTTGATGCGGGAAACGACGACGCCGCCTTCGCGTCCCGGAAGGTCGCCCACCGCGAGATTATCCACGTTGGGATTTTCCACCACGAGGTTCATTCTTTCGAGAGGATCGCGACCGGCTTTCTGCATTGCGCGGAATTCTTCAGCTTCCTTTTCGGGATTGATTCGGAATGCGAAGCGGATGAAGAGCAGGACGGCGATGATGCCGGCGACGCCACCGGGGTAAGCCACGGCATAAGCCAGGGCGGGCACGGTGGCCCTGGTGGCAGCGTCCGCTCCGAGGGATTTGATGGTCTGCTGTGCCGCGCCGAGCGACGGGGTGTTTGTGGTGGCGCCCGAGAACAGACCAAACGACGCGAACAGGTCAATCCCGGCAACGTAAGCCAGGCCGATCGCGATGGCGCCGCCCATCACGACGATGGCCACAGCCATCAGGTTCAGCTTGAGCCCCTGCTGGCGCAGAGAGGCGAAGAAGCCCGGACCCAACTGCAGACCAATGGTGAAAACGAACAGAATAAGGCCAAACTCCCGGACGAACTCGAGAATCTCGTGCTCGATGCGGAGACCGAAATGGCCTGCGACAATTCCGGCGAATAGAACACCAACGATGCCGATTCCAACGCCCTTGATCTTCAGGCTCGAAATCGACATTCCAACAACTGCCACGAGCATGAGCACGAGAACGGCCCATGCTACAGGCTGAGCTTCAGCCATTTGTGTTAACCACGTCATATATGCAAAAGAAAAGCTGCGAAAATCCTAAAGACTGAGGCGAGTGACCCGCTCATCAGGGGCCCGTCCCAGGGAACAAAGGGCGCCGGAGCTATGCTGCCGGATTTCCGCCCGCCCATGCCGGCGGGTTCTTGAGTTGATAGAGCATTTCCCCCGCCTTGGGCACGAGAAGAATACCTTCTGACTCGCGGTTTGCAAACAAATCCGGACGGATCGAGTTGGGATCACGATAACCCAGGTTTATTTTGCGGCACGTTTCCTCGGGAATCTGAGTTGCGAGAGTTACCTTTGCGCGGCAATTCTCGACGCCATTCTCGAACCTGCCGATGCCTCGCACGTGTGTGGAGTGGGCCAGCACGCCCCAGGGGATGTGCTTGAACTTGTCCCACTGCTTGAGGAAGTAATCACGGCAATGGTAACCGACCTGCTCGATATGCGAACCGTGGGTGAGGCAGATTTCTTTGAGATGAGGAGCGTAAATGATCAGCTCGCCCCCGTCCGCGAGCACCGGTTCGAGTTTGTACATGCATTTACCGGCGGTCCACAATTCGTCGTACATCGCCGGGGCACATGAGAGAATCGTGTGGAATGGCTTCTCCTTGTAAATGATATGGACCTGGCGCGAGAGATCACTGGCCTGGTCCCATGCGGCTTCAGGGGCGCCGGCGAAAAGGCCCACGAGTTCCTTCGATGGGGTCACCACCATGCAAAAGCAGAGCTTGGGGACGTTCACGAGAGCTGCTGCCCGGTCAACAACCTTGCGAACCGGGGTCCACTTGTTGCCGATGATCATCGGGTTGGTGACGACCGCGCCGAGCCAGTGAAAGAAGTTCAATATCTGAGGTCCGGCGACCCCCGGGAAGAGGTATTTGTTGCCGCCGGAGAAACCGACGACCTCATGAGGAAACACCGGTCCGACGACGATGACCTGGTCGTAATCGAAAAGCATCCGGTTGATCTCGACAGGAACCCGCATCGAGAAAAGGCCGTTGGTCAGCGTCTGGACCTCGTCGGGTTCGAGGGCGCCGACCTCTTTGAGGGCAGCCGGATTGTTCCATTCGTGGTTGTAAAAACCGACGCTGCGATATTTCCCGTTGCGTTCGTCCGATGAGATTTCGAGTCGTTCGCAGATGGCGGCCTCGCTCATGGGTTGGTGAGTGCCAAGGGCCACGAGGACATCAAAGGCTCCTGCTACCGATCCGATTCGCTGATAGATGGACTTGAAGAGCAATCCCACCGGCGCTGTGCGTGTGCTGTCGGGCACGATGAGCAGAATCCGCTTGCCCTGGAAGGAATCGGGCTTGCAGGCGTCTGCGACGATCTGCTCGACCCTCTGAATAGACAAAGCCGGGAAATTCATTTGGATGGCCGAGGCTAAATGGTTTGTGAAAGGTAGCCTCCGTCAACCCGCAGATCCGTGCCTGTGACGAAAGAACTGGCCTTGCTGCTGGCCAGGAAAATGGCCGCTCCCACGAGTTCTTCCGGGGCTCCAAAACGCTTCATCGGGGTGTGGCCGAGAATGGACCGGGTCCTGTCGGTCGGGGACCCATCCTCGTTGAAAAGCAGGCGCCTGTTTTGCTCGGCAGGGAAGAATCCCGGGGTAATGGTGTTTACACGGACTCCTTTGGGCGCCCATTCGCGGGCGAGAAAGAGCGTGAGGCTGATGACTCCGGCTTTGGCGGCCGAGTAGGTTACCACGCGTGAAAGGGGAATGTGCGCCGAGACGCTGGCGATGTTGATGATGCTGCCGCGCCCGCGCGAGGCCATGGCGGTGCCGAATTCCTGGCAGGGCAGCAGCACGCCACCGACGAGGTTGAGGTTAAAATTCGCCTGCCAGTCCTCGAGCGCGAGATTTTCGAACGGGTTGGAATCCGAGACTGTCGCTTTCGGGTCGTTTCCACCGGCTGCGTTGACGAGGATGGTGGGCGCCGCCAGGTCTTTTTGGATTGCTTCATGCGCGGCGTGCAGGCTGGCGCGGCTGATGGCGTCAGCGGAAAAGAACTTCGCTTTGCCGCCTTTGGCGGTAATGTCGCGCACACGGGCCTGTCCGCGCTCGGTGTTGCGGCCCAGCACGGCTACCGTTGCGCCTGCTTCTGCCAAGCCCTGCGCGATAGCGCCGCCGAGCGCGCCGGTTGCGCCGATAACCACGGCCACTTCCCCCGAGAGATCAAACATAGCTGAAGTAATCATAAGACAGTACTATGGCGGATCTGCGCTCATGCTTCAAGGCTTCTCGATGATCAGAAATGCCTTGCGGAAAAAGATAACCAAACCATATTCCGCTGCATGCCAGGCGAACCTGTTCTAACGTTGGAATTACCCGGAATCAAAAAGGTTAAGAGCGGCAAGGTCCGCGAGGTGTTTGATCTTGGAGACCGGCTGTTATTTGTGGCCACCGATCGCATTTCCGCCTTTGATTGCATCATGCCCAACGGCATTCCGCGCAAGGGGGAGGTGCTGACGAGTATTTCGTATTTCTGGTTTGGCCGGACGGAGAGCTTCCAGCCGAACCACCTCCTGTCGAAGCCGGGGCAGGAACTGCCTCCTGAGTTGGCTGCCCATGCCCGGGTATTGCAGGGCCGCAGCATGATCGTCAAAAAGGCCAGGCCGCTGGCCATTGAGTGTGTTGTGCGGGGGTATCTCGCCGGCTCGGGGTGGAAGGAGTACAAGCAGTCGCAAACCGTCTGCGGCATCAAGCTGCCGCCCGGGCTGAAGGAATCCTCCGAACTGCCGGAGCCGATTTTCACACCCGCCACCAAAGCCGAGACCGGCCACGACGAGAACATTTCTTTTGAACGAGCTGTGGAAATTGTCGGGGAGGACGTGGCGCGGAAGGTGCGCGATGCCAGCCTCAGAATCTACACCTCGGCGCGTGAATATGCGCGCCAGCGCGGCATTATCATCGCCGACACCAAGTTCGAGTTTGGGGAGCATGCTGGCGACCTTTTGTTAATTGACGAGGTGTTGACACCGGACTCGTCGCGATTCTGGCCGGCGGACGAATACGAGCCGGGCAGGGGACAGCCGAGCTTTGACAAGCAGTTTCTGCGCGATTACCTGGAGACTCTGGACTGGAACAAGACGCCCCCTGCGCCGCGGTTGCCGTTTGAGATCATCGAGAAGACGCAGGCCAAGTATCTCGAAGCGTACCAGCGGCTGACGGGCAATGCGCTCTGAAGCGCCGTTGTTACTGTGCAGGCGCTGGTAGAAGACTTTTTGCAGTTTATCCGGCACGAGCGCGGCCAGGCCGAGCACACCCAGAGAACCTATGCGGCGCTGCTTGGCGGGTTCGTGCGATGGGCCGAGAAGAGGGGTTTGGCAAACTGGGAGGATGTGACCCTGGCTGATTTGATGGCCTTTCTCGCGGACGAGCGACGGAGACCGCTTGCTACTGAGCCGGACGGCTCGTCGCGCCGGCTGAGCAGCGAAAGTGTCTATCTCGAGATTGCCGCCCTGCGCGCTTTTTACCGGTTTGCGGAGGCGGAAAAAATTCTCCCGGCGAACATTGCCGAAAACCTCTCGCTTCCGCGGCGGTGGGACCGGCTGCCAAAATCGCTGAGCGATTCTGAGATTGAGACCATCCTGTATCCTGAGCAGCCTGAGACTCCCGACCGGCTTTGCGACCAGGCGATCCTGGAGGTTGCCTACGCGTGTGGACTGCGGTTGGCTGAGCTTCGGGGGCTGAGGCTGGAGCAGTTGCACCTGGAGGCGGGGTTCATCAACGTCATTGGCAAGGGAAACAAAGAGAGAGTGGTGCCGATCGGAAGCAAGGGGGTGCTGGCTGTGAAAAGATACCTCGAGGCCGGCCGGTCCAAACTGGTGACGGCCAAATCTCCCGGCACGCTTTTTCTTACCCGGAGGGGGACGCCGTTCGCGGCGGTCACCATGTGGCTGAGAATCAAGAACCGCGTTAAACGGGCCGGGATATCGAGGAACGTGACGCCTCACATGCTGCGGCACTGTTTTGCCACTCATCTGCTGGAGCACGGAGCGGATTTGCGCGTCATCCAGGAACTGTTGGGACACGCAAGCATAAGCACCACAGAGATTTACACCCATGTCGCGGGAAACCGCCTTCGCGAGATTCATAGGAAATTTCATCCCCGGGCCTGACCTGCAAGAACCGGCGATTTCTATCCTCCGGCCAGGCTGGAGATTGATTGAATCATTTCGTCCGGTTCCACGATGAGGACGGGCGCCCCGTCGTCCGTTAAGGCTGCGCCGGCGAGATTGCGGACGGTTCCGAGTCGAGGATCCAGAGGCCGCACCACGAGTTCGCGCTCGCCGATCAACGCATCAACAGCGAGTGCAGCCCGTGGCTTGCGCTCCCCTAAAAGGATGACATTCGCATGGTCGCGAAGGGCTTCGGGGGGGTATCCGAAAACATTACGGGCGCTGGCAAAAGGAACGTGTTCGCGGCCGGTGCGCAGGTGTCGCTTCCCCTGGATGGACACAAGCTCCGCCAAAGAAATCCTTTTCACACGCGCCGCCTGGCTTAAAGCGACGGCATAGAGTTCGTCGAACGCCACAAAGACCAGCGCGCGGAGGACGGAAATCGTGATTGGCAGTTGCAGGGTAAATCTCATGCCGTGACCGGGATCATTCTCAATTCTCAGACTCCCCCGCAACTTGCGCGCGACATTATGAACCAGGTCGAGGCCGACTCCCCGGCCCGAGAATTCCGTCACGCTGCGTCTGAGGGTGAACCCGGGCAGGAGCAACATGTCCAGAAGTTCGGCTGGGGCCGATGAATCCGGGTGCCGGGTGAAGCGCGGGTCGTTGCGCGCGTTGCGGAGCAGTTCGGGGTCCACGCCTCTTCCGTCGTCTGCCACACTAACCACGAGCATGCCGGCCCTGTGCTGTGCGCTCAGGCGGACGGAGCATTCGGGTGGCTTGCCTGCCTGGCGACGTTCGTTTGGAGTTTCGCAGCCGTGATCGACAGCATTCAGAATGAGGTGAGCGATGGCGGGTTCGATGATGACCAGCACCTCGCGGTCCACCTGCGTGGTTTCGCCGGTAATATCGAGCCGGACCTCCTTGCCGAGGGAAAGAGCGATGTCGCGCACCATGCGCGGGTATGCGGCGGAGATATCGCTAAACGGCCGCATGCGGGTGCGGAGAACCTCGATGTACAGGCGATGAGACACCTGGGCGGTCTGGCGCTCGTGAGCCTGCAAATCGTTGATGCTGTCGCGGAGGGCGGAACCTGCGCCCGCCACTTTTCGGCTCAATTGTTCGAGGTTATCGCGGACCTCTTTTGGAAGGGAGACTCTTTCGAGCATCCGGCATACAGACTCGATGATATGTTCAGCCTCGTTCTGCTGCCTGCCGATTCTGAGCATTGATTCCGTGAAACTGCGCAACCACCTTGACTCGACCAGCGAGTCACCCGCGAGGCCAAGAAGACGATTCAACGCCTCGGCGGTGACTCTCAGGGAGCGGTCCTTTTGGGGGACGATAGCCAGGTTTTTATCGGCAGGATCCGGCGGCGTTTTCCGGGAAGGTTCTTCGTCGTGATCCAGCCGCTCTGATGGAAGGGCGGTTTTCGATGGGTGCTCGGAACTGCCCTGGAGCGAGATTTTCTCGAGAGAGGCGAGAATTCCGGGGGTGTCCAAGGCAAAAGCACCGGGTGGCTGCTCCAGGTTGGCTGCGGCCTGTCCGATCGCATCCGTGGTCTTGAGCAGCACGCCGATGTCGTCCGGAGCCAGCGAAACAGTGCCATGCTGGGTCAGCACGAAACAATCTTCCATGGCGTGCGCGATTCGTTCGATGTCGCTGTGTTTCAGAATTCGGGCCGCGCCCTTGATGGAATGGGCCGCTCGCATCAGGTTTTGCAGAGCTTCGTGCGGTTTTTTCTTCTTTTCGAGGGCGAGCAAGGACTCGTAGAGGGCGGCGCAGTGTGTCTCGACCTCCGTACGGAACATCTCCTCGATGGAAGCGGTGCGTGGCGGACGATGCTTGCGTGGGCTCACGGCGACTCCTTGAGCGGTGGTGGATGGTGCAAAGCGGCGAACAGGGCATCAACGCTCAGGACCGAGGCGAGCCTGCCTGCGGCTTCGAGCACGCCGAGGACGAGGCCGTCGGCAGTGTTGATGCTTGCGGGAAGACTCCCCAGACTGTCTTTCCGGAAACGGGCAACGCCAAAGACTTCGTCTGCCACGAATCCCATCATGCTCGATTGCCACACAACAATGATCAGTCGTGCCGGCGCATCCGGACGGGGCGGCAGGGCACGCAAGTTGAGTAATTTGTCGAGGGACGCACAGACCGTCAGTTCGCCCCGGTAATTCACGAGGCCGGTTGCGAGGCGGTTCGCGCAGCCCGGGATGCTGTGGATTTTAGGCGGGAGCAGGACTTCAACGATGGTTGTGGCGGGCAGAGCAAAAGTTTCTCCGTGAAGTGCGAACAGCAGGGCCGAGGAATCGGTTCCGCTGTAATCTGTTTTGTGGCGGTCCAGCAGGGACGTGAACTGGCGGGCATACTCTGCGAGCGTGCCGGATTGGGCGTCAGCATCTGTGTGTTGGACCGGCTCAGGCATTGTCTCTGTCTGCTGTTTCAGAGCGACTTGCGGCTGCGAGGATAGCCGTGAAGTTTGCAGCCGCTGTGCTCAAGTGTTCGTGCAATGCCGTGAAGGAGGTTTTATCGAGTCCCGGGGAACTGGCTTCGAGCGGCTTGCGGATATCCTCGAGCGTCTGGCGAATCTCCCCGTTGAGCTCGCTGGTTTGGTCCGATAGCCGGCGAATTTCCATGGCCACGACAGCGAAAGCAAGTCCGTGCTCGCCGGCCTTCTCGGCCTCTATTGCGGCGTTGAGGGAGAGGAGATTGTTTTGTTCGGCGATTTTCGAGAGAGTGCCGGATGCGGCGGTAATCCTCTCGGCCTTGCTGCCGATTGTTGAAAGCATATCGAGCGCCTGGGCGGATGATGCCTCGACAGACCGGGCGCTGGCGCGCAACTGTTCGACCACTGCCTGGCCCTCCACTGCGAGTTTCCTGATGTCGCCAACCAGGGTGGAAAATGCTTCACGGTTGTCTGATTGCAGTTTCATTCTTGAGATTGCTCCCCTGGCAATCAGAAAAGTGGCGAGGAGGATGCCCAGGCCCGCAATAAAACCCGCAGTGCCCAGTAATTCGGCCGTTTTTCTTTGTTGGTTCTCGGCCCTTGCAGCCTTGCCTGCCTCACGGGCAAGCTCTTGCATCAGCTCGTCCTGCTGTGCCTTGAGCTCCGGATAATGCAAATTATCGTAGGCTACGGATTCGATCAGGGACGGGGCATTGGCCCCGAAATAGCGCGCTTGAAGGGAATTCAGCGGTCCTTTGACAAAATCTCTGAGCTTCAGCGCTGCATCGAGGAGGGACGAATGATGGACAAAACGCAGTTGCAAAAGATCGATTTCCCTTTGGAACTCATCTTGTGCTTCTTCGCGTGACATCGCAGCGGTAATGGGGTCGCCACCGGCAAGCAGATCCCGAGTGGCCATCCGGCAGCGGAGAAGACTATTGACCACGCGCCCGGATATAACCTGAATTTCCCCGGCTGTTTCAGTTCTTTGACAGCGCACTCGCTGTGTCCAAAAAACCACACTGACCATGAAGCACATCGAGAGCAGGCCAAGGGCGGTGGCAAACTTCAACCGCTGCCACGCCGGTCTTTCTATCGTCAAGAGAGGCATTTTCAGGTTCCGAAGTGATAATGACTGGGCCGACACAAGACAAGGATGAAAGGCGGGATAATGTCATCCCACCTGCGTGGCGCTTTTAGTTGCCGTTCTCTGTGGGTAGCGAGCAATTCCAGAAAGGAAAATCGCGTTGCGACCATGGAACCAGGGTGGTTCCATGGAAAGTCAGGGCACAGCCGACGTCTTGATTGGTCTTTCAAAATAACCGCAATTAAGTGCAATTTGGTGCAATTAAGTGCAACTCGGAGGGGGGGCTGTTCACAGAATACCGTAACTTGGCG
>CAYNZC010000137.1:0-10161 GCA_964401575.1 uncultured Verrucomicrobiota bacterium
GCGACGTAAACTCGACGAAATAGAAGCGATAATGTCGAATGTTGAGATGTGACCCTAATGTTTTGAAAACGCCGCAACTGGAAACTCCCATAAGGTGTCCTGTGAACAGCGTCTTTCGTCAATCCATGAACTGGAACGCGTAAAGCTCCGCGTTCTTCATCGAGAAACGCAGCCGCACTGGCTCCGCCAGGGCGGTTCCCAGGTCTGTTCCCCCCTTCCACCGGACCACGCGGTTGATTTCGTTGCAGGTGTGGATCATGTCGCAATCTTTCAGCGCAAACCCGGGAATCGGCGCGCCGTCGGCCCCGAGCAGCTCGACTCGAATTGTTCCTTCCGCCGAGGTGTCCGCATTGAGAGCCAGTTTGCGCCCTTTGCACCGCAACGGCCCGGTTGTGAATTCCCCGCCGGTCCAGGGCGCGCTCACGGAAACAAACCCGTCGCGCCGCATCACCACCCGGCTGATGACAGCGATGTTCCTGCCGGCGCCGAGGCCCGCTTCGGTGAGCAGGCGTTTGTTGTTCGGGTTTCGGTCCCACCCGTGCAGCCAGTCGCTTCCCCGGTAATACATATACATTTCCCGTCCGGAAACGTCCGGGACCAGGCCGTGAATCATCCGCACGGACGCCCAGTCAAACTCGCCCTTCATCCCGAGGCGCAGAAACGGGCGCCGGTCGTAACGCTCCCAGTTTTTCCCGTCGCGGCTGGCTGCGAACTGCGTGTGCAACGGCCCCGCGTTGATGGGCGTTTGCCTGGGAAACTCCGGGATCTCGCCGCCGAGATAATGGAAATATGCCTGCGGAAACATATAGTATGCGTCCTGCGCCCAGGGATACTTCATGGCGGAGCTCGAGTAGTAATCCACCCACCGGTCTCCGCGCTCGGGCCCGATCATGATCGGCATGTCCTGCACCAGCGGGAAGACCTCGAGTTCCGCCGACTCCGCCCGCGCCACGCCCCGGCCCTGCACGCCGTCGCTGAACAGGTTCCGCCGGCAATACAACACATACTTCGAAATCCGATCGTCCCAAAACATGATGTTCTGCGAGTCCAGGTGATGCCGCTTTTCGTCGGTCCGGAACCGGCACACGCTCTTGTGCGTCAACCGCCAGTTGATGCCGTTGGATGAGGAAAAGATTCGCAATCCCTCACCCTCGCCGAAGCGGCAGAGCATCCTGAAGCGATTTTCAACGCCGCCATTCGGATCCAGAAACACCATGCCGCCGTCCTGCCCGAGGCGCAAACCCGAGGCGCCGTGCCCGAACAGGATGTTGTTCCTGCGGTTTCCCTTGTACTCGATGAGTCCGATGTCCGGTTTTTCCCAGGTAATCCCGTCCCTCGAGGTTGCGTAGCAGACCGACCCGTTGGTGTGTCCCTGGTCCCACTCCGTGGTGTCCATGGTGTGATACCATGCGTGATAGGTTGTCCCGTCGTGCAACAGGTTGCTGTAGGGGCCGATGCCCCCCTGCTCCCACGGATGCTCCGGCTTGATGGTCCACTCGCCGGTTTTCCTGGGCTGGTGCACGCGCAAATGGACGCCTTTCGCCTCGGCCATGAACCGGTCATCAATGAAAACCTGGCGTTGGCCGCCAACGTCTATTGGCTCGGCGCCGGCGGCGCGCGCGGCCATCGCTGACGAGAAAAGAATACAACTGGCGGTGGCGGTCCACAGGGCGAGTGTTTTCATGGGCAAAGGCTAGGAAGCCTGCCGGGCGGAAAGCAATGCCTAATCCGCCCCTTTTTCATGCGTTCTTGCGGTCGAAATTGTTCATTTGGGACACTTGACATCCTGCGGACCGGGCGTAGGATGCTGAAAAATCTATGATTATGAACACAATTACTAAAATCGCGTTTGCTGTGACTGTTGTTGGGCTGTGCACCTTCGCCGGTTGCAAGAAGGCCGATGCTCCGGGCAGCGATATTGCATCCCAGCTTGGGGCGGACACCTCTGCCATTGAAAAAGTCTTCGAGAGCGCCCCTGCGGAAATCAAGGGCGAATTTGACCAGGCTATCGCCGCTGTGAAGGCGGGCGAGCTCAAGACCGCCGTTTCCAAGTTCGAAGCGCTGGCCGCAAACGCCAAGCTCAGCTCCGATCAACAGCAGTCTGTGAAGGATTTTCTGGCCAAGATTCAGACATCCCTGACCGAGAGCGTTGGCCAGGCAGCCGAAAAGGCGGCTGAAGGCGCCGAAAAGGCCGTGGGTGACCTCAAGGATACGATCAAGAAGTAAAGTTTTTGTGTGCAACGGGCGGGAAGACTCAAGATCTCCCTGCCCGGCTCACATTCCGCAGTTTCACATGAAATTCGCTTTCGGCCGGGCTTTGTCCCGGCCGTTCTTTTTATTGGCCCTGGGGTTTATGATTTCCGGAACGCTTTCCGCGAACGCGCGGCAATGGTTTGTCTATTTTGGAACCTACACCTCGGGACAAAGCCAGGGCATTTACACTGCCCGGTTTGACGACAAGACCGGACAGCTCTCGGCGCCCGAACTGTTCGCAACAACCAAAAACCCGACTTTCCTCGCCGTCCATCCGAACAGGCGCTGGCTCTTTGCAGTGAGTGAGGTCGCAAATCAGGGGCGCAAGCCCGGCGGCGCTGCGAGCGTTTTCGGGGTCCATCCCGCCAGTGGCATGCTCGACTTCATGGACCAGGAATCCTCGGGCGGAGCGGGGCCGTGCCACCTCTCTCTGGATCGCACCGGCCGATGCCTTCTTGTGGCCAACTATGGCAGCGGCAGCGTCTCCGCGATCAGGATCGATCCCGAAGGCATGCTCAGCCCGGGCTCGACCAATCAGCATGCCGGCTCCAGTGTGAATCTCAAACGGCAGGCGGGGCCCCACGCCCACCAGGCCGTCGTCTCGCCCGACAACAGGTTTGCCCTCGTGTGCGACCTGGGGCTGGACAAGGTCCAGGTTTACGAGCTCGATCCAAAGGCCGCTTTGCTCACGCCCCACTCGCCGTCTGCCGTCGCGGTCCATCCCGGCGCCGGGCCGCGGCACCTGGCGTTTCGGCCGGACGGCAGGTTCTTCTACGTCATCAATGAGCTGGATTCGACCGCATGCGCTTATGCGTGGAATGCCGGCAAGGGGGAGGGCAAACACATACAGACCATCTCGACACTGCCCGCAAATGTGAATGCGGCGGACGCTGGCCTGACAAACTATTGCGCGGCGATGGTTGCTCATCCCAACGGCAGGTTCGTTTATGGATCCAATCGGGGCCATGACAGCATTGTGGTTTTTTCCTCCGACCGTCGAACGGGCGCCCTCAAGACCGTGGCTCACACCAGCTCGGGCGGCAAGTTCCCGCGCTTCATCACGCTGGATCCGAAAGGCAAGTGGCTGTTCAGTTTGAACCAGCACTCCGGCGATATCGTTGTGCTCAAAGTGGACGCCCGAACCGGCAAGCTCTCTGCGCCCGTCTCGAAGCTCCACCTGGATTCTCCCGTGTGCGCGGTGTTTGTCCCCGCGCCGGGAAAGAATTGACCCGCGGCCGTTCCGGCGGGAAAGTCCCATCCATGGCACCATGGTGTTTGATCACGGGGGCTTCGTCCGGCATCGGTCTCGAACTGGCGCGGGTTTTCGCGGCGGATGGGTGGAATGTGGCGCTGGCCGCCCGGGATGCGGCGCGCCTGCAGGCCGCTGCGAACGAACTGGAAAAGGCCCACCGGGTTGCCACACGGGTTCTGCCCGTGGACCTCTCCCTGCCAAACGCCGCGCGCGGTCTGTTCGAGGCAAGCGCCGGAATCGAAGTCAGCGCGCTCGTGAACAACGCCGGGTTCGGGAAACACGGGCTCTTTGCGGATATGGATCTCGCGGAGTCCGAGGGCATGGTGCTGGTAAACATTATGGCGCTCATGCAACTTTCGCGCCTGTTTCTGCCCGGCATGCTGCAACGCCGGCGGGGAATGATCCTCAACGTCGGCTCGGTGGCCGCGTTTCAACCCGGCCCGACAATGAACGTGTATTATGCCACCAAGGCATTTGTTTATTCCTTCTCCTGCGCATTGGCCGCGGAGCTCGAGGGCAGCGGCGTCACCGTCACGGTCCTGAATCCCGGCACCACGCGCACAAGTTTTTTTAATCGGGCCGGCGTCCACATGTCGCGTCCCTTGCCGCTGTCGGATCCCCGAACGGTTGCCCGGGCGGGGTATCTGGCCGCAATGCGGGGCAAACGAAGCGTTACGCCCGGTTTTATGAATCGCCTGGTGAGCCTGGTCTCGCCGGTTTTGCCATCGCGGCTCACCGCCGGGATTGTAGCGAGAATTCACAGACGTTGACGATCCGCCGAAAGCTGGCATACATAGGCCCAGGCATGAAAACAAAACTCGCATGTGCGCTTGGGATCGCCGCCCTCCTCGCCGTCGGCTCGGGATGCCGTCACAATTCTCTGGATGCCACGCTCGCCAGCCGCGCATTTCTCTCCGCGCCGCAACCGCCCCCGGTGCTCACCACTCCCGCCGCGATGCTGTTGACGAACAACACCGGGTTCTCCGCCAGGGTCAACATCGAGGGAACACCTTACACAGGCGCGGGCATGCTCTTTGGGCGGAACGGCAAACTGCTCTTTGTGCCGGATGCCACGAAGACCGACAAGCGAACCCCCGCCGGACGCTACAGCTTTATTTGGAACATCGCCAAAGGCGAGGGCATCGTCCTCAGTGACGCGTTGCAGGGCTGGGCGCCCATGAGCCTTTCAAGCCTGGGCGCGGTCGCCGACGTGGTTTTCGAGGGGGCGAGCCCGGCCGCGGGCGGGGCGCTGTCCGGGCTGAAGGCGACCCTTGCGGATGGCCGGAAGGTCCAATTCACGGCTTCACAAGGCTCCGGGGGTGTGCCGCTCCAAATCCACGGCGGCGAACCCGTCTTCAACGCGCGCCTTGCCAGGGTCAGCCTGAAAGCCCCTGACGCGGCCATGTTTGAAGTGCCCCGGGGTTTCACCGCCTACAGCAGCCCGGAATCCATGGTGGATGAAATGGCAGCGCGTTTCCGCACTCTGAAAAGACGGTCGTACTAAGATCCCGCCTTTTCTTTACACCCGGCGCAGGTGCTCTTAAAATTCGCGCATGGCTTCGGAACAGGATTCCAGCGATTTTATTGACGGCGATTACCAGCGCGAGCGGGCCGTTTACGCGGGCCCCGTCGCCACCACGCCCGGCAGAGCCCTCTCTCGAGAAGAGGTGGACGCCAAGGTGGCGGAAGCGCAGGCGAAACTTGCCGAGTTGAAGCGTGCCCAGGAGGAGCTCGAGCGCGAGCGGGCCGCGCTCGAAGAAACCCGGCGCCGCCAGCATGAGTTTCAAACCGGCCGCACTGAAATGGTTCAAAACCTCACACGCGGGCTTGGATTGCTCGAGGAGGCCGAGTTCGGCTGCCGGCGTGATGCCGAGCAGATGTCCAAGGCCATCGTCGAGATGCGCGAGGCGCTCCAGAAAATACAGGCCGTGCGCGAGGAAAACTGGACCCGGGACAACTTCAACGTGCAACTCACTCAGGCCCTCACGGCGCTCGAAAACGCCCGCATGGAGTGGAACTCGGCACGGCTGAAGTTTCCCGTGCTTTCGTCCAACACCGCCGTCGAGCCGCCCGGCGGCAAACCCGAGGAAACCACCGGCTTGCCCGGAGAAAAATCTTTTGCCGAACTCTGCCGCTGGGGACTCGCGCTAACGTGGCCCGTGGCCCTGGCTGTCCTGGCGGTCGGCGCGCTCATTGCTGCTCTCCTTCTGAAACGGTGATCCGGCATGGCATTCTTCCGCAAAAAGCCCGATCCGATCACCGACCGCGCCCGCGCGCTGAAGGATGAGATTGCGGCTTTGGAGGCCCAGATCAGCCGGCTCGATTCACAGATCTCTCGCAGGACCGGAACGGTTCCGGATACGGGCGCAGCCAATCGCGGACGCCGCGTGGAGCCGGCTGCGTCCACCCCGGCCTCGCGCGAACCGGTATTCGAGGAAGTGGATCTCGGGGCCCTGGAGCCCAAGCCGGATGCCGCTGCCGGCCCGGAGCATTACAACGACCTCGGTGTCAGGAAATACGACCTGACGGCTTTGGTTTCCCGCCTCAAAAACCATCTGCGGGGTCCGGCCACCACAAATCCAAAGCTGGTGAGCTATTTGGCCGCGGGAGGCATCCAGGGGCTTCGGCCCATGCGGTATGAAAAACGCGTGGCGCGCAACCGGTTCATAGCGCTGGTGCTGGTGCTCTTTCTTATCATGCTCGGCATTGTCGCCGTGTTCGTGAGAGGCTAAGCCCATGACACGCAACCCGGACATTTTCTGGCGCCGGACGGTGACAACAACGGACGGAGCATTCGAGGTTTGTTACTCCGCGAACGGCCTGGCCCGAATCCGTTTCCCGCGCAAGGCCATGCGCGCCGGATGTACCGGTAATCCGCCCCCTGAAGTGCGCCGATGGCACGATCTCACCGTCGAAGCGCTGCGCAAGGCTCTTGCGGGGCAAGCTCCTGGACGGCTCCCGCCGCTGGATTTTTCGCCCGGAACTCCATTTCAGCAAAAGGTGTGGAGAGCGCTGCTCTCAATAAAAGCCGGAAAAACGGTCAGCTACGGCGCCCTGGCGCGGCGCATCGGTAAACCGGGCTCAAGCAGGGCTGTGGGCGCGGCTTGCGGTGCAAACCCGCTGCCAGTGCTCGTCCCCTGCCACCGGGTGGTGACGTTCGATTCACGGCTGGGCGGCTTTTCCGGGGGGCTCGATTGGAAACGCAAGCTGTTGGCGCGCGAAGGCTTGACTGTCCAATGACAGGACAGATGCCGGGGAGCCGGGCTGGCGGTTTCAGGTTTCCGGACCGGGATTAAGCGGGATTTTGTGGCCCGGAAAGGGGGTGGGCGGCATGGTCCGGGAATTGCTGAATTTACAGTTCTTGATGGTTTTTCCGTTCAGGCACTGCTTAGCCATGAACACTATTATTGAAACGCGGAACTTAACAGTGGAGTACAAGGCTCAGAGCCGGGGTCAGCCCAAAAAGCGGGCCCTCAAAGGTCTGAACCTCAAAGTTCATCAGGGCGAGGTGTTCGGATTTCTCGGACCCAACGGCGCCGGCAAAACAACCACGATGAACGTGCTGCTCGGCTTTGTGAATCCAACGGCCGGGGACGCCTTTTTGTTCGAAGTCAATGTGCGCGAACCCATCGCGCGCCAGCGCATCGGCTACCTGCCCGAGTTGACCTATTATTACAAATTCCTCACCGCCGAGGAGCTTCTCAGGTTTTACGCCAAAGTTTTTCGGATCCCCCGCGCCGAGGCAGACCGGCGCATTGACGCGCTCTTGAAACTGGTCGAGCTCGAGCACGCGCGCAAGCGTCCGATCAAGACCTACTCGAAGGGAATGCAGCAACGCGTGGGCCTCGCCCAGGCCCTCATCAACAACCCGGATCTGCTCATTCTGGACGAGCCCACCAGCGGGCTGGATCCCCTCGGTCGGATGAAAGTTCGCGAGATCATTCAACGGCTCAAAAACGAGGGCCGAACGGTGCTCTTCTCCTCGCACGAACTCGGCGAGGTCGAGACGGTTTGCGATCGCGTGGCCATCATCAACGAAGGCGAATTGAAGGTCGAGGGCTCGGTCTCCGCGCTCGTCGAGCAGCACAACACCAATCTCGAGCAGGTCTTTCTCAAGATCGTCGGATATCAACCCCAGGAGGCGGCATGAACATCGTCTTTGCCATAGCAGGCGTTGTTATCAAGGAGCTCTACCGGCGGAAGGATTTCTACGTCCTGTTCGTGATGACAGCCGTCATCACCCTGGCCATGGGCTCGGTCAGATTCTTCAACGATCCTAAAATCGCCCTTTATCTCAAAGACCTCTGTTTGCTGCTGATCTGGATTTCGGCGCTCGTGATTGCCATCGCCACGACGGCCCGGCAGATCCCGGCCGAGCGCGAAGCGCGCACGATCTTTCCGCTGCTCGCAAAGCCGGTCACGCGCTGGCAGGTGATCCTGGGCAAGTTCCTTGGCTGCTGGGCCGCCTGCGGCATCGCGCTGGTGGTGTTTTATCTTTTCTTCGGACTGGTCAGCGCCTCGCGCGAGCAGGCCTGGCACGCCACAATTTTTCTCCAGGGCATGTGGCTGCAATGGTCCATGCTGGCCATCGTGATCGCCCTGTGCCTGCTGGGCTCCGTCGTGTTCGCCGCCCCGTCGTCAAACGCTACCATCTGTTTCGTCATCGTCGGCGGCATCCTGGTCCTCGGACGCCATCTCCACAAGCTGGCCATGCAGCAGCCCGAGCCTCTCGGGTCCATTGTAACCACGATTTATTTCCTGATCCCTCACCTCGAGTGGTTCGATGTGAAGGATTTCATCGTCTATAACAACGACAGCCTGCGATTCGCCGATTGCGCCCTGGCCAGCCTTTATGCGGGCTTCTATACCACATTTCTCCTGGTGGCCACGTGGATCGTCTTCCGCAGAAAACCTTTGAACACGTGAGAAAGCCCGGTCCATACGCTCTCCTGGCCTTGCTCGGGGCGATGGCGTTCACCATCGGCACCGTGCTCCAGATCCGCGTCGCACAATGGGCCGGAAGATCCGAGCCCGGCGGCTTGCTCCAAACGGTGCTCGGCAACGGACGCCGGCTTTTCGCCAACCACTTCTTCGTCCAGGCTGATGTCTATTTCCATTCCGGTTATTATCCGTCCGTCTTTGACGCCGTGCCCCGCAATCGCGATCGCAGCCATCTGCGCCAGAAGGAACACGATCACGACGATCAGAGCGAGGAACCCCGCGGGGATGCGCCCGCGCAGGACGAATCCTCCCAACACGAGAAGGAGATGGCATTTCTGCGCGAGCCGCAGGACTGGATTGACCGCTTTGGACGCAGGTTCATGGTTACATCGCATCAACATCTCGAAGGCGGGAAGGAAAGGGAAATGCTGCCCTGGCTCAAGATTGCCGCCGAGCTGGACCCCGAACAGCCCGAGACCTACCTGGTCGCTGCATACTGGCTGCGCGATCTCAAGCGGACCGATGAAGCGGAAAAATTCCTGAGGGAAGGTTTGCGGCATCTCCCGAACAGCCATGAATTATATTTTGATCTCGGAACGCTTTTCTACGAGGACCGCAAGAACATGGACATGGCGGCCAACCTGTGGGAGCTGGCCCTGAAAAAATGGCAGGCTGCGGAAAGCGCGGAAAAGAAACCGGACCCGCTGCATCTAAATCAGATTGCGACTCACCTCGCCAAACTCGAGGAGACACGCGGAAACACAGGCCGGGCGATTGAGCTGCTTGTCATCGCCAAAAAGGTTTCGCCCCACCCGGAGGCTGTGCAAACCTGGATCGAGGAGCTGGGCAAGGGCGGCCCCAGAACAATCCATTAAACCGGCTTTGGGAGGCTCCGCGCCTCAATACACGTCGCGTAAATAGCGTTTCTCGGTTTTCATCATGCTGGTGAGGAAGGTCTCGGCCTCCTGCGGGGATCTTCCGCCCTGCTCGCGGACAATATCCAGCAACGCCTGGTGAACGCCCCAGGCCATGTTCCGGGCGTCACCGCAGACATACAGATACGCGCCGCCCTCGATCCATTTCCAAACCTCGGGAGCGTTTTCTTTCAGCCGGTGCTGCACGTAAACCTTCTCCGCCTGGTCCCTCGAGAACGCCAAATCCAGCCGGTGCAGGCTTCCCTGCCGTTGCCAGGCCAGCAACTCCGCTTCATACAGAAAGTCCGTCGCGCGATGTTGTTCGCCGAAGAACAGCCAGTTGCGCCCTTTGGCCCCGTCAATCACCCGCTGTTCAATGAACGCGCGGAAAGGCGCAATCCCGGTGCCCGGCCCGATCATAATGATGTCCCGCGAGCCATCCGCCGGCAGCCGGAAGGATTTGGACTCCTGGATATATACCGGCACACTTTGCACAAACATGTCCGCGTAATCCGCCAGGAAACCGGAGGCGAACCCTTTCTTGGGCCGGCCATGGGTCTCGTAGCGCACCACGGTCACGCACAGGTGCGCCTCCCCCGGGTGCGCGGAGGGCGAGGAGGCTATCGAGTAAAGCCGTGGCGCCGCCGGCGAAAGCTGCGCCAGGAAACTCTGGATTGTGTCGAACTTCGCATCGCTGAAATCGCGCAACACATCCACGTAATCGCGCGTGTCCACGTATTGGCACAAGAGTTCCGCGTTGCCCACGATTTCCATCAACCGGTTGCGCTGCTCGCCCTGGGG
>CAYNZC010000138.1:0-7900 GCA_964401575.1 uncultured Verrucomicrobiota bacterium
CAAGTGGGCCGCGCCCCCGGCGAAGCTCGAGCCGGCGAAATAGCGAATCAACACGTAGGATATCAAGTCACCAAATGCATCACTGAACAAATAAGAGAACAAAGGAACACCACATGAAAATCATGAAACTGAAACTCAGCCCCCGCCTGTCGCTCGGCATTTCCTGCCTGGCCATCGGCGCACTTCTCACCGGCTGCGAAAAACCGACCGACCCTGGCGCGAGCGCGCCCAGCGACAGCCCAAAACAGCCCAATGCCACCTTGAGCGTGCTCAACGACGGCGTTGGAGCAAAAGCCGGTCGCGTTGACAACATGCACAAGACCCGGTTCATCGAAATCTTCTTCGCCCATCGCGACGCGAAGACCGGCAAACTGGTCGCCGAGTGCTACAACACCATGTTCACGTCCCAGGGCATCCCCGCGTCGAAAGACACCGCCCCGCAGGCGCTGGTCGAAGGCCTCGATTTCGCCAAGCTGAAGACCGATTACGGCGTTCTGGGCGCGTCGCTGAACGGTCCGAAACTCTGGACGTCCGACTGGACCGAGATCGACATTGGCGTGGAGCGGGAATTCAACGGCATCAAGGCCGCCTGGGTGGCCCAACTGAGCATGGGCGACAACGCCGGCGGGGTCTCCGAAACCACTCCCTACAAACCCACGCCGATTGCCCGGAAGAGCGGCGTGGGCTGGAACAAGGGCACCACGGTGATGCTGCTGGACGATGCGGAAGGCAACACCTGGATCTTGAAAGGGTTTCAAATGGGGCTCAAGCCGCAATACACCTACGAGCAATTCGTGGCCGCCGGACAAAGCCAGTTCAAAAAACTTCCACCGGGCTGGAAGTTCCGGGTCAAGACGCTGGACCGGGATTTGAACGAGAAGCCGGAAGGCGGCATGGCCACGATCATGGCGGACGAGTTCTTCAACGTCTATGACAAGACCGGACCGGGCATGAGCGACTACAAACCGTAATGATGGGCCATCAAGTTGATGGTTCCTCGACAGCCATGACATTTCGCCCTTGAACCACGCGGGCTGCTCGCACGAGCGGCCCGCGAATTCACGGACGCGATAGAAAGAAACCGCCGCCGATTTAGATCGTGAAAACCTGGATTTCATTGCTTGGTGTGACCCTGACTGGGACATGCGCAATGCTGTTCACCGGTTGCGCCCACGTCGGTCCAAAAACCGTCGCCGTGGACCGGTTCGATTACAGCACCGCCATTGCGGATTCCTGGAAGCAGCAGACGCTCCTGAACATCGTCAAGCTGCGCTACATGGATTTGCCGGTGTTCGTGGATGTGTCGTCCATCGTCGCGGGCTATTCGATGCAAACGGGGGTCAGTGTCAACGGAGTCGTGTCCTCGGATAAAGCCATGCAGGGCAATTATCTGGGGGCCAGCGGCCAGGCCATCTACACCGACCGGCCCACCATCACCTATGTGCCGCTGACCGGGGAAAAATTCCTGCGCGGCCTCATCACACCGATCGATCCCAAGAACATCTTCTTCATGCTCCAGTCGGGCTACGCCGCGGATTTCCTTCTGGGCCTGACGGTCGAGGGGCTCAACGGCGTGCGTAATCGTTCGATTTCGGCCAGCTCCCTGCGCGAGGCCGACCCGGAGTTCCTTCGCGCTCTCGAACTGCTCCGGGACGTGCAGGCGGCCGGGGCTTTCGGCATGCAGGTGGAGGAAGACAAGGTCAAGGGCCCAACGGCCGTGGTCTTCTTCCGGCGCGACGACGTCCCCGCCGACATTCTGGAAAAGGGGTCGGAGATCCGGAAGCTCCTCAAGCTCCCCGTGGAAGAACAGCGCTACACCCTCAAATATTCGCCGATTGCCGGCGAACCCGATGAACTGTCGGTCAACAGCCGTTCCATGCTCCAGATCATGGGCGCCTTCTCCAGCTATCTGGATGTCCCGGAAGAGCACTTGAAGAACCACAGCGCCGTGCCCGCATTCGAACATGCTGATCCTGCCACCCGGAAGAACGTGGTGCGTATTCACAGCGGCAAGGACAAGCCGGCGCACGCCTTTGCCGTCGTGCACTACCGCGATTACTGGTTCTGGATTGACGACGGCGACTTGCAGACCAAGCGCGCTCTCACCGCCGTCATGTTCTTCTTCACGCTGGCCGAGACCGGCGACACCGGAAAGCTGCCCTTGATCACCATTCCCGCGCAATAAGCCAGCCAGCCAATGAAACCCAGCCGCGCCCAAATTCTCACGACCATTGCCTTCCTCGGCGCGTTGGCCATGGTTCCGGTGTGCTCTGGGAGCACCAATGAGCCTGTCGCTCCCACGGTGGCCACCAATGCGCCGTCGAAGTTCCGTTCGCCGGAGGATGGCTGGTTGGACATGAGCGGGTTCATTGATCAAGCCTATGGCTTCGCGCCCATTGTGATGCCGATCACCGAACCGGCGATCGGTTACGGTGCGGCCGGGGGCCTGATGTTCATCGACAAACCGCCGGGTGATGCCCAAGCCGGTTTCGGCCGACCCAACATCACCGCCGTCGGTGGCATGGGGACCGAGAATGGCACCTGGGGCGCCGCGGCGGGTGATTCCCACTTCTGGCTCGACGATCGCTTGCAAACCCTCGTGGGCTTCGGTTACGCCTCGGTGAATCTGGATTACTACGGCATCGGCAGCGATAGCGCGCTCAAGAACAATCCGCTCGGCTACAACCTCGAACCGTTGGGCGGTCTTGCTTCGGCAAAGTATCGGCTGGGTAACTCGCGCTGGTGGGGCGGCCTCAGCTATGCGCTCGCCACCACGCAGGTGAAGTTTGAGGCGCCGGCCGGCACGCCCGGTCTGCCCTCGTTCCAACGCGAATCACGCGTGGGCGGCTTGACCCCGTCGCTGACCTACGATTCCCGTGACACGATCTTCACGCCCACGCGCGGCACCTATTTCGAAGCCACCGCCGGCCTGTTTAGCGAAGCCCTCGGCGGCGATGACGAGTTCCAGCGCGTGAGCCTGGTCGCGATGCAGTATGTGCCGCTGCATCCGCAGTGGACGCTGGGCGTGCGTGCCGATGTGAACTGCAGTTTCGATGATGAACCCATTTACGCCCGCCCCTTCGTCCATCTGCGGGGCGCACCCGCGATGCGGTATCAGGGCGAGGAGGTCGCGCAGGTCGAGGCGGAACTGCGCTGGCAGTTCTGGAAACGGTTCAGTCTCGTGGGCTTTGTCGGCGGCGGCACCGCATGGAACGACTTCGAGCGCTTCTCAAAATCGCTCAGCATCGTCACCGGCGGCACGGGTTTTCGTTACGAGCTGGCGCGCAAATACGGACTGCACATGGGGCTGGATGTAGCCTTCGGACCGGATGACCCCGTGGTTTATGTCCAGTTCGGCAGCGCGTGGATGCGACCCTGAAGTTTGATTCATGCACCAATGCAAAACCATCAAAGCGAAAACACTCCATGAATGACGAGAAACAAATGACCATTCACTTCAACAACGGCACCAACATGCAAGTGACGTTTCCCACCCAGATTAAGAGTTCGACCGGCGCTCTTGTGGAGGGCGCGAAACGGATTCTGGAATCGGACAAGTTAACCCTCCAAACAGATCTGCAAACCATCATCATCCCGTGGTCCAGCGTGAAGTATGTCGAGGTCTCCGCCGTGCTGGGGGCGGCGCTTCCATTCGGTGCCATTAAGGGCGCACGGATCACCCAATGAGACCGAGGCGAAGTATAATTGGTGGCGGTCGAGTATCGCGGTCACTGGTTCTGGGTGGATGACCGCGATCTGCCATCGAAGCGCGCGTTCTCTTTCATAATGTCCATGTTCACGCTCGCCAACACCGGCCAGAAGGAGAACCTGCCGCTCATCATTATTCCCGCTCAATAAACCCACAACGCAATGGCGTATGCGACGCGCTCTAGGCAAAACCGAAAAAATCGACGGCCAGGTGGTACCGTCCTCAGCCATCGGCTGGTCTCATTGGCTGCGCAAGCTTGTGTTTGCATCGGGCTGGCTCGCCCTCGCGGCGTTGACTGCCTGGGCTCTGGCGGCATTATGGTTCGACTTGCACCCGGCGTGGCTGCGGCTGTTCCTGGCAATGGCTTATGCCGGGGGGCTACTCGTTGTGCTTACGAGGATCAAACGACGTTGGCTTGCGGCAGGTCTTTGCGCAGGCGCTTTTCTGCTGGTGCTCGGCTGGTGGCTCACGCTCCAACCTTCGAATGACCGGGATTGGCAGCCGGACGTGGCGGTGCTGGCTTCCGCGGACATTGACGGAAACAAGGTTACGATCCATAACATCCGCAACTGCGACTATCGCTCGGAAACCGACTTCGATGTGCGGCACTACGACAAGACTTTCGATCTTGGCCAGTTGCGAACAGCCGATCTTTTCATGGTCTATTGGGGCTCGCCGAACATGGCGCATACGATGGTGAGTTTCGGGTTCGAGGGCGGCGACCAGCTATGCTTCTCCATCGAGACGCGGAAGGAAGAAGGCGAGGTCTACTCGGCGGTGAAGGGCTTGTTTCGCCAATTTGAACTGGTCTGCGTGGTGGCCGATGAACGCGATGTGATCCGACTGCGCACCAATTATCGGAAAGGGGAGGAGGTTTACCTCTTCCGCTTGAACGGCTCGCCCGATCAGGTCCGCAGGTGCTTCCTGGACTACATCCACCGCGTGAACGACCTGTGGCAACGCCCCAAATGGTACAATGCGGTTACTCAGAACTGCACGACCAGCATTCGTCTGCAGCGTGCTGCTGCGGATCGCGCCCCATGGGATTGGCGGATGCTGGTGAATGGACAAGGCGACCAAATGCTCTACGAACGAGGGGTGATTTTCACCAATCTGCCGCTGGCCGAATTGAAACAGTACTGCCACATCAATGATCGCGCCCGGGCGGCGAACCAGGAAGCGGATTTCCCACTTCGCATTCGCGCGGGAATTCCGGGAATCGAACCGTGAATATACCAAAAAACATGAATCCTCCCAAGATGTCACGGCGCGGAAAAAGGTCGCCAGGGGCCAACCGCGATTGGTGGCCATTTCTCCACCCACACTTGTCACCCGTCACAAGCCTCGGCCTCGCACTCGCGGCTTGGTTGCTCACAGGTTGCACGGCGCCGATGGGCGCGGACAAAGTCAGTACGCGGCAGGCGTATGCGCAGGTGCATGCCAATGTGCTGCAGCACTCTGGCAAACCCAGCGCCGAAACAGTTTCGTTGCTGCACCGTTTTAGCCTCGATGAAATGGCCGCCCGGCGACCGGACGAGGCCGTGCGCCAGCTTCATGAAAAGGCCCGGGCTACCGGCGATCGGGACCTGCTGTTCGCGCTGGCAGAAATGAGCTACGCGGCAGGCCGCCACATCAACCGCAGCGTAAAGCCATGGGACCCCCGCGACGCGCGTGATTACTATCTCGGTTCGGCAGTGTATGCCTGGCTGTTCCTGTTCGGTGATGGCAAGGACGCACTGCCCAGCCCATTCGACCCGCGTTTCCGCGATGCGTGCGATTTCTACAACTATGGCCTCGGCCTGGCACTCACGGAGCGCAGGAGCACCAACGCGGTGGTGGAGTTAAAGGGTGGCTGGCGTCGGCTGCCCGTGGGTGAAATCGCGATACAGATCAGCCCCAACATACACGCGTCAGGCTTGGATGAGGCTGAACAGATGCTGCTTACGGATCAGTTCCGCGTCCGAGGTCTCAGCGTGCGCAAGCGTGAGGCGGGTTTGGGCGCGACCTTGATTGCGGTTCAACCGACCGATCCCGTGCTGGGCATGCGCCGCGCTGCGCCCGTAACAGCCTTCCTCCGGGTGCAAGCCTCACTGGACGATCTCGCAGCAGGCCGGAGCGCCGGCAAGCTGGAACTTTATTCCCCCTTCGACAAGAACACGACGGTCACCATCGGCCAGAACTCGGTGCCCCTGGAGTTCGATCTCACGGCTTACCGAGCCTATACGCTGAACCAGACCACGATCTGGAAGCTTGGATCACTGCAATTCCTGGCGCCGGCCGAACGCATCCCAAGCGCGTTGCTTTTAACCCAGCCGTTCGATCCCAATTTGATTCCAGTCGTGTACGTTCACGGCACGTTTTCCAGTCCCGTCACCTGGGCGGAAATGGCCAACACGCTGTCGTCCGACCGGTTGTTGAATCGGCGGTATCAGATTTGGCTGTTTATGTATGGCAGCGGGAACCCCCTGGTGCAATCCGTGGCCGATTTGCGCGCTGCGCTGACGGCCGAAGTGGAACGGCTTGACCCCCACGGGACAAACGCGATGCTTCGCCAGATGGTGGTCATTGGTCACAGCCAGGGCGGGCTGCTCACCAAAGCGACCGCCATTGATGTCGAAGACCGGTTGTGGCGCACGGTCAGCACCAACCGGCTTGACGATTTAAATGTTGATGAAAAGAGGCGGGCACAAATCGAGCAGATGCTGTTCCTGAAGCCGCTGCCATTTGTGAAACGGGTCGTGTTTATCTGTGCCCCGCACCGCGGCAGCTACCTCTCGAGCGGCTTTGCCCGCAGGTTGGCGCGGCGTCTGGTCTCGCTGCCGGCCAATCTGGTTTCTCGCGGGGAAAACTCCATGGAACTCCTGAAGGGGTCCGAAACCGGAAATTTTCTTAAAGGAAGGCTCCCGACGAGCCTGGACGGCATGTCGCCGAAGAACCCAGCCCTTCTGGCCATGGCAGAGATCCCGGTGGTGCCGTCGATCAAGGCGCACTCGATCGTGGCCATTGAAGGAAAGGACCAGCCGCCCGAGGGTGGGGATGGCGTCGTGAAATACTCGAGTGCCCACGTCGATTACGTAGAATCGGAGTTCCTCGTACGAAGCTTCCATTCGTGTCTGGACCGGCCGGAAACCATTGAAGAGGTGCGCCGGATTCTCCACGAACACCTGGCCAATCTGCCGGAATGCAAGTTTAATCACCCTTGAAACTCAGCCCGAAAATGGACGGATACTGGCAAAACCGCACCCAGTGCCAAGCGGCTTGGCTGCGGACCTTTCGCCACGCGCCGGTTCGGCTGCATAGGCTTCTTTTCCTCGCCATAGGCATTGCACTTGCTCTGACCGCCAGAGTGCAGGCCGACACGATTGTTTTTCGGACTGGAGAACGCCTCGCGGGGAAGGTGCTTGCGGAGAAATCATCCAGGGTCGTTTTTGATTCGCATGCCATAGGCCGGATTGAAATCCCGCACGACCGGATTGATCGCATCGAGCGCGAGACCGAACCAACCCCACCTCCCCTAGCACCATCTGCCGTTGCCTCGGGCGCGGTGATCCATGCCCCCGCAATCTCCGCGACTTTCGCGACCAACAGCTTTTATCCATGGGTGGCGTCCGGCACGAACGATTCCGACTGGATCCAACTCAAATCTGGTGAGTGGCTCAAAGGACGCTTGAAATCTCTGCAGGACGATAAACTGGAGTTCGACAGTGACGAATTGGATTTGCAGGAGTTCGATTGGGAAGACGTTCACCAGGTGCGCTCGCCGCGCTTGAACGAAATCCTGTTGGAAGACAGGACGAAGGCATCAGGCCCCATACACATCACGCGTGAAAAGATCCTCGTCGAAACCGAAAGCGGACCGCGAGGCTACGAGCGCAACGACTTGGTAGCTGTGACACCCGGCGGACCAAGAGAAATCAACTATTGGTCCGGTAAAGTGTCGGCCGGCATGACGCTTCGCTCCGGCAACACCGAGCAAACGGAAGTCAACGTCAGCGCCGATTTGAAACGGCGCACCCCGAACACCCGGTTCACGCTGGATTACACGGGCAACTATTCGGCAATTGACAGCGTGGAATCTGCCAACAATCACCGGGTTACAACCCAGTTTGATTTTTGGCTCTCCTCGAGGTTCTTTCTAAAAATTCCCTTCGCGGAGTATTTCAAAGACCCCTTCCAAAACATCGCCCATCG
>CAYNZC010000138.1:8000-10158 GCA_964401575.1 uncultured Verrucomicrobiota bacterium
TGGGTGAGGTCACCCATATCTGGACTGCGGAAAGTCTGCCCGCTGTCCCACCGGGCTTTACCAACCTCGATTTCCCCTGGCTCGCCGAACGCCTTGTCAATGGGCAACCGGCTCTTCTCTCCAGTTTGGACGAGTTGCCGCCAGCCGCGAAGCGGGATCGGCAGACGTATGAAACGCTAGGCATCCGCAGCGCGTATAACTGGCCCTTGCAGGTTGCAAAATCAACCGTTGGGTGTTTGGGCCTGTGCTCCGTTGGCCGTGAGCAACACTTACCACCCGGATATGAGGAAGAACTGCAACTCCTCGCCCAACTGATGGCGGGCACACTGGCGAGGGCACGCGCGGACCAGGCTTTGCGGGAGAGCCAGGCAAGACTCGACCTTGCTGCAGCCGCTGCCGGCGCGGGCCTCTGGAGTTTAAACCTTGAGAACCAGGTTTTTTGGGTCACCGAGAAAACCCGCCAGCTTTTCGACTTTCCCCCGGACGAACCTGTCACATTTCAGCGGTTCCTGGCAACCGTCCTCCCCGAAGATCAGGAACGGATTCGCAGCACCGTGAAACTTCTTATTGAGCCAGGGCGAGAAGCAGAGGTTGAATACCGTATCAAGAGACCGGATGGCAGCCTCCGCTGGATCCTCTCCCGGGGGCGGGTTCATTCTAACAAATCTGGAGGACCGGATTCACTGATGGGTGTATCCGTGGACCAGACACCCCGGAAAACCGCCGAACTGGCATCCCAGCAGGCAAAGACCACACTGGATGCAATCATCGAAAGCACTCAAGACCTCATCTGGAGCGTGGACAGCGAGTGCTTTGGGCTCATGACCTTCAATGGGGGGTTAAGCCGATATTTCCAGGAGGGGCGGCGCATTGCAATTAAGCCGGGGATGCGTCCCGAGGACTTGTTCCCTCCGGGCGAATACGTGAAGCGATGGCGTGACATGTACCGGCGGGCGCTGGACCACGGACCTTTTGTCACCGAATACGTGGTCTTCACTGGAAAACGAACATTGCTCCTCAGTTTTAACCTGCTGCGCAGAGACGGAAAAACCTTCGGCGTGTCGGTGTTCGGCAAAGACGTGACCGAGCAAAAGACGGCCCAGAAGGAAGCGCACGAGCTTCGCGAAACCCTCGCCCACACAGGTCGGGTGACGGTTTTGGGACAATTGACCTCAACCCTGGCACACGAACTGAGCCAGCCTCTCGGGGCCATCCTGCGCAACGCCGAGTCGGCTGAACTGATCCTTCAAATGGCTTCGCCCGATTTGGAAGAGTTGCGCGCCATTGTCACAGATATCCGCGTGGACGACGAAAGGGCCGGAAGCGTCATTAACCGTCTTCGCTCCCTGCTCAAACGGCGCAGTCTGGACCTGCAACCGGTGGCATTGCCCGAACTGGTGTCCGAAGTCTTAACCCTTGTCCAGACAGATGCAAATCTTCGGCATGTGAAACTCCATTGCTCTGTTCAGCCGGGCTTGCCAAAAGTGTCAGGCGACCGCATCCATCTTCAGCAAGTGATGCTCAACCTGATCATTAATGCTATGGACGCCCTTTCAGAAGTGGAAGACCGCTGCGTCCACGTGACCGTCCAGGCGACCGCGGAAGGCATGATTCAGGTGCTCGTCGCGGATAACGGACCCGGCATCGCCGAGGGCTCCGCTGAGCGCGTGTTCGAACCCTTTTTCACAACCAAATCCAGCGGCATGGGCCTGGGCCTTGCAGTTTCCAAAACGTTAATCGAGGCTCATCATGGGACCATCTGGTGCACCAACCCTCCCCAGGGCGGCGCATGCTTCGGGTTTGCACTTCCGTTAATCACGAAGGAACGCGCACTGTGAGCGCATCATCCCCTACAGTCTTTATTGTGGACGACGATATTTCTTTCCTGCGCTCCATCTCCCGTCTGCTGCGCCTCTCGGGCTTCCATGTGGTAATTCACAACTCCGCCGCTGAGTTCATGGGGTCGCTCAAGCCAGATGCAACCGGATGTGTCATTTCAGATCTAATGATGCCGGGCATGAATGGCATTGCTCTGCAGAATGCACTGACAGAGGCAGGCAGTTCCCTTCCAATTCTCTTCCTCACAGGTCATGGAGACATCCCCACAACAGTCAAGGCAATGAGGCACGGAGCGGTTGACTTCCTGACAAAACACGCC
>CAYNZC010000139.1:0-10063 GCA_964401575.1 uncultured Verrucomicrobiota bacterium
CTTTGAGCGGTTCACCCTCTTTCAAGCCTCCGGCTTTGCCGGAGGTCGCTGACAGCCGCCTGCTGATAACCAACCGGCAAACGACAAAGCCATTGCCTGGCGGCCGAAGTATGACGAGCCCTAAAGGCGCAGCACTTCGATCATGTTCACCGCTAACAAGCGTCTAGAGCAGCAGCTTTGCGCCTTTTTCCCTTGGGGAGGTGTCCGCCGCTCCGGCGGAGCGCCCGTTGCGGCGCTCGATGATGTGTTTGTCGGTTGAAGGGTCGAACGGGACCGGGTATTTGCCGTCGTAGCATGCCATGCAGAAGGCGTTCCTTGCCAGGCCGGTGGCTTTGACCAATCCCTCCTGCGAGAGGTAATGCACGGAATCGGCATTGAGGTAACGGCGGATTTCCTCGAGGGAGTGGTTGGCGGCCATGAGCTTGCTGCGGTCCGGGAAATCGATTCCATAGACGCAGGGGAACATGTGAGGGGGGCAGCTTACCAGCACGTGGACCTCCCGGGCGCCGGCCTCCTTGAGGTTGTTCACGCGCGCCTTGCAGGTGGTGCCGCGCACGATGGAGTCATCCACCACGATCACGCGTTTGTCGCGTACCAGTTCCTCGATGAGGTTCAGCTTTACCCGGACGCTGAAATCCCGAATGAGTTGGGAAGGCTGGAGGAAACTGCGGCCCACATAGTGGTTGCGGACGAACGCCATTTCGAAGGGGATTCCGGATTCGAGGGAATAGCCCAGCGCGGCGCAGTTCCCGCTGTCCGGGACCGGGACCACCACGTCGGCTTGAATGGGGAATTGCCGGGCGAGTTCGCGGCCCATATCCACGCGGACTTTGTAAACGCTCCGGTTGGCGATGGTGCTGTCCGGACGCGCGAAATAGACGTACTCGAAAACGCAAAAGGCGCGGTGGTCGTGCTCCGGGAAAGCCTGGATGCTCGTCAGGCCCCGGTCGTTGATGGTGACGATTTCGCCAGGTTCGACGTCCCGCACGAACTTGGCGTGGATCAGGTCCAGGGCGCAGGTTTCGCTTGAGAGCACGTAAGAATCTTCGAGACGACCGATGCAGAGGGGGCGGAACCCGTGAGGATCTCGGACGCCGATGAGTTCCTTTTCCGTCATGATGACGAGTGAATAAGCGCCTTCGATTTTCCGGATGGCCTGCACCAGGTGATCGTTGCTTTTGGATGGCGAGGGCTGGGCCATGAGGTGCAGAATGATTTCGCTGTCCACCGTGGTTTGAAAGATGGAGCCGCGGGCTTCGAGGCTGTTTCGCAACGCCGCGGCGTTGGTCAGGTTCCCGTTGTGCGCGATGGCGATCTGGCCCCGGGCGCAATCCACGGTCAGGGGTTGAGCGTTTCGCAGGTGGGACGAGCCGGTGGTGGAGTATCGAGTGTGGCCGATGGCGAGCTTGCCGGGAAGTTCCTGCAGAGCGCCCGGCTTGAACACCTGGGGGACGAGGCCCATGCCTTTGGCTTCGTGGAACTGGCAGCCGTCTGATGTGACGATGCCGGCGCTTTCCTGACCACGATGCTGCAGGGCGTAGAGGCCGTAATAGGTCAACTCGGCGGCGTTTGGATGGCCATAAACGCCAAACACGCCGCAATAATGTTTCGGGTAATTGTGCATTTTCTGACGCGTCGGCACGAAAATCTTTACCGGGCCAGACACAGAGATGAGTCTCATGGCCGCCGGACTTTTTACCTGGCTCCGTGCAACCAGGGCAGTTTAGTCCAAAGTTGCCGGAAACCAAGATCTTCCTTGGGCGGGGCGGAGGAAGGGCGCAGGCATGAAGCGTGGATATGTGTTGAGCGGTGATGGATAAGGGCGAATAATGGTGACCCCGGTGGGATTGGCTGTGCCATCCCACGGGGTAAATGGGGGATGTGAAGTTGCGGTCGCAGCTTTGTTAGTTGGTCCGCGACACCGGTCGCCACACCCAATCCTGGGGGGGGTCTGTCTCTTCTCCGGGCTTTTTCACGGCTATCTTGCCGCCGTCGTCCCTGGTGTCCCAACCGACAGAGTAGAGGATGTAAGAGTTGGTTCCGTCGCGGCGATAGAGCAGTGGCAGACCCTGGATCACATCGGGCGGAACCGGTCTGCCGAGTAGATTATGGAGGGGGTCAAGAGCCTCCGGGAAAGAACCATGAGTCCGGCGGTGGCGTTCGAGAGCGCACGCGAGGCCGGCGATGTAAAGTCCGGTTTGCATTTTGCTTGTTCTATTGACGACTCTTTCGACGGCGGGAACCAGGATTGCTGACAGGATGCTATGGCTCAAGATCAGTCTGACGGGGCCTGAGCTGAGAGTTTTTCTATTTGTCGCGGCGATCTGCTCAACCGCGTGGGGATCAATCAGGGGTTTGTCTGTGACGACTTCCTCGAATGCATTCATCAGCCGGTGGTAATTCAACATTTCCAGGCAATACCATCCGTCAGGCCAATAACCCAAAATGCGCCGGTCGGAGTCATCCAGAAAGCTCGACTTGACCGATCCCCGGCAGAGCTGGTCTATGGAAGTAATTCCACAGAGAACAATTTCGCCTTCGATGGTTTTTTTAAGCTCCGGGAACAAATCTGTAGAGAGCAATTGACGCTGGAATGCTTCGAGTTGGGAGTCTGACCACGCTCCGCGAGAGATGCCATCGGCGATGGGCTGAAAACTTAGATTGATCATGGCGAGGCGCACCAGGTGAGAAATCATTATGGGTTCAGTGCGGATGGAATCGGCCAGGCGCCAGGAGAGGAATATGTCCTTTGCTGCGGCCTCCGTTTGGCCCAGTTCCAACCGTGCCGCGGATCGAACGCAGAGCGCATGCGAGGCGTTTCGAAGCACCCTGAGGTGCGGCAGGGGCATGAGTGCTGTAGGAATCGAGTCGTAGGCGATCGGGAAGCGTGAGCCGGGTCGTGAGGCGGCTTGTTCCATCTGGCCCAGCGCGTCATCGAACCGGGACAGGAAGGTCAGTGTTTGCACAGCCGCTTCCTTGGCCGGAATCAACGGTGCACCCACTTGGTCCGGGCCTGCAGTCTGCCCGTTAGTAATTCCAGCCAAAAAGAGACGAACGTCCACGAGTCCAGAGATCCATGAGTTCGATGCGGACAGGTTGGTGGATGTGTAGTGTTGGGGCATGGAATCAAAGCACTTGAGGACTTTATCAGCCGCCGGTTCGTCCCTGTGTTTCTGCGTGCCCGGCGCGTAATCGAACAACGGTTTAAACAGGGGAATGGCGGCGAAGTTTGATGCGTCCGGGATTGGCGGAGGGATCAGGTCTTTTGCTTCGACGACCTGTCCCCTGGCGAGCGCGGCGGCCTTGTGCTTTTCCCATGCGCGGCGTCCCCGAAAGTTTTCGAACTGCCACAGCAGGAACACGATTGTGACCAGGCAGGCGAGAATGAACAGGGCGCGTTGGAAGTTTTTTCGGGTGAACAGTTTCATGCAAGTTCTCCTTCTGAAGAGGACATGGACCAGCGGTGGAGGCGGATATTGGCGTCGGCTTCGGGGGGAGCCTCTCCGGCTGCGGTTGGCCGGGCGCGGTCTGTTCGCCACGCCGTTGGGAGAGTTGCAGGGCCGATTTCGCGGGCCATGAATTCCCTTTGCTCACGGATGAGCTGTTGCTGGACGGCAGAGGGGCGGGAGGGAGCCTTGGCCAGAGGGTGATTCGCAGCCGTGATAGCCGGCACCAGGCCGATCAACCACAGGCATCCGAGGGCGCCCCAGGCGACCGGGGTGGGCCAGAGGATTTCGTGCAGCCATGTGAGCCATCTGCCCTCGGAGCGGTTGTGCGCCTGGAGAGTGGCAGCCGTGCATTCACGGCTGGCTGCGCCGAGGATTTCCCCCCGCCATTCCGGGGGGAGAGTCCGCAGCGGCTGGCTTCGGAGTTGTTCCTCAAAATCCTGAGCATTCATAGCATCTCTTCGTATATAGGACGCAGCAGGTCCCTGAGTTTGTCTAAGCCGTAACGGTAACGGCTGGCTGCGGTGTTTTGTGGGATATCCAGAGTGCGGGCGATTTCGTCGAACGTCATGCCTTCCCAGAGCTTGAGGTGGACGACGGAACGCTGTTCGGGAGGCAACTGTGCAAGCGCCTTTTCTGTAAGGTTCCTGATTTCTACAACGTCCGGGTCTGCGATGGGCGCGAATAATCCTTCTGCCTGGTCCTTCAAGCGATCCGTTGTGCGATCGGAAGCGGCGCGACGGCGGACGAGGTCAACCGCAATGTTGTGGGCGGCGCGCAGGAGGAACTCGCGCGGTTTGCGCATGTTGCGGAGAGAGTCCGGGTTCCTGGCAAGCCGCACAAACAGCTCCTGGAGCACATCCCGTGTATCGCATTCACTGCGGGTGAGATTCAGAACGAACGCGAACAACGCCTGGGCGTGGGCGTCGTAGAGTCGTTCCAGCTCCGCAATAATCATGCTCATGGTGAAGACGAACGGATACGGGGATTTTGTCTAAAGATTCGGGGTGGACAAGGAATTCATCGGCGGGCGGGAGCGATGGCGGCATTTCGTGGCCGATGCCGGCGGGCAGCCTGCCGGGATCCTGGGGCGGTGATTCCTACGGTGCGATCCTGGCGGGTCCCCGATGGGCTGGACGATCGAGGCCCTGCAGCATTGCCGCATAAGCCGAAGGCCAGCGGCCTGAGTGTTGGTGGAATGCGCGGCTGAAGGAGGCTGCAGTGCTGTAGCCGCAGCGGCCGGCAATTTCAGCGACGGAGGCGGACCCATCGGCCAGAAGGCTGCGCGCGCGATGCATTCGGATGCGGACAAGCTCCTCGTGCGCGGTTCGCCCGAGCAGAACCTCGAAACGACGGTCCAGCGTGCGCCTGGACACCTGCAGGGACTGGGCGACTTGTTCCACGCCTATGACGCGTCCGGCCTGGGCGCGTATGAGCTGGATTGCCGATCTGACGAGCGAGTCGTTCACGGCGACGACGTCGGTGGATCCGCGAGCCACCACGCCGACCGGTTCGATGGTTTGATGGGGTTCTTTGATTTTTCGGCCTGTCATCGCATTCGCGATCATGCCTGCGGCGTCGAAACCGAGGCGCTGAGTGGGGAGCCGGATGCTCGACAACGTTGGCCAACTGACTTCGCACATCAGTTCGTCATCGCCGATGCCCAGGACGGCAACGGCTTCGGGAACCGACAGCCCGGCCCACCGACAGGCGGTGAGGACCCGCTCGCCAAGCTTGTCGTCGAAGACCAGGAGTCCGGCGGGTTTGGGCAGGCGTTTGAGCCATTGCATGAGCGGTTCAAGGCGCGATTCCCCTTCCGTGACCGGTTCGGCGAACGACGCAAGAGACTGTAGCTGGAGTGCGGACGCAAAGGCGGCTCGCCGTTGTTCGGACGCGATTCGCCCCTTCACGCCGCAATAGCCGAAGTGTCTGAAGCCGGCCTGCCGGAGGTGTTCGGCTGCGAGGCGCCCCACTGCGGCGTTATTGACGCTGACGGTCATCGTCACTCCGAGTTCCCCCAACGCGGTATCCACGAGCGGGACGGACAACCTTGCGGCCACATCGAGAAGCCAGCGGTCCGCCACATACGCGATGATGCCGTCCGGCGCCAGGCGCGCCACTTCGCGGGCTGCGGCTTTCCCGGTGTGGCGGACGAGCATCATTCGCCAACCGAGCTGCCGGACGCGGCGGGCGACGCCATGGAGGCGGTTGCGTCCCGCGCCGTCCCGGGTGTCGATGCAGACGGCGATGGCCCTGGTCTTGATGCTGGCGGAGCCGGTTTTCAGATATCGGCAGGGTGCGTGTCTAAAAATGCAATGGCAATGACGAAATAGGGCAATTGCCCTGTTGGCGGGTGTTCTCTAGCCTGAATCGGGCACTTCGAGTTATGAAATTCAAAGGCAAGACCGTGCTGGTGACAGGCGCCGGGCAGAACACCGGCTTGGGCATTGCAACACATTTCGCCGGAGAAGGCGCCCTGGTTTTTCTGAATGACCTTACCCCCGAGGCGGTGAATCGTGCGGCGGGACTGTTGCGGCGGCGCGGGTTGCGCAGGGTTGTGTGTGTGCCGGCGGACATCAGCGTTCCTTCCCAGGTTGACGGCATGTTTCGCGCGATTGCCGGAAAATCGAAGCGGCTGGATGTGTTGGTCAACAACGCGGCGCATCTTGGAGTGGGGCCGGATTTTCTGGACGTGAAGTATGATTTTTTCGAGTCCGTGATCCGGGTGAACCTGCTTGGGACGTTTTACGTTTCGCAACAGGCTGCGAGGATGATGAAGTGGGCCGGGGGCGGCTGTATTGTCAACATTGCCTCGAACACTTCCAAGCGGGCCATTCGGAAGCGGGCCGCCTACATCGCGAGCAAGGGGGGTATTGATTCCATGACTCTCGCCATGGCGCTGGATCTTGCGCCGCACGGGATACGAGTTAACTCCGTTGCGCCGGGTTATATTTACAGCGATCGCTGGAAAAGCCTGGACCCGGCGCATGCCAGGCGGCGTCGCACGAATGTGCCGCTGGGCAGGGAGGCCACGCCGGAGGACATTGCGAGATCGGTTATGTTTCTGGCTTCCGAGGATGCCGCGAACATTACGGGCGCGCGGCTCGTGGTGGACGGCGGCTGCTCCGCGCAACATATGCCTGCGGACGTTGACCTGTGAACGAGAACGAAGAAATCAGGCCGGGTCCGGGGATGGTGGCGCGCCCGAATTACAAGTGGGAGCTGCTGGCACTGCTGTGCTGCGCCTTTTTCTTTCACCAGGGAGACCGGGCGATTTTCGGAGTTGTGTTGGGCGCCATAAAGACAGACCTGCACCTGACCGACAGCGAGCTTGGCCTGGCGGGGTCGGTGCTGTTCTTCATGCTTGCGGTGATGAATCCCGTGGCGGGCTACCTGGGGGACATTTGGAACCGCAAGAAGATCATTGTATGCAGCCTGCTGTTCTGGAGCGCTGCGACCATGTGCACCGGGCTTGCGGGTGGCCTGGCGGCGCTGATTGCCTTCAGGAGTGTCGCGACAGCCGGCGGGGAAGCGTTTTATGCTCCTGCGGCGTATCCGCTGCTGGCTGCCCATCACAAGAGAACCCGCGCCCTGGCGCTGTCGATTCACCAGGCGGCGTTGTATATCGGCGTGATGGTGAGCGGGTTTATCGGGGGTTTTATTGCGGAAAAATGGGGTTGGCGTTCCGCGTTTTTTGTTTTCGGCGGCGGCGGGATCCTGCTGGGTTTTGTTCTGATGCGGCGTTTGATGGATGCACCGCCCATGGCGGACGCGCCGGGGGCGCCTGCGCGGGAACCGGTGTTGCGCGCGCTTGGGGTGCTGTTCCGATCTCCGACCGCTTTGCTGCTGACTGCGGGATTCACGGCGATCGTTTTTGTGAACAATGCCTATGTGGTGTGGGCCCCGATATTTCTTCAGGAAAAGTTTCAACTGTCGCTCACGAAAGCCGGTGGCTACGCCATGTTGTTTCATCATCTGGCCGCGCTGGGGGGGATTGTGTTTGGCGGGTGGTTGTCCGACCGGATTGCTGTGACCCGGCCGGTGTTTCGCTTGCGAATGATGAGCAGCGCCATGCTGCTCGGAGTGCCGGTCATTTTCCTGATGGGGCGCGCCGGGGCGCTTGTTGGCGCGTGCGCCGCGATGGCTGGCTTCGGACTTTTCCGGGGGTTTTACGAAGCGAACACCCACGCGGCGCTTTTTGAGGTCATCGCGCCACGCCATCGCGCGTCTGCTGTGGGTGTGATGACCATGCTGGCGTTCCTGGTGGGCTCGCTTTCGCCGTGGCTGATGGGGCGATTTCGGGAAATGGCTGCGGCCGGGCAAGGGCTCAGCCTTGGTTTTTCCGCGTTGTCCGGCGCCTATTTGATCGGCGGCATTGCGGTGTTGGCAGCGGTGATATTCACATTTGAGCGGGACAGGTACCGCGAACCTGCAGGATAGAAAAGGTCATGAAAACTCTAATGAAACACAACGCATGTCACACGAGCGGCATGGCACTCGGGATTCTCCTTGGCATCGTTTCGGTCTGCGTGGCGGCTGCCGCAGGACCGAGCCCGGCGCGTCTTAGCGACGGGAAGATCTTTTTCACCCTGTCGTCCGACGGGCGGCAATTCGAGCTGGGTTTTGCCGGTGAGGCGGCAACCCTTTCGGGAGAGCGCGGGTTATTTGACATGATCGTGGGGGTTGGAAAGCGCCGGGAGGCGGGCATCGTGCCCGGGGAGCAAGTTGCGAGAGTGACATCTGACGGAAAAACGATTGTCGCGCGCTATGACAAACTGCGTTATGGCGGCCGGGATTACGATGCGCGGGTGGAACTGAGCTTTTCGCTCGAGGACGAAGCGGTGGCATGCGAGGCGCGGATCGAGAATACGTCGGAGCTTGTTATTGAGGAATTCTGGTTTCCGTGGGTAGGGCCCTTTTACAGCCTTGGGGCAGACCAGGCGGGCGATACACTCGTGCTGCCGCATGGTCTTGGCCGCCGGATAAAGAACGTGGCGAGCTACGTAGAGGAGCAGCATACGCTCTACATGGCGCCGGACCAGAAGCGCGTGCTGGCATGCTCGCATTACCCGGGCGGGACGATGACCATGAACTGGTTTGGGATTTATGGCGGGGGCAAAGGGCTTGGGCTGCTCTCGCTTGACGGGAGCTTTCAGACAACCGGTCTGAACCTCGCGCGCGACACCGCCAGTGGGAAGTTGTCCGCGGGGTTTGTGCGTTACCCGTTTCTCGAGAAGGGATCCTGGCGCACGCCGCGGTCGCTGGTGCGGCTGCATCGAGGGGACTGGCACGCGGACTCGAAAGTTTACCGGAAGCACGCGAACGCAACATGGTGGAGCCAGACGCCGCGGCCGGACTGGGTGAACCGGATGCATGGATGGCAACGGATCATTGTGAAGCATCAATACGGGGAGGTTTTTCATCAATACAAAGACCTTGTGGATGTGTTTGAGGGGGGGCGGCCTTACGGGATTGACACCCTGATGATCTTCGGCTGGTTCAAAGCCGGGATGGACAATGATTATCCCAACTACGTGGTGGACGACGAGTTGGGCGGCGCGGCGGGATTGCGTGACGCCATCGCCGAGATACGGCGGCGTGGCGGCCACACTATTCTGTATGCGAACGGCCATCTGATTGACACCGCATCGGATTATTACCAGACGACCGGCAAGCGCATCTGCATCAAGACCGCTCAGGGCAGCGAGTATCGCGAGGCTTACAAATTCGCGGGGGATGGGACGTACCTGCGGGATTTTGGGGCGAGAGATTTTGTGGCGGGCTGCCAATCAACGCCTGAGTGGCGGGAGAAGCTGATACAAATCGGGGAATACATGGCCTCTTTCGGACCGGACTGTCTTTTCTTTGACCAGATGGGGGGGCGGATGCCGTATTTGTGTTTTGACAAGACGCACCCGCACGCCGGGCCGGCACTGGCGCAGGGGCAGGGGAAGGACATTACCCTTGCGGCGATGCGGAAGGCCCTGATCACGGGGCATGAAGGGCGCGGATTCGGCACGGAGAAAGTGAGCGATTGCCTTGATCGCCATGTTGATTTCGTGCATGTGGCGGATTATGGCGCCGCTTACACACCCGAGGCGTTTCCCGAGATGTTCGCGTACACCTTTCCCGAGATCCTGTTCAGCACGCGCGGGATTCGGGATGAACGCGACCACGAGAAGCGGATGAACTGGGGATTTCTGTTTGGCTGGCGGTTTGATGTTGAAATCTGGCGGTGCCGGGGCGACTTGCGCCAGGCGCCCAATTACGGAGCCTACATGGCGAAGCTGATTGCGCTGCGCAACCGCTGGCCGGACCTTCTGATGACCGGGCGGTTTGTGGATCAGGACTTCTTCAACGTTTCCGGCAGCGGCCTTCTGGCGAAAGGTTTTACCGGGGGCAAGCGCGCAGCGATCGTCGTTTGGAATTCCTCCGCGCGCGAACAGGCTGTTTCCCCTGTGCTCAAAGGCGCTGAGCGCTTTGTGGAAGGGGCGACCGTGAGCGGGGGATTTGGCCCGGGGGACAGCCTTGCGCCGAATTCCGTGGCGGTGCTGGTGTATGAAAAGCCTTAGAACATAAAGTTGTCACGTCCATGAGTGTTGCCGGTGTCAACAGAG
>CAYNZC010000140.1:0-9979 GCA_964401575.1 uncultured Verrucomicrobiota bacterium
CCATCCAGCGTTATTTGCCAAAGCTGATTGCTCCGCACATAGACCACCCCGCCAGAGTAAAAACTCGGCAAACTAAATGCCTGCTTTGGGATCGGAGACACCAAAGTCCGGGTAACACCCTTCCGCAAGTCTCTGAAAAAAACCGCGCTGCCGTCTGTGTCACGCTCCCGTCCACTGAAAACATATCCCCGCCCATCCGCCGTGAAATGATCGCTCCAGCCGAACTTGAAATCGGACGCAACGAGTGTGAGCGCGCCCGCAGGACGCTCCAGTTTGAACAGGAAGGAATTTGTCGCAAGCCAGCGCCGATTCCCATCCGTGAGATAGAAATCGTTTTCCGGTCCGTTCCGGATAGCAAATAGTCCCACCGCGCCGGACGAAGCGTCGAGGCCTGCCTTCTCCAAGGCCTCCAGAACGGCATCGTAGCTAAGCAGTGGGGTCGTGTTCCTTGAATGCACGTCGTACAGCACGGAATCCAGCTTCGGAGTTGTGATGACGATTCGTGAATCGTCCCACCACTCGCGGGGTTGGCCGTCCACCATGTGTATTTCCAGAGACTTGGTCTGCATGTCGGCGATAAGCAATTCCTGGCTGCTAACGGCTGCGGTTGCTTTGTTGAAGGCGTAACGGAACGATGGCGAGGGAAAGAAGGAACTGCCGGCGCCGGCGAATTGGAGGGTTTTTCCGAGTTTCTTTGCTGTGCCGTTCCGCAGATCGAGCGCCCAGAAAGTTTCCACATCGCCCGCAGACCCGTTCCCCCTTCTTCCGCGCACCGCGTCCCCGATCGCTCTCGACAACTCCCGCAGGAAGCCTCCGCGCGACCGGGACGAGACCGAGCGCACGGTGCACAACAGCGTTGTTCCATCCGAACTCATAAAGGACGGGTCCGCCCCAAACAGTTCGCCCTCAACAACCCTGGCCTCGAGGTCGTAGAGATAGCAGTGATGATCGCCCCTGGACCAGATCATGATCCACACTTTGTCGCCCGCAAACGGGCGGGAGTTCAGAAACGGGTAGCTCAGTTGAGTGTAGGCAGGCACCTCAAAAGGCTGAGTGATCTTCCGAAACCGCGGCGCGCCTCTCCGGACTTGAAAACTCGTCAACAAACCGAGAGAGATCAGCAGAACCAGAAACACTGCCAGGGCCATGGCTGTGGCCTTGCACCAACCGAAGTGCGCTTGCCTGGCGTCACGTTGTTCGCTTATTGGAGTGGGCACTGCGTTGCCTGTCATGACTGGCCCATTAGACAGGTTCTTATCCGGATTGTCACGACCCCCGATGCGCGGTCTCGCGCAACTGCTGCTTTAACGTCGCCGGGCAGTTTAAACCGGAACGCAGGGGAAAGACATGCGGCAGAAACAGCAGAAAGACGGTGCAAAGAGGCACGAGGCCTCACATACTTCCGTGCGGATATGCAAAATGCATCAGCCACGGACAAATCCCCCATAACACGCAGGAGCTTTCTCAGCCAAACACTCCTTGGGCTGGGGACTGCCGTCGTGGGGCCAACAATCGTGGCCCCATCCGTCCTGGGACGCGGCGGAGCCGTCGCCCCCAGCGAACGAATCAACATGGGATTCATCGGGCTGGGGGGCCAGGGTAGCGGGCATCTGTTTGGGCACGCATGGACTTATGTGCCGGGAGGCTACATAGCCAGAGACGATGTTCAGGTCCTTGCGGTATGCGATGTGAAACAGGACCGTCGTGAATTCTCCCGTCAACGTGCCAATGAGCTGTACGGCGAGAAGACGAAAACGGCGGGATACAACGGAGTCAAGGCTTACAACGACTTCCGGGAGGTGCTGGCACAGCCCGACATTGATGCCGTTCTTCTGGCGCTGCCTTATCACTGGGCCGCGCTCATGTCGGTTTATGCCATGCGGGCAGGAAAGGATGTTTACTGTGAGAAGCCGATCGCAATGACTGTGCGTGACGGACTCAACGTAATGGAAACGGCCGCTCGTTACGGGCGCATTTATCAGGCTGGCACGCAGCAACGTTCGGAATACGGCGGCAAGTTCCGAACAACCGCGGAACTGGTGCGCAACGGGCGCATCGGCAAGCTGCAGGAAGTCTATGCCTACCGGCCTCCCGGCTGTTTTTTTCCCCAGCCGTGGACATCCGATGTATCGCAACCCGTGCCGCCCGGGTTCGATTGGGACCTCTGGCTGGGGCCGCTCCCATGGCGTCCTTTCGCCGGAGAGTCCGGCCACGCGCTCTCAGGCGCCTTTATCGGCGATGTGAACTGGGCCCCCCACCATTACGACATCATTCAATGGACGATCCACCCGGACCACGAAGCGCTTATCGAAGTCTGGCCTGAGAGCAGGGATGGCAGCCCCGAGAACACAGTTGTGCACTACAAGTACTCGAACGGTGTCGTGGTGCACTCGTCTGCCTATCCTGGCGAACGGATCGGCGATGAAGGCGGTGCGTGCTTCGTCGGGACGCAGGGCAGGATCAACGTCGATCGGTCCACGCTCGTTTCAGCGCCCGCAAGCGCTCTCGATGCGCCGCTGAGCCCCGAAGACACTCGCGTTTATCACGCAAACGGGCATTCGGCGAACTTTCTCGATTGCATTCGAAGCCGCCGACCGACCGTCTGCAATCCGGCAGAGGCGGTCTATACAATGAATGCGATCCTGATCGGTGGCATCTCAATGGCACTGCAACGGCGTCTCCTGTGGGATCCGGTCAAATCTGAGTTCAAAGGAGACGAGCAGGCTAACCGTCTTCTGTCCTATACACCTCGGGCTCCGTGGCGCCTCTAACCCGGAATCCCCGGCAACATTCGAACATGAAAACTCTTCGAACAGTTTTTACGGCTGTCGCAGGTTTTGCTATCTCGTTTGCAGCACTCGGCACAACGGAGCAGGATCTCATCGAGATCCTGAATTCCTCAGCCGACATTCCCGCCAAGTGCGACGCCTGCCAGAAGTTGCGCATTCTCGGGACGAAAAGCGCCGTCCCAGCGCTCGCTCCACTGCTCATACAGGACGAGCGTCTCTCTCACGCAGCCCGGTATGCGCTGGAGGCCATGCGCTGCCCGGAAGCCGCGGCTGCCATCCGCGAAGCTGCGTGCAAAAGTTCCGGAGGCGTCAAAGTGGCACTGCTCGATTCCCTCGGTTGGAGAAATGATCGAAGCGCCACAACCCTGCTGATTGCCGCGTTGGGCGACGATAACCATGAGGTCGCCGCTGCCGCCGCCACCGCGCTCAGCCGCATCGGAGGCAGAGAGAGCGTTCAAGCCCTGACGAACGCCCGGTCAAAAGCCTCCGGCTCGCTCCAGAACTCGATTGAAGACGCCCTGCTAGGATGCGCTGGCGCGCTCGCTGCATCCGGCGATTCCGGAAGCGCGATTGCTATCTACCGCTCCCTCCAGACTGCCGACGCCCCGGAAGCGATACGCCTCGCCGCGTGGAAAGGTGAAGCGCCGCTTTCTCCGTCCAGCGATAAAACGATTTTCGAGGCGATCGAGGGTTCCGATCTTCAACGGCGCTTCGTGGCGTTGCAATTGCTTCGGGAATCCGGCGGCACGGACGCGGTGGCAAGCGGAATCAACCGATGGAAGCAGCTCCCGCCCGAGGCACAGGTTGCTGTGGTGGATGCCGCACTGAGGACTCACGCCAAAGTGCCGGAGGTGATCCGGTTAGCGATGGAGACCGGGAACTCGATGGTTCGAAGCGCGGGCATGGCAGCTGTCGCGGAGGCGAATGCTATTGAGTTCCTGCCTCACACCGCAAGAATCGCAGCCGGCTCCGCCCCGGTGGAGCGGGATGTGGCCCGCCAAACCTTAGCCCGATTTCGGGGACCTGGTGCACGGCGCGCCATCATCAACGAGATCGCAAAGTCCGCTCCACCCGTTCAGGCCGAGCTCCTGAAAGCGCTCGGACAACGAAACGACACCGAGGCTGGGTCGGTTCTTCTCTCTTATGCCTCCGAAGGCGAAGGCAGCGTGCGGTCCGCCGCGCTGGAATCCCTTCGCGTCCTGGCCAGCCCGAACACCGCGAAGCCACTCCTGCAACTTGCGGCCTCCACGGACGATAACGAACCGGCACTGACCGCCCTGTTCGCCGTTTGTCAGGCTGCCAAAGACAAGACTTCGATGGCGAGCGACCTTGTGACCGCTCTCAAGGATATCAGTGAAGAGCAGGCGACGCGCGTTTTCCCTGTGCTTGCAGAACTGGCCACTGCTGATGCCATGGCACTGGCGTGGACCGGCGTGAAGAGCCCGGAGGCCGAACGGCGACGGGCCGCTCTGCGCGTTCTTTCCGAATGGCCGACATCCGCGCCCTCAGAAGGGCTGATTGCGCTGGCGAAATCGACCGACGAGCCAGGCGAGCAAATCCTCGCCATTCGTGGGGCAATCAAAACCGCCGCCACGGAGCCTGACTTCGAAAAACGCCTCAAGCTCTTGCAGGCAGCGATGGCAGCAAGCCCGCGCCCGCAGGAAAAACAGGCTGCCATCAGCCAGGTAGGTCAGATTGGCACTCCCGGAGCGTTGGATGTTGCTCTCTCGTTTCTGCAAAACGCAGACCTCGTCGATGAAGCCTCCCTCGCCGTCCTTTCAATAGCCGAGAAGCTATCCAAGTCGGACAGGAATATGGCGGCCGGGGCCGCCGCAAAAGTCCTCACGACGTCGAAGAACCCGGCCGTCATGAAGCGCGCATGGGATTTGCGCGGCCAGCAGGTCGCAGCTAGCCCTTGCATACAGGATTGGCTGGTCTGCGGGCCGTTCCGAAAGGCCGGGGTGTCCGGAGCCACCGCGCTATTCCCAATCGCTTTCAGTCCCGAGACTAACGAGAAGACGGATTGGCGCTCCCTCCCCAGACAGGATCACGTCAATCTGGGCGCCGCATTCCCTGGCTCGGAGCATTGCGCGGCCTATCTGAAAGCGCAACTCGTCGCCGCCGCCCCGGCCGATGCCATGCTTTTGATGGGAAGCGACGATGGCCTTAAGGTCTGGTTCAACGGGGAAGTTGTCCACAGCAACAACGTGGATCGAGGCGACCAGGCGGATCAGGATAAAGCGGCCATCCGTCTCAAACCTGGCACAAACGAACTCATTCTAAAGGTGACACAGGGCAGCGGCGGTTGGTCCGCGCGCGCCCGAATCGTCGGGGCAGATGGCGCGCCCGTTCCCGGTTTGCGCGTTCAACCTCAGTCGGCCCCACCGCTGTAATTCCGGATATCTGAGCCCGGACAGCAGCATCCCATACCCGCCAAACCAACACTCAAAGACGCTTGCAAAGCGGCACACACGCAGGTTTTCCCGTTTCCTTATTCGAAGATCCTGTTTGAGACGCATGCGAAGGGATGTCTGCTGCGAGTCGTGATCGTCCTGAACGACGCAGGCTTTGACGCCGCAGTCACAAAGTCCTGCAACAACTCCCCTTGGCGTCATTGCAGGCTGGGGTCTTCCGGACGGAACAGGAAGCCGGTCCAGTTAAAGTTCCGGTTGAAGTAATTCGTCAAACGAACCACGACCTCATTCCTGCCTTTGCGGAGCGGGAGAGAAATCCACGTGGACTCGAATCCATTGAAGTGCTGGCCGCCTTCGAACACACGTTTCCCGTTCACGACCAACTCTATGGGATCGTCGTGCGCAAAGAGGCAGCGCACGGTCCGGTCTCTTGGGGACTCAATGAAGCGGCGGGCCAGAAAGGCATGGCCCGTGCCACCCAGTTCCCCCTCGGCGGCGATTTTGGTGCCGTGCCGGGCAATATAGGTGAGGTTCAGCATCGGACCTACCGACCACTCCCGCATCCAACCGCTCTTGAAACGTTCCTTCACAAGCGTACATTCAAATTGTTTTCCGGAATCCAGATCACTCAAGGACGGCAGAACTGAAAAGAGCGGCACAGTGGCGTTTCCGTTCTCATCGATCGGAATCGGCACAGGACCGAACACGTCCCATTGTACGGATTCTGTTCGGGCACCGTCCGCAAGGGTCGAATCATCCGCGCTATCCTGGTACCAAACGGCAACGCTTTCGGGGCTTAAATCCGCGAAAGCGCCCCACTCGATGGCGATCGATTTTTGGAATGGATACACATTTTCAAGATGATGCCTGTAGCGGCCTTCATCATTGGAATGCGCGACCGCGTAGGGGTGATGCGCGCCCTTTCCGAACCACGCAAATGTGAAATAGTCCTCGCCATTGATGCCGTGCAGGAACGCGGGATTCTTTCCCTCTCCGTCAATGACTGCGAAATCGCCCCCACCGTGATCGTGCCCCGTCTTATACAGAGTCATTCCCACCCAGTGACCGCGTGCTCGCACATACAGCACCTGGTGGGGGCGGTGACCGTCCGTCTTTTCCGTGCGCTGGTATCGCGCATGAAAGTATCCCCACGCGGGGGAGAACACGGGAACTTTCTCCAGTTTGGCCTGGCCCGACACCGTGGCGGGAAACTGCCCTTCGTTGCGGATAATCAATTCACAATCGCGCTGAAAAGGCATCGGGAGGAAGCAACTGGAATCATTCGTTGAATGGCTGTAAAAAGACACTCCCTGGAACGGGCCAAAAAAAGCGTCCGCAGGCGAATCCACAGCAAAGCCTTGTGCGGCGTCGAACCGGATGAGCAAACGCAAGTTCGACGCGTCGGACCGGCGCAGGCGCAGTTCGCGGATAATGCCGGGGCCTTGCAGGCGGCCAAGACTCACCTGAGTTCCAGGAGTGATTTCCATCTCCGGAAAGTTCAGGTCCTCCCGTTTCAATGCACAAGCGCTCTTTTCGGTCAGTTGAGATCCGAGCCCAACGTAGCAAAAGCTTCCGTCCTTTCCCTCTCCGTGTGACAGGAGACGCGCGCCCTGAAGCGAGGGATCATTCAGCCGATAATCCAATTGGCAGAACCATAACCAAAACGTGGGCTGCTGTTGCACCACATCCACGCGCAGGCTTCTCTCGAAGGGCACTGGCAGATAGAAGTTGAAGGCCCGATTATGAACAGGAATGAAGTTGGCCGGAGCAACAGGCAGAGGAAACGTTTCCGAGGCCGCCACAAACGCCTCGTCGGTTGTCCGGATACTTGGAGTGCTTTCCCCATCCACGAAGAACTCCCATTGAAAATACGGCTCCCCTTCCCCGCGCGTGGTCCAGATATGGCGAAGAGACCCTTGCCCATGCAGATTCGCCAGGGTGTAGCGAAATCCGGCATTCGTCCACACCCCTGCATGACGCTTTGGACTTTCGACAAAGCTGTTCTTCCCCGCCCTGTAATCGCGCAGGACAAAAAGATCCCCGAGCGCAACCTGCCGCAGCTTTTCAAGTTCCGCAGTTTCAGCCTGTGCGCTGGACAGTAGGCCCTGGAGGCCAAAAAACAAAGAGAGAGCAAGCAGTAGGTATGGAGATGATTGACGCATATCGCAGAGATCTAATTCCAGCGCAGCTTCGACGTCAAGCATAGCTGCTGTCCATTGCCGCTCCAAACGTGAGGCCATGTCACACTCGAACAACCCGGCACAGCTTTGCGTCATACGGACGGATAAGCAGCAATCAGGCCTCCCCCCTTTTTTTCATACGCGCTGCACAAGGTTGTTGCGCGCACTTTCGTGCTTTCATTGAGAAGCTTGAGACGGTTTAATTTTCGGGCGGATGGGATTCGCAGAATATAAGGACCAGCAAGGTGTCGAACTGTTGCAGCGCTCGCTCAGGGGGGGGCGCCTGGCACACGGCTACCTTTTCGCGGGCCAGGATCTCGACACGCTGGAAGGCGTCGCCCGCGCACTGGCAAAGACCCTGAACTGCCACAACCCCATCCGCGACAAGGGAGCCACGGTCGATTGCTGCGACACCTGCCCTTCCTGCAGGAAGACGGCTGCCGACAATCACCCGAATGTGCATTGGGTGAGACCCGAATCCAAGTCCCGCCTGATTCTGATCGAGCAGATTCGCGAATTGATGCAGCGCATCCAGCTCAAGGCCGGCGATGGCGAACGCAAAATCGGCATTATTGTCGCAGCCGACCGGCTGAACGATAAATCCGCAAATGCCTTCCTGAAGACCCTCGAAGAGCCCCCCCCCGGCTCTGTCCTCATTCTCCTCACCACAGAGCCGCAGCAGATTATTGAGACGATTCTTTCCCGTTGCCTGCGGCTGACTTTTGGCGCCCAGGCCTCTGTGCGTCTCGATCCCGCCAGCCGGCAATGGATCGAGAGTTTCAGCACAATCGCCTCGGGCAAACACAAAAGCCTTATCAGCCGTTATCGCGTGCTGGACTCGCTCTTGCAGCGCCTGGGTGAAATCCGGGCGGGCATCGAGCAGTCCCTTGCAGCCCGCTCGCCGCTCGGACGCTATCAGGACGCGGAAAAGGAACTCATCGAAAAATGGGAGGAGGAATTGAAGGCCGCCGTCGAATCCGACTACCGGCGTCATCGTTTCGACCTGCTGGCGGTGCTGCAATGGTGGCTGCGCGACGTCTGGCTGCGGGCCATCGGGGGATCCGATGCGCTGCTGACATTTCCAAACATGAAAGGCCCAGGCGCCGTTGCCGGACGCATCACTCCAGATCAAGCGCTCGAGAACCTGCAAACGATCGAGGATTTGCAGTGGCTGCTGCAGAACAGCAACGTCCAGGAGGCACTGGCACTGGAAGTCAAGCTGCTCAAGCTCAATCTTTAAGCGCGTGAAAACCCGCACCGCCAGCCACAAACACCGCGCGGAACCGGCCCCGCAACCAAACCCTGCCCCGCAGGCACGCCTCAAGAAACTTCTCCCTCTTGCGGCAGGATTGTTTTGCGGCGTTTGCCTGCTCAAATTCGGGAACCCGCCGATCATGGAGAAGTGGGTGGACGCCCCCACAAACATCTACGAGTTCCTGTTCGGTTCCCCTTGGCCGCTCCGCTGGGCTTATGTCCTGATGGCGGCGCTCGCGCTCCTCTCGATTGGAAGTTGGAAGTGGCGCGTTCCGTTGCCGCTGGGAGTCTTACTACTGCCGCTGGCGTGGTTCGTCTGGCAATGTCTCGCCTCCGCCCACAGTGTGGATCCTGCGCTCACACGCGCAACCCTTCCCCACCTGGCCGGCTGTGTGCTCTGCTTTTACATTGGGGTGCTGGCCCTGTGGCGCAGCCCCGGCATCCGGTTTTTTTGGCCGGGGGTGCTCGCCGGCTTTCTGCTCATGGTGTTCGCGGCATGGGAGCAGCATTTCGGCGGGCTCGATGAAACAAGAAAATACTTCTGGACGTATGTCTATCCGGGCATGGACATGTATCCGACCGACTACATCAGGAAGATTACGAGCAATCGTGTATTCGGCACCTTGTTCTACCCAAACACCCTGGCTGCGGCGATCATTCTGCTCCTGCCCCCGATCAGCGCCAAGGTATGGCAATGGACCGGCAACGGCAGGTTTACCACCAGCGCCAGGGCCTTCATCCTCATCGTCTGGGCTGCGATAACTCTGGCATGCATGTTCTGGTCCGGATCGAAAGGAGGATGGCTCGTGCTCATGACCGCCGGCCTGATCGGCTTCTTTCGGTGGCCGGGAATCGCGCCAAGGTTCCGAGTCCTGGCCGCGGCAGCGCTGATTGTTGCAGGACTGGGCGGTTTTTTCTGGACCTATGCCTCCTTCTTCAAGCGGGGAGCGCCAAGCGTTGGCGCCCGGTTCGATTACTGGACAGCCGCTGTTAAGAACGCCAGTCTGAAGCCCATCTATGGCTCGGGCCCCGGCACCTTTGCCGTGCCCTACGCACAACTCAAGACCCAGCAGTCCGAAATGTCACGCCTCGTCCACAATGACTACCTTCAGCAGGCTTCGGATTCCGGCATTCCAGGTTTTCTCTTTTACGCGGCTTTCATCACGGCAGCTCTGTTCCAAACCTGGAAATCCACATCGCTCGTTCATGCCTCCCGGCCCTGGGATTCCCCAAAACTCGTCCCGTTCGCCGTGTGGCTGGGGCTGACCGGATGGTTTCTCCACAGCTTCATCGAATTCAATCTTTACGTCCCGGCACTTGCATGGACGGCTTTTCTCCTGCT
>CAYNZC010000141.1:0-9885 GCA_964401575.1 uncultured Verrucomicrobiota bacterium
GTCGGGCTGGGCTGAAATTCACTGCTCTCCCCGCGTGGGTCGCTCCGTTTCGTCTTGACTCTCCGCATAGTCTTGTTATTCTCAACATGCTAAGGGCCTCTGCTGACCATAATTTATGAAGTGCCCACGACTTATCCCTATCATTATCATCGCCGCTCTATCAATCGCCGCATCCCACGCTGTTCTGCCCTCATACACCGCTTATGATCTCGGCCGCGGACAGTCATTCGCCGTTAATTCCAGCGGCACGGTGGTGGGTACTCGTCATGATTCAAACATGGGATCCCACGCGTTCAGTTTTTACGCCGGAAAGATGACGGATCTTGGATCTTTAGGCGGCGATTCGAGCAGCGCCCTGCACATTAATGACGCCGGTGACATTGTGGGCGCCAGCTCGACCATCAGCGGCGGTTACTACCACGGATTCCTCCACCGCAACGGAACGATGATGGATATCGGAACTTTGGGACGCGTCACCTATGCGAGAGGCATCAACAGCGCAGGAACCATTGTAGGAGAGAGTCAGTTGAACGCACCCTACTACCCGACGCACGCGTTCGCCTACAAAGCCGGCGCGATCACCGACCTTGGCACGCTTGGCGGCCTCTATAGCAGCGCGACCGCCATCAACTCCGCCGGGGTTATCGTGGGCCATGCCGAAACACCCGGTTCAACCCGCGCGTTTCGGTACGACAACGGCGTCATGAAGGATCTGGGCAGTTTCAGTAGCGGCCCGAGCTACGCGTGTGCTATCAACGATGCTGGTACAATCGTCGGCTATAGTTTTACCAGCCAGGGCTACTACCACGCTTTCCGCTACGTGAACGGCGTCATGCAGGATCTGGGCGCCCTGCGCGGCGGCTCCAGCGAAGCCTATGGCATCAACTCGTCCGGCGTCATCGTCGGTGCCTCCGATGCCCTGGGTAGCAGCGGTTGGACACGTCATGCGGTTGTTTACATGAATGGATCGGTGATAGATCTGGCTCCTTATCTCGCCAGCGCGGGCTTTGCAGGACTAAGCGTGGCCCGCGACATCAATGATAACGGCGACATCGTCGGCTATGCTGCAGACTCCGGCGGATACCTGCACGCGTTTCTGTTGTCGGTGCCGGAACCATCAACACCCGCGTTGCTGCTGCTGGGCGCCGTTATCTGCTACAGGCGCCGCCGGGCGAACGTCCCGGTCGAATGTCGTCACGCATCTTTGATCTGAGCAGCCCGGCCCCGCTGGAGCAACACGGTATTATAGAATCAGGACCACAATACATTTCGCGCCGGACGGCCGTGAACCATCGAGATCTCTGCTCCCTGACGTTCGTTTTCACATTTGCTTTTGTGCGCCCAGGCTCTGAGGCGCTTCTTGTCGCGGACTTCTTCCCACCATAGCTTCAGCCTCATAGACATCATCACGCGGCGATTTGGAAACCCCGCGCCACATCGCACCTTTAGGGTTGACCCCGCCGTCATACCCAAGCAAAGTTTTCGAAGCTGTTATCCATTCAAACTCAGACGATTTATGAAAGACCAACTTACGCGTCGCCAGTTCATTCGCTCCACCTCCGCAGCAAGCGCGGGCGTCACCGTTGCCGCCTCGATAGGGGGGATTCACCTGTTCGCAGCCGAAACAGCCGATAAACCCGCCAAGCTCGGGGGCAAGCCCGCCTGCACCACGAAGTTCCCACGCTGGCCCGTGTATGACGACACCGAGCGAAATGCCCTTCGGGAAACGCTCGAAAGCAACGGGTGGTTCCGCGGCAACGGCTCCAGGGTGGCCAAATTCGAGGAGGCCTATGCCAAAGCAACCGGCGCAAAGCATTGCCTCGCCGCCGCCAGCGGCACAGCAGCCCTGTCCACCGTTATGGGTGCGCTGGACATCGGTCCCGGCGATGAAGTCATCATTCCCCCATACACCTTCGTGGCCACCTACAATGTGATCACGCTGAACTATGGTTTGCCGATTTTTGCGGATGTGGATTTGGAAAGTTTCCAGATAGATCCTAAACAAATCTCGGCCACGATCACGAAAAGCACCGCGGCCATCATGCCGGTTCATATCGGCGGCTCTCCCGCCGACATGGACGCCATCCTCAGGATCGGCAAGGAAAAGAATCTGCCCGTCATCGAGGATGCCTGCCAGGCGCACATGGCCGAGTGGCAGGGCAAGAAGATAGGCACCCTTGGTCTGGCCGGCTGCTTCAGCTTCCAGGCGAGCAAAAACCTCAACTCGGGCGAAGGCGGCGCCGTCCTGACCAATGACGACAACTTCGCCGAGACCTGCTACGTCTTCCACAACCAGGGCCGGGGCCGGCAGGTAAAAGGGTACAATTTCACCTACTCGGGAACCCGCGGCTCAAACCTGCGCCTCTCCGAATTCCAGGCCAGCATCCTGACCGCTCAAATGACGCGGCTCGAGGAGCAGACAAAAAGACGCAATGAAAACGCGGCTTACCTCTCGAAAATGCTCTCGGAAATCCCAGGCATCCACCCCGCCAAACTTTACGACGGCGTCACCCGCAGCGCGTTCCACCTCTACATGTTCCGCTACGATGCCGCCCGGTTCAACGGGCTTGATCGCTCCCGCTTCCTCGCCGCGCTCTCGGCTGAAGGCGTCCCCTGCTCGGTTGGCTACGGCGTCATGAACACGGACGAATACGTCACCGGCCTGGCCAAAAACAGGCATTACCTCAAGATCTACGGCGAGAAACGGATGAAGGAGTGGCTCGAGCAAAACAAGCAATGCTTACAGAACGAAAAGCTCTGCCAGCAGGCCGTTTGGTTCACCCAAACCATGCTGCTCGCGGATCGCTCAGCCATGGAGCAAATCGCCGCCGCCATCCATAAAATCAGTAAAAACTCCGCCGCTCTCGCAAAAGCTTAACCAAAACAATCCATCAGGAATACATTATGATCAGACACCTGACCCTCGCGGCCACTGCGCTGGCCATCGTCTTGACAACGTCCAATACAAACTCAGCCCAATCGCAGGCCTCAGGCCTCAAGGTGCCGGATGGCAACAGTTACTCGGGCAAGAAAATCAAAGCCAGCACCTACGACTCCGGCTTTGCCCTCGGTCACGACAGCTATAACGCCATGGGCACGGGCAGCGACGGCAGAATCTACTACGTGCTCAGCTCCGAAAACATTGACCAGGGCGCGCGCATGTTCCGGTTCGACCCCAAATCCCGGAAGATTGACATGGTCGGCGACATCACGGAAGCCTGTGGTGAGAAGGGGCTCAAGGCCATTCCCCAGGGCAAAAGCCACGTGAATTTCGTCGAAACCGGCGGCAAACTTTACTTCGCCACGCATGTCGGCGTTTACAGCATCGTGGAGGGCAAGGAAATGATGGGCATCCCCCCGGAAGGCTATAAATCCTATCCCGGCGGACACCTCCTTTCCTACGACATCAAGAGCGGCAAGTTCGAGGATTACGGCATCGCTCCAAACAAAGAAGGTGTCCTCACGTTCAACATGGACACCAAACGCGGACGCATGTTCGCTCTCACCTGGCCTAGCGGCATCTTCTACCGTTACGATCTCGCCACTCGAAATCAAAAGAGCTTCGGCAAAATGTGCGCCGAAGGCGAAGACGGCGTGGGCCCGACGTACCGCACGGTGTGCCGCTCAATCGCGGTGGATTTGGATGATGGCTCCGCTTACTTCACCACGTCCGAAGGCACAATCCTTCGTTACGATGCAAAGTCCGACAGTGTCGTCACCGTTCCAGGCGAGGATATGAAGAAGGATTACTTCGGCCTGTATGATCCCACCTCGCCAGGCCACATGGGCTACAACTGGCGGCAGGCCATCTGGCGCGCCAGGGACAAGAAGATCTATGCCGTGCATGGAAACTCCGGTTACCTGTTCCGGTTTGATCCGAAGGCGCCTCGCATCGAGGTGCTCGACCGGATCACCTCCGAACCCTCGAAGCGCTCGGGCATGTTCGACCAGTTCAGCTATGGATACCTCGGATTCGGGATTGGCCCGGACAACAAAACCATCCATTACCTGACAGGCGCGCCAATCTATGTGGATGGCAAGCGCCTCGCCGGGAAATCCAGCACCGCCATGGGCGAGGCAAAGGGGCTGGAAAACCTCCACCTGATTACTTACGACATCGAGAAAAACCGCTACAAAGATCACGGGGCTGTCTTCTACCCGGATGGACAGCGCCCGCTATACGTCAACGCCATCACGATCGGGCGCGACGGCATGGTTTATACACTCCCGCGCATCACCGAAAACGGAAAGACGCGCTCGGACCTCGTCGCGTTCCCGGGCCCGCTAAAGTGAGGGGCTCGAGGTCAGTTTCAGTCCGATAATCGAGACGAGCAGCATTGTCAGAAATAGAATTCGGGCGGCCGTGACGGGTTCGTGAAAAAGAACGATCCCCAGCACAGCCGCCCCCAACGCCCCAATCCCCACCCACACGGCGTACGCCGTCCCGATCGGCAGCGTGCGCACCGCGATCGCCAGCAGAATCATGCTCCCCACGATCGCAGCCGACACAACGATCGAGGGTACCAGCCGCGTGAACCCTTCCGTGTATTTCAAACCCACAGCCCACGTCACCTCCAGCAAACCCGCAAAAAACAGAATAATCCACGCCATGCCACAGGTTCATACGAAAATTCGCCGCGCGCAACAACGACGCTGCGGCGGCTGCAACGGACCGGTGTGCCCCGGATCACTCCCTGGCTGAAGCCCGTCCGGCGCTTCCCATTCTGCCCGTCCGTTTTGCATCCTCGCGAATTTCGGGCTATATTGTTGTTTAATAGTTTGAACGGTAAGAATCAGGAATAAGGAAGAATGAAATCAGCAAAGAAATCTCAGCGCGCTTCGAACTCAAACGCTATGAAAAAAGATAATCGTCTCACAGATCTCTTGAACCTCGTCCTCGCGGACTCCTACACCCTGATGGGTCTGACGCACCAGGCTCATTGGAACGTGGAAGGCTCGGACTTTTTTGCTCTGCACCAGGCTTTCCAGGATCAGTACGAAAACCTTTTCCAGGCCATTGACGAAATCGCCGAGCGCATCCGCGCGCTCGACAGCTTCGCCGCTGGCGGCCTGAGCAAACTGGCGGGCATGGCCGGCATGAAGGAATTCACGGCCCGGCCGTCGCAGCGGGATTACGTCGAAGGTCTCGTGAGCGCACACCAGAAGCTGCTTGAGGATCTCGTCCGCTCCCAGGAACTCTCGGGCCAGCTCAATGACATGGAAACGCAGGATCTCATGACCGAGCGTATAGCGTGGCATCAAAAAACTCTGTGGATGCTCAAGAGCTACTTGAAGTAATTCCACCCCTCGCTGGCTGATCTTTAAAGTTCCCCGGGGCGCGCCCTGCAGATTCTTGCAGGACCACCCCGGTTGCGTATCCTCCGGGTTCAGCTTCCGGCTCCGGGCTGCGACGCCGCCTCAGGGCTTAGTGCCGTCTCTCGTTTGCCAAGCCTCAAATCGTCCAGCAGTGAGTAAGCAACGGGTGTCACCACCAGCGTCAGCAGCAGGCAGAGCGTCTGGCCGCCAATCACCACGATGGCCACCGCGCGGCGCTCCTCAGCCCCCGGACCGGTGCCCAACGCCAGCGGCAACATGCCCGCAATCAGCGTCATCGTGGTCATGAGAATCGGACGCAGCCTCTCCCGGTTCCCCTGAATGATCGCAGCCAGGCGGTCCATGCCTGTCGCGCGAAGTTTGTTCATGTGATCAATCTGGAGAATCGCGTTCTTCTTCACGACCCCGAAGAGCACGAGCAACCCCAGCGCCGAATACAGGTTCAAGTACTGCCCTCCGATCAGCAGGGAAATGAACGCAAAAGGAACGGCTATCGGCAACGACAGCAAAATCGTGAACGGATGCACCAGGCTCTCGAATTGCGATGCCAGGATGATGTACATCAGTATCACCGACAGGCTGAAGGCAATGATAAACTCGCGAAAAGTCTTCTCAAGTTCGCGCGCTCGTCCCGTCACCCGCGTTGAATATCCCGTCGGCAGCCCCATCTTCTCCACCTCCGCGCGCAGGGCGGCCACCCGATCCGCCTGCGCATACCCGTCCGCAATCGCTGCTCTCAGGCTGATGGTTCGCTGGCGGTCCAGCCGGTCAATCCGCGACGCTGTGTTCGTCAGGACAAGATCCACCACATTATCCAGGCGCACCAGGGCGCCATTCTGTCGCGGCACGTAAAGCTGCGCCAGTATCTCCGGCCGGTCCCTGTCGCTCTCCTTGAGCCGCACCTGCACATCGTAGTCCTCGTTCATTTGCTCGTCGCGAAAACGGGTTACCCGGTCGTCTCCGCCAACCATGATGCGCAACGCGTCCGCAATATCCGTTGTGCTCACACCGAGATTGGCGGCCCTGTCCCGCGCAATCTCGACCCGGATCTCCGGCTTATCGAGTTTCAGCGTCGTGTCGGCATCCAGCAGCCCCAGGTTGGGCGCGTTGGTCCGGAGCCGCTCCGCCAGGGAATACAGCACGTCCAGGTCCGGCCCAAGCAGCGCGAAATCAATGTCAAAGTTGGGCCCGCCGCCAATGAAGGTCTGCGGGTTGCGAACCGCGATTCGCAAATCCGTGAAGGGCCGCATCTGTTTGCGAATCTCCTGCTGAACATCGCGTTGCGTGTAGTTGCCCCGGAAAGCCTCCCACGGAGGCCATTGCAACAGGCGCGACCAGCGAAAGGTTCTGTTTGCGTGATCTTCGAGCTGAATGAAAAAATTCGCGCCGTTCACGGTCCCCATAAAGCCGCTGCCGGCCGTCGCGAGCACGGTCTTCACGCCGGGAACACGGCGCAGCACCTCCTCAAGCTTCAGGGTCGCCTCGTTCATCGCGGGCAGACTCGTGCCCTCGGGCGCCGTTACGCGCACGTCGAACTCACCTTCATCCACATTGCTGGGCAGGTATTCCTGGCGCATGAGCTTGTAGAGGGGAACCGAGGAGGCAATCACCAGCAACGCAAAGAAGGCAACGACCATCCGGCGCCCCAGCGCCCACCGCAAAAGCCAGCCATACCCGTGGTCCAACCGCCGGTAAAAACCGCTCCGGGACCGCGGAACGTCTCCCCCCTGCTTGCGTTCGGCCTTGAGCAACCGCGCGCTCATCATGGGCGTCAATGTGAAGGAAACCAGCAGGCTCACCAGCACCGCCACCGCCGCAGTCAGCCCGAACTGGTAAAGGAATCGTCCCGAGATGCTCGACATGAACGAGACCGGAACAAATATCACAACGAGGCTGAAGGTGGTCGCCATCACAGCCAGCCCGATCTCAGCCGTCGCCGCGCGCGCAGCTTCAAAAGGCCCCATGCCCTTCTCTTCGATAAACCGGAAGATGTTCTCCAGCACGACGATCGCATCGTCAATCACGATCCCCACCATGAGCACCAGCGCGAGCATGGTCACGCTGTTCAGGGTAAAATCGAGCGCCTTCATCATGCCAAAGGCCGCGATCACGGACGTCGGGATTGCCACGGCGGCAATAAGCATCGCCCGCCAGTTTCGCATGAACAACAGCACGACCAGGCAGGCCAGGATGCTGCCCAGGATCAGGTGCCGCTGGATCTCGTGCAACGCTTCGTAAATGTAACGCGACTGGTCGCGAATCACCTGCAGCTCGACATCGGACGGCAACTGCGCCTGCACCTCCGCCAGCGCCTTCTTGACTTCCTCGATCACGTTGACCGTGTTGGCGCCGGATTGGCGCAAAACCTCCAGGGCCACGGTCGGCTTGCCGTTCAGCCGGGAAACCGAGCGCTGCTCCTTCGTGCCGTCCTCGGCCCAGCCGACATCACGCACCCGTATGGGCGAACCGTTGCGCGTGGCAATCACGAGGTCGTTAAACGCAGCCGGGTCCGTGAGCCTGCCCATCGTGCGCAAGGTTCCCTCCCGGGTCTGGCCGGATACAAACCCGCCGGGGATGTTCGCGTTCTGACGCTCAACGGCATTCCGCACCGCGGTGATCGGCAGTTCATAGGCCGCAAGCCGGTCGGCATCCACCCAGATGTTGATCGCGCGCTCGAGGCTCCCGCTGATATTCACCTCGCCCACGCCCGCGGCTCGCTCGATCCGCGTCTTCACAATCTTGTCGGCTATTTCGCTCAGCTCGCGCAATGGCCGGTCTCCGGACAATGCCATCGAGAGGATGGGCGCCTGGTCCGTGTCCGACTTCGCAATGGTCGGGTAATCAATGTCCTCGGGCAGTTCGCGCAACACGGTCGCCACGCGGTCACGCACGTCCTGCGCCGCGGCGTCAATCTCGCGATCGAGATCAAACGTCACGATGGCAAACGTGGAGCCGGAGCCGTTGACAGAGCGCAGCTCGTTGATGCCCTCGATGGTGTTGAGGTTTTCTTCAATCGGCTGCGCGACCTGCGACTCCATCTCCGCGGGCGAAGCCCCCCGCAACCGGGCGCTCACGCGCACGGTCGGAAGGTCCACGGCGGGGAAGCGGTCCACGTCAAGGGTGAGGTACCCCGCGATGCCCACCACCACGAGGGTAAGCACAATCATCGAGGCAAACACCGGCCGGCGAATGCAGATTTCAGCGAGCTTTTGCATCGAGTACGGTCAGCGCTGAAGTGGCAGCGGAATCAGCGGAAGGCGCCTGGCTCGCAATCCGAACCGGCTGGCCCGTCCTCAAGCCGGCGGGATCCAAAATGACCTCTTCGCCCGCGGACAGCCCGGAGGTAATCTCGATCCACCCCGGACCGGATCGACCGGTGGCAACAATCTTCTCCACAGCCTTGCCCTCCAGAATCCCAACGACTTTCTGCACCCCGGCAAATTTGATCAGCGCGTTTTCCGGGATCGCCAGTCCCGGCTTTTCTTTGTTGATGACGATTTCAGCGCGCGCAAACAGCCCCGCGCGCAGAGCGCCTCTCGCCGGCACGTCCGCCTCGATCACGAGCATGCGTGTATCCTCCTCGAGGGCCGGGCTGAGCCGCACCACTGTGCCGCTGTAGGCGTTCGTGTCGCCTTCGACCCACAGCAGGACTTCCTGCCCGGCACGAACAAGGGCGGACGAGCGCTCCGGCACTTCGAGCCGCAGACGCAACGGATCGGCTTTTACCACATGCAGAACAGGAGCCCCCGCAACCAGGTACTCGCCCATGTTCGCCCTGCGGCTTTGCACAACTCCATCATACGGCGCCAATATGGACGTGTCCGCCAACTGCTTCGTCGCAAGGTCAAGCTCCGCCCGACGCTGTGCCAAAGCCGCCATGCGCGTGCGGGCCTCCTCCTGGGCGGACTCGTGCCGGGCATGCGCCACCGTGTATGCCGCCTCAGCCGAATCCAGCTCCGACTGCGGCACGATGCCGGACTTGGTAAGATCGCCGACCCGGTCGCGATTCTTCCGGGCCTCATCCAGAACCGCCGCCGACTGCTTCACAGACGCGATCTCGGCAAGCTCCACCCGGTCGGTCTGGCCATCGGCAGGCAGGCCAAGCGCTGCCCTGGTCTGCGCCAAAGCAGCCGCCGCTTGCGCCACTCGCAGCTCGTAATCGCGTTTCTCGATTTGCGCCAGCAGCATCCCGCTCTCGACGGGAGTGCCAATGTCCACTCGCAACTCGGTAAGTCTTCCCGGAACCTTCGCGCTCAAGGTCGAGCGCTCCCGCGCGGCAAGCGTCCCAATCACGAAAATACTCTCCCTCATCGGGCGCTGCGCCGCCGCTGCCACCCTGACCTCCCGCGCCGGACCGGCAGGGCGCGAGTCGCCAGCCTGCTGCCTGCTCCCGCACGAAAGCGACAGACAGCAGGGTATCAAGGCTGTAATAAAAAATGACCTGCTTAGCGTCATCGCAACAAGGTTAACAGTCAAACGATTGAGGCTCAAACAAATCTGTTCAAACACATGTCAGCAACCAATCAGAGCGGTGGGAGACAGAGGCGCCGC
>CAYNZC010000142.1:0-9805 GCA_964401575.1 uncultured Verrucomicrobiota bacterium
GCGCCATCTCACGGGGTGAAGCCCCGGTGGGATAGGCTGCGCCATCTCACGGGGTAAATGGGACGACGTGGAAGTCGTCCCTACCAAAAACGGGGGTGTCCCGATAGACGACATCGGGATTGCGACAAGTGCGGAGGAGTGTCAATCAGGTCTCGAAGGCGGGGCCACCGCCGTGCCTGGGATTGGGGCGGGAATGGCCTCATTCCCGTTCGCACATCAACAGAGCATCGGCGCGACCACACCCGCCCGGCGCCAAACGGGGGTGGGGCCACCCCCGCACCTATTCCGGTAGGTATGTGTGGTGGCCAGGGTTCTATAAACGTTTGCGGTCCGCTGGACCTTTGCCCCGTCGGCGCGGTGAATATTTCTTGTTTATCGCACTCGGGCGCCGAGTCAGCAACGTGATTGCGCAGCGACATTACCAATAACAAATCTTCAATTTGCGATTGCCAATGAATGGCCTCCGCTCCATGCCGGTCCGCTGGCCTTATCCGCCATGGCGAGTTCTTTTCCCTCGCAGCTCGTCCAGCAGACGCTCGGCCTTGTACACCTTGCGCAGGGCTTCGATGATCCCCCTGGAATGAACCGCCACGCAGCGCGCTCGCGCGTGTTCATACTCCACGTCCAGGACCAGGGAATGGATGTTGCCGTCGAACACCACTCCGACGAACTCTCCCTGCGCGTTCACCACCGGGCTCCCGGAATTGCCCCCGAGAATGTCGCACGTGGTGGTGAAATTGAAGGGTGTGTCCGGCGCCAGCTTGCGGCGGCTGGCAAGCCATCGTTTTGGCAGGCTGAACGGCTCCGCATGATTGTGCTCGGCCGCGCGTTGGAACAGGCCGGCAAAAGTTGTCATGGCCGGCACATGCATCCCGGGTTCGTCAATTCCCCGGACCGTGCCAAATCCCAGCCGGAGGGTCCCGGTCGCATCCGGGTATTCGACCGGGGACCGCAGCGCGTAACGCGCCTGGCCGATGCGCGCATGCGCCTGGCGGGCGGCTTCGGTCTGGGCATCCACGATGGACCGCGCCATCCGCGCGTCCTCATCAATGAGCCGCGCAAGATCAATCATCGTGTCCTCGCCGATTGCCGGCAGGCTGCCCGAGTAAATGTTCTTCCGGACGGCTGCCGAATCGAGCCGCGTGCCGCCGACGCATTCCGCGGCGCGTGCGCGCGGGGATTTTCCATTCAGCACTTTAACCACCAGCGGGTGGTCGGCGCCGAGCTGCTCCGCCAGGTGAGCGAGTGTGTCGGCCAGTTTCACGGTCTCGAGATCCTTGTAGGCGGGCTGTTCGGACACCAGGGAAAGCTCGATTGAAGGCAGCGCCGCCTCCCGGTATTCCTCGAGGCGCTGGCTATCCGGCTTCTCGCGCTCGGCGGCGGCGCGCACAAGCCTCCGGGCATGAGTGAACAGCACCGAGTTAAAGCCCCACTCGCGCTCGAGCAGGTCGTACTCCCGAACGGTTGCTTGAATTGCTTTTTGCGCCGCGGTAATTCGATCCCAGGCATCGAGGGCGGAAGCGAGCTCCGGACGGGACGCGACGATGGCCTTCAGCCTGGCTTCCGCTGTTCTCTTGCGTTGCATCAATGCCGGGTCCAGCAGGGCGTCCAGGGTGCCGTCCCGGCGCTTGCGCCCGTTTTCCATGCTCCGCAGCTCGCCGCGGGCCTGCCGCGCATTTTCAGCGCTGCGCCCCGAGTATGCGCCCAGGAGCACCTCTGTCCGCTTCAGCCGCTCCAATGCGTTGGGATACTCCACATCCCGCAGGTAGCATAATTCGTGCGCCGTGCGGAGCCGGTCCGTGCGGGCCGGATGCCCCGACATGAACACCAGCTCGCCATCACGGGCTCCGTCGCGGCTCCAGGCCAGAAAATGCTGCACACGGGCCGGACGCCCGTTTTCGTAAGCCCGCAGGAATGCCACATCCAGGTCGTACCGGGGAAACTCGAAGTTGTCCACATCACCGCCGAAAAACCCGATGTGCTCCTCGGGCACCATGACCAGCCGCACATCCGTATATCGCCTGGACCGGTAGAGGTGGTACTGGCCGCCCTGGAACAACGTCACCACGCGGTTGCGCATATCCGCTCCCCCCTTGTATTCCTGCTCGATTCCCGCCATGGCCGCCTGCCGCGCCAGGAACGCCTCGCCATCCGTCATGCCCGGCGTCACCGCCCGGTTCACGCGCTCGGTCACATCCAGAATCTCGAGCAGCACGGTGGCTTCAAGCCCGGGACACGGCAGTTCCGCCTCGAGCGACGTTGCGTAGTAACCGTCCCGAATGATGTTTCGTCCGGCGGTGCTGATCCGCTGCACCGCGCGCGATACCACGTGCTGATTGGACAGCAACAATCCCTCTTCAGAGACAAACGCGCCCGAAGCGCCGCCGACATTCACCGAAGACTTCTGCAAGTGATCCAGCCATTCCGCGGTCGGCTCGAATCCATGCCGCTCCTTAAGAATCGCGCGTGGCGGCTGGTTGTACAGCCACAGCCCCTCATCCGCGCGGGTGGCGCCGGCGGCGCCCAGCAGAACCAGTGTGAACGACAAAACATTCCGCGGAGGAAATCGCAATCGTTTCATAAATCCCGCCGAATCGCAGCCGGTCATTTCTTTCTCCTGGCGTCGCCCGAGGGGGCGTTAGGGCCGAAGCTGTCCGGATCGCTCAGCGGCCTGGGTTCGCCGTAAATTCTGCCGGTATCCCCCTGCGAGCGCATCCATTTATCCACTTTGCGCCGCATCTCTTTCAGCCGGGAGCTGTAGCGCGGATCGGCCGCCAGGTTTTTCTGCTCGGCGGCATCCGTTTCGAGGTGGTACAACTCCTCGGCCGGGCGGGCGTGATAGCGAGTTACCGTTGTGGCAGCCGCGGGTTGTGTCTTTGCGGCTTCCTCCCAGGTGGAGAAATAGTCGCGCTGGCCAAGGTTGCCCGCCAGGTCAATATGCGTGGTGAAGGCGAGGTCTGGACGCAGATTGCGGATGTATTTCCAGCCGCCGATCCGGAGAGAGCGAATCGGGTAAATGTTCCAGTTCCCGTCGCCCGCATGAGTTGTAAAAACCTCCTTCCGGTGCGCGGACGATTTGCCGCGCAGCACACGCAGGAAGGACTTGCCGTCAATATCCCGGGGCGGCTTGCCGCCGGCCGCTTCGAGAAGGGTTGGCAGGTAATCCACCCAACTGACCACCGCGTCGGTGCGCGCGCCGGGCTTCACCCTGTCCGGCCACGAAACAATCAACGGCACCCGCACGCCCGCCTCGTAGCAATTCCACTTGGCGAAGGGCCATTGCGTCCCGTTATCGCCGGAGAAAAGGAAAATCACATTGCGCCCCAGAAAACTGGACGCTGCGGCGCGTATGGTTCCCAGGTCGTCATCGGCCTTTGTCACTGCCGCGGCGTAACGGGCGCGCCACTGGCGCGTCTCCGGCGTGTCCACGCTGGTCACGGGCAGCGGAAGTTTCCCGGGATCATAGCTGGAATCCTTTTCCGGCCACGGCACATGCGGCCAGTTGCTCCCGACCATCAGGCACAACGGCCTGCGCGTTACGCGCGACGCGCGCTCCTGGAGGAACTCGACTGCCGCCGCAATTCCGCGATGGTCGTGAAAGGTGTCGTAGGCGAAGTAATCGAACCCGTACCCGGCGGTATGGCGGTAATGCGAGACTTTTCCGAACGCGACAACTTCGTATCCGAGCTCCTGAAAATAGGCCGGCCATTTCTTGATCTCGGCCCGGGGTTTGGCGTGGTTCGGCTCGGCCCCGTTGCGCGCGGGCATGAGCCCGGTTAAGAGCGCGCCGCGGCTCGGGGCGCACGTCGGCGACGCCACATAGGCGCTCGTAAATGTCATGCCGCTCTCTGCGAGTTGCTGCATGTTTGGAGTGCGAAACTCATCACCTCCATACGGCGTCAGGTCGGTCTGGCTCTGGTCATCGGTAAGAAAGACCACGATGTCCGGACGCTCCGCCGCCGCTGCCACGGCATTGCCAGCCGCGAGGCAAACGATGAATGCGCAAAGCGCCGAACGGAACACGCATCTCCCAGTAATCATAGGTCCATTTTACGCATACCATTTTGCATCGTCACACTTTTTAGAGAAAAATCTTCCTGTCCGATGTAAAAACCGCCCTCCGCAGGGCGCAGAAAACGGTTTCATTTGCAGGCGAGTGTTGACTCCGGCCGGGGTTCTGCTTACTTGTGCCCCAACAAATGAAACCCCATAGAGCTACCCTTATCCTGGTCCTCGGGATCCTGAGCCTGGTCGTGTGCGCGCCGCTCGGCATCTTCGCGTGGATCATGGGCAACGCGGACCTCAAGGAAATGAGCGCCGGAACGATGGATCCATCCGGTCAATCAAGCACAAATGCCGGTCGCATTTGCGGCATGATCGGCACCATCCTCCTGGCCATCGGCCTCGTCATTGCGATCATCGCGGTGATTGGCGCCGTGATGGCCGGCATGGCTGGCGCACGCTAGCCCCGCATTTCCGCCGCGCACAAAGCCCGCCCGGGCTAAGGGCCCAGGCGGATGCGATAGAATTTTTTCGGGCTTCCGGCAATGCTGTCGGCATATTGCAGAATGCCGTTGGTGTTAACACCGGGCGTCGAAGTCCACGTCAGCAGGTTCGTCGAGCTTTCGACCAGGTACGGATAGCCCGGCTCGACAATGGCGCTCAGCACAAACTGCCCGCCCGAGACGTCCCAGGTGTTGATCACCGGCGTTCGGCTGAACTCCTTCAAGACGTCCGCCATGTATTCAGACCGCACCGCCGGGGCGGTAATCGTTTCGAACGGAAACCCCATATAGATGACCCCGCCCTTTCCTGCGGTTGCGCGGTAGTGGACCGCTGCCGCGAATTCCGGTTTGCCGGGATAATCCAGGGCCGCGACGCTGCCGGAGCTGGGCGTCAGGCCGTCCGGCGACCCCACCCAGTAAATTCCCTTGCTGCCGTCGTCTATCTCGATTGGGCTGTTTCCGGCGAATATGGAGCCCGCCCTGGCCGTAACGGTCCACACGCCCGAGCTGTTGTGCGTATCCGACGCCAAAGCCGCGTGCAAATGGTTCGTCAGGAAGACCCGGTCCGCCACGGATGGCCCCGTTTGCCGCCCGAGGTCGTAGGCCACATCCGAACCCGAGACAAACATGTGTCCGCCGGCATACCGGAAGGTCACCAGCCGGCTTTGGGCGTTGATGGTGAAGGTCCGGTCCTTGATGGACTGGTTGCCCGCGTTCCAGATCACGATTTTGTACTGGCTGAGCGGCACGGTGCCGTTGGTCGCGGCCCTGGCCTGGCACGAGTCGAACGGCATTTGCGAGGCTTCCACAATGGCTTTCCCGTGCGGCACCACGTAGTTGAACGCATTCACCCGCTCGGGCAAAACGCGTTCGGTCGCCCCGCTGTTCCCATCGTGGCCCACCGGTTTGAAGTTCTCCGCGGCCAGGGTGTGACGCAGATTCGATGTGCGATCGAACCGCGAAAATCCGTTCACAATCAGGATTTTGCTCGAAGCGGGATGCATGGCCGGACGGCAGCCCACCGTCTCGGACGGCATGGATTCCCCGCCCGCATTCACAGCGGCAACGCGAAAATAATAATCCACGCCAGGCTCGAGGCCCGCGATCAGAACAGAGGTCGTTGAGCTCCCGGAAACCGCAAGCGGCTGCCCGAAACCGTATCCATCCCTGGAACGATACACCACATAACCCGTCGCCGCCCCGCTGCCCACATGGGCTATCGGGGCTTCCCAGGAAATGCGGACGCCATTGGTGACATCCAGCGCCCGGACGTTCCACGGCGGCTCGGGCAGAAACACCAGCGGCGCGGCGTCATACGCATTCATGTAGCGAACCATGCCCTGCAAGACGGACCGGGCCACCCAGTTCCGAACCTTCGGATCGCGCATCAGGTGGCCGTCGGTATGGTTGTCGTGAAAAGCCACTTCGACGATCGTGGCGTCAAATTCATTGCTGATAACGGTGTTGTTGATCTCCCCGTAGGCGAAGTCGGAATGGCTATAGGTCAGACTGCTGCGGCTCTGCCATGGAAACTCGAGCAGCGAACTCAGGCCCACCATGTCCGAGTTCACCTCACTTGCGAGTTTCAAAGCGTAATCGTACTGGTTGGGCGTGGTCGTTCCCGGGTATTTCACCGGGTCGTTGTACAGCGCAATCACGCCGCGCGCCGTCGCCGAGTTTGTGTTGCCCGTGGTGGCATTCGAGTGAAACCCCACATACGCCCGCTTGTATAAATTCTCAACGGCTTCGTTGTTCATCTCCGCCGCCATCTTGATCGGCGAGCTGACACCGCTGCTCAGGATCGTGGATGACCGCCCCTGGCCCATCGAGCGCTGCACCCAGTACAGATTGCTCTCGTCCTCGCGCGGATACGTCGAAACCCCGCCCCCTTCGTCCACGTCCCCCATCCCGTTGCCGAACCGGATGGCATCGGCAATGATCATCCCCGCCGCTGTGCCGTTCTCGCCCAGGTTGCTGATGATGACCGACCCCGAGGCAGCGTTCGATCCTGCGTTGAAGTAGTAACTCCCGAGGTATATCCAGCCTCCGCCCGTGAGCCGATGCGGCACCCGCACAAGGGATTGGCCGCCCGTGTGATTGATTCTGTAAAGCTGGTTCGTGCGATTGCTGCTCCCCAGCGTCCAGCAATATACCGGGTAATAACCCGTCTGCGGTATCATTGGCGTGTATGTTGCCGTGGCCGTTTCGGTCACGTCCGCAGGGGTAAACCGGTAGCGCACCGCATCCCCGGAAGATCCATAAAAAATGCTGGAGGTGCTGTTGGTCCAATTGCCCGTCCACGCGACCCCCGGATCGTCATTATCCAGCACAACTTCGTTGGTCTGATTTCCCACCGGCCGGAAAGGCACCACCGTCGCCCCGGCGTTAAAGCAGTAATACGCGAACAATGTCATCTGATCCACGTTGCCCGTATCCTCGTTCATCCCAACCAGCGAGGCCGGACGCGCCAGCGCCCAGGTCGAACCGCTCGCCGCCCACCCATGCCCGCCACTCATGTAAATAACGCGCCCGCTCAGGCTTCCCGTCGGTTGACTGTTGGCAGAAATAATCGGCCCGGCAGCCAGAGACGGCCCTTTGGCGGCGGCAGACACGACACTGCCCGGTGGCAATTCGTCCAGGTTTGGCTGAGGCTGCGACCTCTCGAATGTATCATCACCGAAAACATCTTCCTGTGTGGCGAGAAGCGATATGGGGAATAATGAAACCGCCAGGAGTATGACGGACGACAAACGCACAACAGAAGTCATTTCCTATTCTCGGTCAAAAACCGCCTCATTTCAAGGGCTTTAACACCTCCCGCAAGGATGCCACCTCGCCCCGATGGACCCCATCGGTTATGAACCCTGCTGAAGCTTTCCAGAGGGCGACGCTTTGGACGTATCCGGCTTGTGCAACTGTGACTCGAGCGCCGTGAGCCTGGCTTTGACTTCGGCCAACTCGCGCTCCATACGAACCGGGTCAAGTGCCTGCAGCACGCTTGTTTTCACAGGGAGGTTCGAACTGTCGGCGGGCTGAGTTGCCGCCGGGGCAGTCAATGTTGAAGCGGCTCCCAGGACGGGCGCCTCGACCGAGCCGTAAGCCGTCGGGAAGTATATCAGGGTGAGGTTAATGTCGAAGGCTCCCCAGCTTGAATTGATTTCCTGGCCAACGAAGGAGATCTCTTTGGGACCCGCACTCACAGCAAAGAGTCCATGAACCGCCACCGGGCACCTGTATTCTCCCGAGGCCATATTGGGGTCCAGCCCGAGATCCACGTTGTAGGGCACCGAATTGGTGTCCCCGAGGCCGAACCTGGCCCAACTGCCGCCTATGGCAGGATGGTTGACGCCGGCAGTGGCGGTCCCGATGGCGAGCACGTATCCGGCGGCGGGCGCAATGATGGCGTGTGTCACCAGGGTGGTGATCCCTTCGCCCAACGCGGAAGTATCGCGACGGATGGAAGCGACGCCAGGCTCATCCCCGATCTCTGGGGAACGAATCGAACCCTCCGGCAGGACTACCGTGTCGTCGGGAGCGATGTTCGGCCGCATGTCGAATACAGCCGAGACGGAACTGCCGCTGATGGTGACCATAGGCTGTTCCGTCCCGGTATTGCCATTCACGACGAATCCCGCGTGGCCGGAACCGCGATCGACCTGGAAATAGCCGCCTGAATGGTTGTCGCTGGGCTTTAATTGGACAACTCCGTGGCCGGCATTGTCGAACAGGAGCACGTTTCCCCCGTGCTCATTGGCTGATCCCATGAGGACCGGATAGGTGGCGCTGACGCCATGCACGAGCACCGCGCCATCGCGGCTGTTCGATCCGACCTTCAAGATGTGGTCGGCCACCACTGCGGGCTGGCCGCTGTGTGCGTAGGCGTAAAGGCCGATTCCATCGCTGCTGAGACTCCGGAAATAGCCGCCATAGGTTTGCCCGGAGGAAGCGTCTGCGCTCCCATAAACGCCGCGACCGGACGTGCCGGTGGTCACGCCGTAAACGCCGTAGGTGGCCTCGGCTGCGAGGTTGTTCGCCACGCCGTAAACGCCCACGCCGGAGGTGCTGTCGCTCTGACCATAAACGCCGTAAGTGTTGCCGGAGGCGGCAGTTGCCAGGCCAAGGACCCCGCGACCATCGCTGCTGGCGTTTTCGAATCTGCCGCCGTACGTCGTGCCGGTGGCGGCGCTGGCCCAGCCAAACACGCCACGACCGTCACTGCTGGCGCTCATGCCGTAAACACCGTAGGTTTTGCCGGATCCCGCGCTTGCCTCTCCCTGCAATCCCCGACCTGACGTGCTGTCACTCAATCCATAAAGGCCATAGTTGGTGCCTGACCCCGAGGAAGTGGCCCAACCGAACACGCCGATCCCGGTGGTCCCGCTGCTCTGGAACCAACCGCCGTAGTTCCTGCCACCGGTCCCAGCCGTTGCCGATCCGAATACAGCCCGTCCGGATGTGCTCGCGCTCTGGCCATAGACGCCATAGGTAATGCCCGCGGCCGCGCTCGCGTTTCCAAAGACGCCGCGACCCGAACTACTGCTGCTGTTGAACGAGCCGCCGAAGGTCGTCCCGGTGGCGGCGCTTGCCGCGCCCAAAACGCCCGTGTTCTGCCCGGAGCCGCACACGGCCGCGCCGGCCCCGGTGTTGCTGACATTAAACGCGATGCCTGCGTCGGCAACGCTGGCGGAGAAAGGCAGCCGGAAGCCGTCGCTGGAGCCTGCCTTGAGTGCGAACAGGGCGTTAGGCGCGGCCGTCAGCGCCTGGCGCGGGTCCAAAGGTATGAACCCGTCGGCATTCGCGCAGTCGAGGCCGCTGTCGGCCCGCACCTCGATCTGCAGGAACCGCTCCTGTCCATTAAACTGGCTCCCGAAATCGAGATGGACCGTAAAGACTCCCCCGGTCGCCACAATGTTATCCAGGCAAAGCGTCGGCCCTTGTTGTGCGCCAGCGACCGGCTGATCGAAAAGCGAGAACCGCAGGTCGTAGGTCCCGTTGGCACCGCTGCCGTCCTCAGTGAGCCGGCCCTGGTAAGTGAAGGACGTGCCCAAACCTGCCGCCTGCACGTGCCCCGCACCGGATAAAATGACAGCCGAAAGGGCCATCATGAAAAGGCTGCTGTTTCTTCGGTTCATAACGTTGCTCCCGAGACGAGGCCCCGAGTCACATTGCCCGGGGCCTCAGTGTTTTTGTTCAGATTGTTGTGGTGATCCTGACAGGAATTGTGTTTTTCGTCCGAACACAATCTGGGCCGCGTACGTGAGAGGTGACTTGCGTGTTGTCTCGCCGGCCATGCGGCTATA
>CAYNZC010000143.1:0-9769 GCA_964401575.1 uncultured Verrucomicrobiota bacterium
ATTTTCTGCGCCACTTTTACCCTGCCCTGTTCTACGCCTGGTTTTTCTGCGAAACGAGTTCTCTGAACCGGATGTTTTTTCAGCATTACCTCGATCCTGCTGTGATCCAGGTGGAGCAAGCGGTTTTCGGGTGCCAGCCCGCCATTCTCCTGATGCAAAAACTGCCTTTCCTGTGGTTGAGCGAATTGTTTTACGCCTCTTACTTTTCCTATTATATCATGATCGCCGGGATCGGAATTGCTTTGTTTGTTCGGAATCGGGAGCAGTTCTTCCATTACGTCTCCGTCATCTCGTTCGTTTTCTACGTCTGCTACACATTGTATATCTTTGTGCCGGTAATTGGGCCGCGACTGTTTTTTGGTGAAACCGGCGGTTATCGCCTGCCCGACGAACTCATGGCCATGGCCCAGGGCGAACCACTCCATCCGGCATCCATTCAGAACGGACCATTTTTTCAGTTGGTAATTTGGATCTATGAAAACTTCGAAACTCCGGGCGCGGCCCTGCCCAGCAGCCACGTCGCAGTTTCAATCACAACCGTGTTTTTCTCATTTCTGTATCTCCGTCCCATCCGGTTTGTGCACCTTGGCGTTGTGGTGCTTCTCTGCATTTCCACCATCTTTTGCCGATATCATTATGCTGTGGATGTCCTCGCAGGGGTGATTGCCGCCGCAATATTGGTCCCAGCCGGGCACTGGCTATTCTGGCGATACCACCGCCAAATCCCGAAGCGAAGCGTCGTCATGACCGGCACTCACGCGCAAGCCAGCGAACAGTAGAACTCCCCAAGCCTTTGAATCTCTTATACAAACCGCTGAATGCTTTAAATCTTTTGCTGGACGAAGAATTGCCGGTCCCTATAATAAATTCAGAGCTACTTGGGCTTAGCTTTTCCCCGGCATCCCAAACCCGCAGGTGAAGTCTGCACTTTTGCCATGCCGCAAAGGGGCATGGATGTATGCATGGGATCTGCCCGAGCCGTCTTTTGGATTGGAGATTTTGTGACGCTTGTAACTGGTCTGATCATCGGCCCGCTGATTGCCGGGTTGCTGTTATTCTGTACACGATCTGAGCGCGCTCGCTCGTGGGTGGTGGGGCTGGCGGTGGTGGCTGTGGCGGCCGGAACATTGTTGCTGGCGTGGCGCCCGGATTCCTCGGCTCCAGGGCTGGCGGAACCGTTAGACGGGCACTGGTTTGCGGTAGCGATGTTTTGCGCAGAGCTGGCGATGGCGGCGTTCATTGCGTGGGTGGGCCTTCGACAGAAACGTCCAATGATTGTCCTTCTCATTCTGGCCCAAGCCAGTTTGCTGTGCTGGCTCGAATGGACTCACGCGGAACAACTTAAAGTCGGGTCAAATGTTCTCGTGGACAAGTTCACGGTGATCATGGCCTTGATTAACGGGTTGGTTGGGGGAGGCATCTGCCTTTACGCACTACAGTACATGCGCGGGTATCAGGCGTCGCACCCGGAGGTGGCAGACAAGCGTCCGATGTTCTTTTCCGTTCTCTTTATCTTCATGGGTGCGATGTTCGGAATTCTATTCTCCAACAACCTGCTTTGGTTGTTCTTCTTTTGGGAAATCACGACGCTTTGTTCCTTTCTTCTGATTGGCTACACGCAGACCGAGGAGGCCCGAAACAATGCGTTGCGAGCGCTCGTGATGAACCTGGCGGGCGGCCTTGCGTTTGCGGTTGCCATCGTATGGCTGTTCCAAAAGACAGGGAGCATAGACATGGCGGAACTGATTCGTGGAGATAAGGCCCTGGTGCTGCTGCCGGCTGCTTTGCTCTGTTTCGCAGGGATCACCAAGTCGGCCCAACTGCCCTTCTCGAGCTGGCTGCTTGGAGCAATGGTGGCCCCAACACCCGTCTCCGCCCTGCTGCATTCGAGCACGATGGTCAAAGCCGGTGTCTATCTTGTCCTTCGAATGGCTCCCGTTGTGACGGGGACACGTGCGGGCCTAATGGTAGCCCTGGTGGGTGCGATTACTTTTGTGGCCGGCGCCTTTGCGGCCATCACGGCCAGGGACGCCAAGCGCGTGCTGGCTTGGTCCACAGTGTCAAATCTTGGCCTGATTGTGTTGTGCGGTGGCATTGGAACCTATGCGGCTGTGTGGGCGGGTGTCCTGCTGATTGTTTTTCACGCGATAGCCAAGTGCCTGCTGTTTTTGTGCGTGGGCCTCGTCGAACACCGGATACACAGCAGGGATATCGAATCCATGTCCGGCCTGATTTTGAACATGCCGAAGGTGGCGATCATGATGTTGATCGGAATGGCGGGAATGTTTCTGGCGCCCTTTGGAATGCTGATCAGCAAATGGGCCGTGCTAAAGGCCGTGGTCGATGCCTACCCGTCCCTTAGCGCCTTCATAGCTTTTGGGAGCGCGGCAACGTTGTTCTTCTGGGTGAAATGGATGGGCAAGCTCCTGGAGGTGCTCAAACCGCATGAACCCGTCCCGATTGAGTTTGGATGGGGCGAGGCAGCGGCTTTGTATGGATTATCCGCCACAACGTTCCTGACATGCCTTTTCTTTCCCCTGATATCCAGCCGGTTTATCGAGCCTTATGTCCTTGGCGTCTATGGCCACACCGCATCGATGGCGCACGGAAATATTGTGATTATGACGATCATGATGGTGCTGATCATGCTGTTCCCGCTGAGTTTTATTAATTACGGGCGCAGGGTGAAGGTGATGGATGCCTACCTCGGGGGCGCCAACATGCGGAGCAGCGTGCGGTTTCTGGGATCGGCAAATGAGACGATGGATGTGGCGCTGCACAACTATTACCTCACAAACATATTCAGCGAAGCATGGCTGAGCCGGTGGGGTGTGGTTTCGTGCGCGGGAATCCTGGTGATGATGGTGGTATTTGCATGTTTATGAGCCCGTGGATTCGAGTTTTGATCTATGTAGCAGCGGCGCCGCTCATCGGCGGTTTGCTCGCGGGTATTGACCGGCGAATTTCAGCGAGAATGCAGTCGCGGCAGGGCCCACCAGTATTGCAGCCCTTCTACGACGTAATGAAGCTGCTGCAGAAGGAGAATATCGTGGTTCGCCGATCGCAGAACTTCTACATCTTCTTCTTTCTGCTGCTGGTCATATTTACCGGGGCGCTGTTCTTTGGCGGATTTGATTTGTTGCTGGTGATCTTTGCGCTCACGCTGGCCGCGATATTCTTTGTGCTTGGCGCCTACAAGGCTAGTTCCCCTTACAGTTTTCTGGGAGCGCAGAGGGAACTAATCCAAATGATGGCTTACGAGCCCATGATACTGTTAACGGCTGTGGGAATGTACATGGTTACGAAGTCGTTTTACGTGCACGACATTGCGGGACACCCGAAATTGTTGGTGCTGGCCCTGCCGGGTGTGTTTCTGGGATTTCTGTACGCCCTTGAAATTAAATTTCGCAAGTCACCGTTTGACTTATCGAGTTCGCATCATGCCCACCAGGAACTTGTGCGAGGCATCACGGTGGAGTTCTCCGGAACCGGCCTGGCGATGATCGAGGTGGCTCACTGGTACGAAAATGTGTTCCTGCTGGGATGGGTGTGGTTGTTCTTCGCTTCGTGGCCCATCGCGGGAATTGCAGCCTCACTTGGCGTGTTCCTGCTGGTCATCCTCGTGGACAACGTATTTGCCCGGTTGAAATGGCAGGCGGCTTTGAAAAGTGCATGGGGAGCCGCGCTGGTGTTGGGATTCGGCAACATCCTGGCGCTGTCGTTGCTTTCCCAGTTTAGCCACAACGAACCATCCGGTCAGGAGCCATCAGCAATAACTCCCGGTGTTCCGCAACTGGAACGCGTGACGGCGCACAACATTGCTTCGGAGGTACAGCCATGATTGGGTTTAAAGAATCACCGTGGATCATTCATTACGATGCATCGAGCTGTAATGGCTGTGATATCGAGACACTGGCGTGCCTGACGCCGGGTTATGATGTCGAGCGCCTGGGCGTGGTGAACACCGGCAATCCCAAGCACGCGGATATTTTCCTGGTGACGGGGGCTGTCAATGACCAGAGCAGAGACGTAATTTGCAACATCTATCACCAACTGCCGGAGCCCAAGGTGGTAGTGGCCGTGGGCGCCTGCGCGTGCAGCGGGGGGATATTCAAGGAGTGCTACAATGTTTCGGGTGGTGTCGATTCAGTAATCCCCGTGGATGTCTATGTTCCCGGGTGCGCGGCGCGGCCGGAAGCGATCATTGACGGTGTGGTCCAGGCGCTGGGCGTCCTCGAGGAGAAGCACAAGCAGATGCAGAGTTTCATGGGAAGCATCGACAAAGTGATTTATCAGCGGGCGACCGTGGAAGATGCTCCGGAGCTGTTGGCCCTGCAAAAGACGGCATATCAAACGGAGGCGGAGCTTTACGGCGACGATCAGATTCCCGGCCTGCAGCAAACACTCGATGAACTGGCGTCCGAGTTTGAGAGGCGTCCTCAACGAGAGGCGAGTCTGCTTGGAGCGCGCGGGTGCGGGCCGGAGGATGAGAATGACCGGGTGATCTTTTTGAAAGCGGTGGTGAACGGCAAGATTATCGGCTCGATACGCGGTTTCGCGGTGGACGGGACGGCTTACCTGAGCAGGATGATTGTGCATCCATATTTCAGAAAACGCGGGATAGGGCGGCGGTTGCTGGATGACATCGAAAAGGAATTTCCGAACGTTGAGCGTTTCGAGGCGAAGACAGGGCACCGCAGCAAGAGGAATCACCTGCAATTAACCCGCAGGGGCTACCAGAGTTTCAAGACAGAGCCCCTTACACCGAACATTAACTGGGTGTATTTCGAGAAGTTGCGAAAAAGCCCCGCTAACAAATAAGGCAGAGGATCTGAGAGACACGATTATGATTCCGCATGAACAAACATTTGAGGCGATTGGGTCCGATGCTCTTTTGCGAAGGGTGGGCGAGCTCAAGGCTGGCGGCTGGCGCCTGGCAGCTATCAGCGCGGCAAAGAACGCTGCCGGACTGGAGCTGATCTATACATTTGACCGCGAGTACCGGCTTCTGAATCTGCGCTTACAACTGGCCGGAGAGGTTGTCAAGGTGCCGAGTGTCAGCGCACAATTCTTCTGCGCTGCGCTTTACGAAAATGAGTTGCACGATCTTTTCGGTTTGGAGGTGGAGAATATGGCGCTGGATTTCAAGGGGAATCTCTACCGGACCGCGGTGAAGTTCCCTTTCGGCTGCACAAAGGCGCCTGCGCCGGCGCTGGCTGCGTCGAGCGAAGCGGCGAAATCACCGGCTGTAGCGGCCGCAAATAAGGGGGCTTAACGTATGGCAAAAACAATTGTTCCTTTTGGACCGCAGCATCCTGTGCTGCCGGAACCCATCCACCTCGACCTCGTGGTGGAGGATGAGGTTGTCGTGGAAGCACGGCCATCGATCGGGTTCATACATCGTGGTCTCGAGAGATTGGTCGAGCGGAAGGATTTCAACGAGTTTACTTACGTCGCCGAGCGAATTTGCGGAATCTGCAGCTTTATTCATGGGCAAACCTACTGCCAGGGCGTCGAACAGTTGATGCACCTGGAGGCGCCCCTGCGCGCAAAGTACTTGCGGACTATTTGGGGTGAGATGTCCCGGATTCACAGTCATTTGTTGTGGCTTGGCCTAATGGCCGACGCGGTGGGTTTCGAGAACCTGTTCATGCACTCGTGGCGGGTGCGGGAGCGCCTCCTTAATGTGATCGAAGGAACCACGGGTGGACGCGTTATTTTTGGGACGTGCAAAGTAGGCGGCGTGCGCCGCGATATCGGCCCGGAAGCGTTGCCGGGCACCCTGAAGGAACTGGAGTCGATTGAGAAGGATGCCCGCGAGATTACGGAAATATTTTTGCATGACAGCTCGATCAAAGATCGTTTGTGCGGCGTTGGAGTATTGAGCCGTGAAGATGCCTACGCGCTCGGGTGTGTGGGACCCACATTGCGGGCCAGCGGTGTCGAGCAGGACATGCGCGCGCTCGGATATGCAGCCTTTGACCAGGTGCCATTCAAAGTCGTAACACGAACGGAGGGAGACTCGTATGCTCGCTGCGCCGTGCGGTGCGAGGAGTTGCTGCAATCTTTTGAAATTATTCGTCAGGCTGCGGCCCGTATGCCGGAAGGCGAGATAGCCGTTAAGGTGAGCGGAAACCCGAAAGGTGAATGTATTGTGCGGACGGAACAGCCGCGAGGGGAAGTCGTCTATTGGCTTAAGGCCAACGGGACAAAAAACCTTGAGCGTTTCAGGGTGCGAACGCCCACCTTCGCGAACATCCCAGCCCTGCTGAAGCTTCTTCAGGGATGCGATCTCGCCGATGTCCCCGTGCTTGTGCTGACAATTGACCCCTGCATCAGTTGTACTGAAAGGTGATATGTCTTACTTTCGAATGACTGGAATAGCCCTGAAGTGGGCGTTGAAGAAGCCGGTAACGAGCCGCTATCCCTTTGAACCTCGCCAGCCGATCGCCGACTCTCGCGGCACCTTGGACTTCGACACATTAACTTGCGTTTACTGCGGCGTTTGCGCGAAAAAATGTCCCACCGGCGCAATCGAGGTTGTGAGATCAGGCCGGCGCTGGGCGATCGACCGTCTCCTGTGCATTTCATGCGGCGCCTGTGTCGAAATCTGTCCGAAAAAGTCGCTGGCCCTGGACACCCGCCACACGGGGCCAACGATTACCCGGGACCGCGAGTTCTTCACGGGAGCCGAAAAGCCAGCAGCGTAAATCGTCCGCTCCCAGCCCCGCTGGCTGGTTCTACACGCCGTGAGGTCTCCCGGCATGGGGATTCGGATTACGGTACACGGCGAGTTACCGCCCCCCCACTCCCACCGTACCGAATGCAAAAAAGCATTGCATATCTACCCATGGATGGGTTCAGAATGTACCCAGCATGAATGCCCGAATCACTCGACGCGACTTCGTAAAGTCCTCCCTTCTGGCCTCTGCGATCGTCCCGCTCGGCATCAGTGACAATTCCTCCGCCCAGGAACAGAACACAGTTACTTCCTCCAGTGAAGCCATGCCCATGGGGCAAATCAGGGGCCAGGCATTCAGTCGTCTGATGATGGGCGGGAATTTGATCGGAGGGTGGGCTCATTCCCGAGATCTGACGTATGTAGGAACGCTTGCCCGGCGATACAATACGGAAGCCAGGATCCGCGAGACACTTGAACTCGGCGAAGCCAACGGCATCAATGTCATCAACACCTGGGTCATGCAGGAGAACAAAGTCCTCTTCGATCACTGGAAGAATGGCGGCAAGATGAAATGGATCAGCCAGGTGCGACTGGATGAAAGCGGCGGATTCAGCCAGACCCAAAAGGCGGCGGATCAGGGCGCATGTGCAATACACCTGACAGGAGACACTTGCGAGAGTCTGCTGCAGCGCGGCGAAAGTCATTTCGACAAAGTCGCGGAATCCATACAGTTCATAAAAAGCCGCAAGCTCGCGGCGGGCGTTGCCGCGCACGATCTTCAGGTGATTGTTGAATGCGAGAAACGCCAGCTCCAACCGGACTTTTACCAGAAAACCTTCCACAGTCTGGACTACTACACCGCTCCGCGTGCCGACGAAACCGGCGCCTGCGGATCTCACGACAATTCATGGTGCAACAAACCGGACGCGGTAATTGAAGTGATGGCCAAGGTCACAAAGCCATGGATCGCCTTTAAGATACTGGCTGCCGGTGCGTTGCCTCCACGAGGAGCTTTCCCTTACGCTTTCAATAGCGGGGCAGATTTTATTCTGGTCGGCATGTTCGATTGGCAGATCAAGGAAGACGCCGATCTCGTGAAACGCGTTTACCGAATCGTGCGTGGTCCGGGGTCAAAACGCACCCGGCCATGGTTTGGCGACGTTCAGGCATAACGTGCCGCGCCCGGAGCTTGGGCCTTTATCAAAATGCTCTGACCAGGAATCCGTACGTTCGCCGCAGATTGCCTCGGGTTATTGCTTTCTGACGATATCCCGGATGCGAATCAACTCTTTCATGATCTCCGAGAGGTTGCCGCTCCATGTCTTTGTGCCGAATGCGTCATGCAGCTCTTGATACAAACAGTAAAGCTGCTTGTACACTTCCCGAGCCTTAGGATTCGGGTTGAATACACGCGCCCTTTGACCGGTCATTGCCATTCGCGCGGAAGCATAATCCTTGTGCACCCCAGCGACAACGGCCCCGGCCATCGCTGCGCCTAGCGCGCAGGTCTGCGCACTACGACTCACCTTCATGGGACGCCCCGTGACATCTGCGTAGATCTGCATCACCAGGGCGTTCTTTTCGGCGATTCCACCGCAGTTGATCACCTGCTCCACCTTCACTCCGTATTCCTCGAAGCGGTTCATGATGGTCAGAGCCCCAAAAGCTGTAGCCTCGATCAACGCGCGATAAATCTCGGCCGGTGTCGTATAAAGCGTCTGCCCGAGCAACAATCCCGTGAGTCGTTGGTCCGCGAGTATGGTCCGATTTCCATTGTTCCAGTCCAGCGCAAGCAGGCCGCTTTCGCCCGGTTTGAGTTTTGCTGCGCTTGCCGTAAGTTCCTGGTGTGTCCCATCTCTCCCGCAAGGCTGAATGTAATTCACAAACCAGTTAAAAATGTCGCCAACCGCCGATTGTCCAGCCTCAAGACCATAGAACCCAGGCAGGATGCTGCCATTCACGATGCCACAAAGCCCGGGAATGTCCGCGAGATTCCGATCCACCGGGACAACCATCATGTCGCACGAACTCGTTCCGATAATCTTCACAAGGGTGCCCGGAGCGATGCCGCTTCCGACAGCGCCCAGGTGAGCATCGATCGCGCCCACAGCGACCGGAATACCTGCGCGCAATCCCGTGCGCCGTGCCCAATCTGTTGTCAGCCCTCCCACTGGACGGTCAATCGCATGTGCTTTTGCCTGCAACCGGCCCCGGAGCGCTCCCATTTTAGGGTCCAGCTTCCCGAGAAACTCCGCATCCGGGTAGCCGCCCCAGGTATCGCTGTACATGGCTTTATGGCCGGCAGCGCAGACGCCCACAGTCAGCTTGTCAGGATGTTGTGTGCCGGTAAGTGCCGCAGGAATGTAATCCGCGCATTCCACCCATGTATAGGCCGCATCAAAGACCTGCGGTGACGTGCGCAGACAGTGCAGAATCTTGCTGAAGAACCATTCACTGGAGTAAGTGCCGCCGCACTTTGCGAGATACTGAGGTCTAATCTTGCTGGCCAGGCCTGTAATTTCGCATGCCTCGGCAATGCCTGTGTGATCCTTCCACAACCAAGCCATCGCCGCAGGATTCCTCGCGAACCTCCTCTGAAAGGCCAGCGGTTGCCCGGTCGCATCCACAGGCAGCGGGGTACTGCCCGTCGCGTCCACTCCAATGCCGACTATCTGCTCCGCCTTGAAGCCGCGTGTTTTCCTCTTCGCATCTGCGAGTGCCTTGCTGATAGCAGTCTCCGCTCCTTTCATGTAATCAGCCGGGTGCTGCCGCGCCAGGTTTGGATCGCGTGTAAGAATTACACCCTGAAGGCCGTTCTCGTAACTCCACGCGGCACTGCCCGCTTCTTTGCCGTTGGACGTGTTGACGATCACCGCGCGCACGGAGTTCGTCCCGTAATCAAGCCCGATGCTGTATCGAGGATTCATTGTCTGGATATTACTGTTTTCATGAGGTTCTATGTCCGGCGAAAAAAACGAAAGTCAAAATTTTGCAAAAACAATCCAGGCTACGGCCAAACAATCCCCTCCGATACCAACGGACCACCCATGGTGGGGACAAGAGAGCACTTACTGGTTTCCTGCCGGA
>CAYNZC010000144.1:0-9651 GCA_964401575.1 uncultured Verrucomicrobiota bacterium
GATGTTTGAAGGGGAAATATCGAGGTGGTGCCCGCGACAGGACTTGAACCTGTACAGTGTTACCTACTAGAACCTGAATCTAGCGCGTCTGCCAATTCCGCCACGCGGGCTTTGTCAGTTATGACGGTAATAACTATGCCCGATTCGCTCAAAACGGCAAGCTCATTTGTAGCACGGACTCGGCATGCATGCAGCACAGATGCCTGATACACAGAAGGACACAGTTGGCGGACGCGATTATTGGAGCGATCTCCGAAAACTCTGAGATGCAGCGGCGACGCGGCTGTCTTCAAGCCCATTGCAAGAGACCGCAACGGGGAAGGCCGCTTGCGCCCCTCTCGTCCACACGTGCTTTCGCGCCGCAGTGCGCAGCAACAGGCCCCCAGCAGCATGCCGGGCGTAACCGGCATGAATACTGCAACGCCTCAGCCCATCTGCTCGTTCAGCAGCATCGTCGAGCCACTCTTCTGGGATTGAAGAGCCGCCGTAAAAAGCTGGTGGCTGAGAGCGGTTTCTTCCGGCAACACACAACCGGCAAATTTGCCAATCGGCTTGCCCTCGGCGAGTTCATGGACAAACGAGGCCCACATCTGAAGAATAGAATCGGAAAAGCCAAACTCGAAGATGCCGCCGGTGATCGCTTTGAACGCCGGCTGATACCCCACCTGCACCCGCTGCCAACCCTGAATCTCCCCGGGCGCGCCGCGGAAGATTTCGAGGCACTCGGGAATCTCGCTGGACCATCGCGCGGATGCCCGCGTGCCCAGAATTTCTGTGTACCATGTATTTCGATGGCCGGGCGCAATACGCTGAAGCTTGAGCGTCCACGGAAAGACGCTGCCATCCGCCCCGGCAGTTTCCATGAGCAGCGTGCCATTGTCCCACGTCTCGCATGGGACGAGTTTTCCGGTGGCATCCGGACGTTGCGTAATAATGTTCGAGAGGATTGCCCGCACGTTCCGGGGCCGCCACCCGGCACGGAAAGGCACATGCAGTGCGTGCATGCCCAAATCTCCCAACACGCCGTATTCGCCGTTGAATTCTATCATCCGCTTCCAGTTGATCGGCTTGTTCGGGTCCAGGTCGCTCGAGTGCAGGAATCCCGTGTTCAGCTCGATCACCCGGCCAAACGCGCCCTGTTCGATCAGCGCGCAGAGCCGCTGCATGGCTGGAAAGAAGGGGGACTCGGAGGAACACCGCACGAAAGCTTTCGGGTATTTCCGGGCGACCTCCAAAATCCTGCGGTTGGCGGGCATGTCCATGCCGAACGGCTTCTCGCCCATGAGATGCTTGCCTGCTTCAATGGCGGCGCAATAGATCTCCTCGTGCAGGTTATGGGGCACTGCGACATAAACGGCCTCCACCTCGGAATTCGCCAACAGCGCACGGTAATCATCCGTGTATTGCCGAATGCCGGGGAGGTTTTCCCGATACCAGGCGTGAACGGCAGGATTGCGGTCGCACAACGCGACGATTTCCGGACGCGCCTTCATGTCCAGCAGGTGCATCCAGCGGGCTGCCGCACTCGCAAACTCCCGCCCCATCAACCCGCCCCCGATGATTCCGAAGCGAATCGTTTTCATTCGAGTTAAAGACTCCTTTTGCCCGACTCGCGCCGTTGGAGCAACTTCCGGAATGAACCGAGCACAAAATCCACTACCTGTTCATCCGCCAGCAATCCGAGCTTGGTCAGAACCGTGCTGTGTCCGGCGTGATAGGCATGGACACGGGTCCAAAGACCGGCATTGAGCAGATCCCGGTGGAACTGCAGCGCATCCTCCACCTTGCGAAACTTCAAACCCGAGAGATACCCCCTTCCCTGCGCCGAAAGCACCTTCCCGGGAAACTCAGCCGCGAGAGCCTCGAACCCGGACTGGATCCTTGACTTGATGGCTTTCAAACGCAGCCGTTGCTGGCGAATCAACTCGAGGGAGCAGAGCGCCACATAAGCTGGCAAGGCCGCACTGCCATTGGTGCTGATGGCATCGTACTGCGCCAGCACATCGTGACGCGAACGCAGCAGAACACCGGAAAGCGGGTGGAACCCCGCGCTCATGCCTTTTCCAAGGACCACAAGATCCGGCTCCAGTCCGAGAGTGCGGAATTCAAAGATCTCCGGCTGCCAGAAACCGGTCTGGATCTCATCAATGCACATCAATGCGCCCACGTTGCGGCACCACTTCTGGGCCAGGCGAAGAAAGTCCACGTCCAGAGCGATGGCCTCACGGTTCATTAGGATCGGTTCCGCCCAGAACCCGGCAACCCGGTCCCCATGCTCCTGGAAAGCCTTAATCAAGGCGCCGGGATCGTTCGGCTCGACATTGACCAGGACAAACGGGCGCGCCATGTGCCCCCACATCCCACGCATGAACTGGGGGATCATGTCTGAGCCGTGATAATTTCCCGCCATGGAAATAATGACCGGCTTCACTTTCGCGCCGCGCGCCTTTTCGAAAACCTTGAGCTGAATTTTCAACGCCCCCGCGCAAGCAACCGAGCCCGTGCACACCCCGAGCAAAACCGTATCCAGCGGATCCTTTTGTCCGGGCGCGTTGGCGAGTTCGACCAGCACCTTGCCAAGGCGCTTTACCGGAGCCTGCGGAATGTTGGAGTGGTTGTCCCAGCATACGCCCTTTCGCGCCGCCACTTCCGCCGCCTCGCTCAACTCGGGGTGCCCGTAGCCCCAGGTCATCTGGTAATGCCCGGAGGTGCAGTCCAGGAAAAGCCGGCGTTGTTCGCCCAGGTAAAAAAGGCCGCGCCCCACCAGGAAGTCGTCGCTCGGACCTTTTTGGTTTCCGCCATACGAATCCTGCAAAGCGGATTTATCGATTGCCTTGAAAGCAGGCACGCTGCGAATGGTCTTGCCCACACTTTCAAGAAGCGCGGTGTGGCTGTGTGCGTCCAGGAACCGAAGGCCTCGGCGCATGGCGGCATCAATCCCCGGCCCGTTGGGACCGAGAATCTTTTTGAGCGAGAGACTGAGTTTCATATTAACTGAATTCCGACTTGAGAGCCTAGCCGGCTTTTGCTCCTGGTCCCCAGAATTGGAACCAGAACATAAAGCCATAAAGCGCGGCCATAATGCCAATAAAAATCAGCCACCACAGGAATAAATTCCGGAAACCACGATTGCGGTGACGTTCCGAATCCGGCAGGCGGGCCAGTTTCCAGGACCAGATGATTCCGCGGATCCGCTCCGGGTCCGGCGCTTTGGTGAAGAAGGAAATCAGGACCAGCAGGATGATTGAAGTCAGCCAGACGACAAACGTGCGGTTCAGCCAATTGTCAAACGGCATCAACCACGAGACGCGTTTGAAGAGAACGAACTCCACAAACGCGGTGTAGGGAAAGCCGAAGATCAGGACGAAAGTAGCGGCGAAAGCGGTCGTTCCGCGCCAGAGAACTCCCAGCAGGAACACCGCGGCGATTGGCGCAGCCACCCAGGCGCCCACCTCCTGGATTAAGAGAAATACCCCAAGCTGCCGATGGCTGAACCAAATTGCCAGAAGCGTCGCCACCAGAAGAATCAGAAACGCGCTCGTGCGCCCGACGAGAACCAGGTGTTCCTCGGACTTGTTCCTTCCGAAGAACGGTTTGTAAAGATCCATCGTAAACACCGTGCTGCATGAATTCAGCACCGAGCTGACATGCGACAACATGCCGCTGGCCAAGCCGGCCATCACAATGCCGCTCAGGCCCACGGGCACCAACTCACGAACCAGCCAGGGAAACGCCTGATCTTTGTCCGGGAGGTTTGGAAAGAGCTTGAACGCCACGATTCCCGGCACCACCACCAGCAACGGCAGCAGGATCTTCATCATCCCGGCGAAAACCACGCCCATGCGGGCATCCCATTCACTGCGCGCGCCGAGACATCGTTGAACGATAAACTGGTTGGTGCAGTTGTACCAAATGCCGATGGACAAAAACAGGGTCCAGACACCAAACCACGGGTAATCCTTGTCCGTGATCGGATAGATCATCCTGAACTTTTCGGGAGCGGAGAGCATGAGTTCATCCAGGCCGCCAACGCGGTGCAAGCCGACAACCGTCACAATCAATCCTCCAAGCATCATGACCACAAACTGAACGAAATCCGTCCACGCAACCGAAATCAAACCTCCGTAGATCGTGTAACTGCCCGCCAGGATGGCCAGGAGAATAATGGTCACCGACTCGTCAATGCCGAACATGCCTTTCATGGCCTTGCCGCCGGCAAGCATGACGACGGCCATTTGTGCGATAATCCACAGCACCAGGGAGCAGACGGCGAAAAGGTAACGGCATGCCGGATTGTAGCGGCGCTCGAGAAACTCCGGCATCGTGTAGAGGCCGCCCCGCAGGTAGAACGGGAGAAAAATCCAGATTAAGGCCGAGAAGGTAAACCAGTTGCCCCACTCCCATTGCGCGACGACAAACCCGACAACGTAGGCAATGCCGATCATCCCGATGAAATGTTCCGTGCTGATGTTGGCGGCGATGATCGAGCCGCCGATCGCGTACCAGGGAAGCTTTTCACCGGCCAGAAAGTAACCTTTGGAATCGGAAGGCCTGCGGCGGGCGACCCAGAGGCCAATCGCCACGTTTGCAACGAGGTAAAGCGCGAAAAGAATGAAATCGATGCTGCTTCGCATGGTTGCTGTTCAGTGTTCGGGCGTCCCTCGCCCGGTCAAAACCGTGAGAGCGTTGTGATGGAAAATCTTTTCGAGACTCTCGCCAGACAGGCCCAGGTCCATCGCCGCCTGCTTGAAACCCAGCAGGATCTGGTAGGCCAGCGGGGGATAGTTCGCACTCGGGAGATTGTAGCCGTGGATATGCACCTGGTAACGGTCTTCGGAAGGAAAGTCGTAATACCCACGTGACAGCATGAGCGGATTATCAAAACCGAAACAGATTCGATCATGCGGAATCTGCTGCAACGCCAGCCGGAACACTTCCGGGTTGGTCACTGCGGAAAAATCATACCACCAGGGAGCCCTGCCCCCCAAAGCGTCCAACCCTTTCTTCAAATACATGGAGGTGTAGGACCGCCCGAAATGGGCGATCACAAGCCGCATGCCAGGGTAGCGGGCTGCAATATAAATGAGGTCCGCGATATTCTCCGGATCGGCAAAACGCCGGCTCCGGGAAATGTGCAGGATCACCGGCAGTTTGCGCCGGTCCGCGACCGCGCACATTGCGGGCGTCAAAAACTCGCCGATACGCTCCTCGCCCGGATGATCGCCTGTGACAAAATCCGGGTAGGGTTTCAGGCCGATAAAGCCGTCATTCAGAGCACACTCGATTTCCTCTTCCGTGATAGCCGGAGTGACAACCAGGAAAGGGTGTATCCGGTTTGGATGCGAGCGAGCCGCCTGCAAAACACCCCGGTTCTGCCGCGGAATATCCGATTCCATCAGCGGCATTGCAAAAGCGCTCGCTGAAACCCTCTTGCCCGGCAACAACAGGTCGTATGCCTCCAGAAATTCCTCAACGGATTGCTCCATCGGCAACCGCAGCACCCAGTATCGCGCCAATCGCTCCGCAGAAGGTTGTGCCATGCTGCCCGGCACCGCCAGGTGCGTGTGAAGGTCGATAATCGTATCCGGCAGAAAATCGCGGAGTTCCTCCGTGTAGAGTTGCCGATCCGCTGCGGTGGGAGTGAATATCTTCATAGCTCCGTTACCCCTCGTTGTGGGCGCGTCGCGCCTGGTCCATGGCGACGGCGTTCAGGTATTGTTCGTATTTCATCTCCAGGCGTTTCCTGTTGCCAACCACCGGCTGAATGGCAGGTTGCCGACTGAGGCCAGGCACAACCCCTCGTTCCCATAGCCCCTCTGATTCGCCGGCCAGGATTGCCGCACCGAGCGCAGCGGCATCCTGCTCCGATGACAAGCGCACCGGGACGCCGCACACATCTGCCACAATCTGCGGCCACACACCGCTACGGGTCGCGCCACCTGTCATGATGATCTGGCTGCAATCAACCTGCATCTCGCAAAACGTTGTCAGATTCCGGCGGGTTTCGAAAGCGATGCTTTCGAGGATTGCATAGAAAACATGTTCGGGCCCATGGGCGGGACCCATGTTTAAAATGGCCCCCCTGGCCTTGGGATCATTGGAGGGAGCGTTCGCGCCGAAAAAATAGGGCAGCACGAGCAAATCCCCGGCAAGATCGGGCCGGGATTCTATGGCGGCGTACGCCGGGGCGGGATTGTTCCCGGCCAAAAACCGGGAGGCAAAAGCGTCCAGGGCGCCACCACCGGAGAAAGCGGCAAGGGCCGCCCATGAATTTGGCCGGGCATGGCAATAGGTAATGGCGCGGCACCCGGGTGCGAGCCGCGGTTCCGGCATCGAGGCGTAAAGCACCCAGGCTGTGCCGGTAGAAAGCAAAATGCTTTTGTCTGGCAACCCCGCTCCAATGGCGGCGCACCCCTGGTCGTGCCCCCCCAGAACAACACGGGACTCCCGGGACAGGCCCCAGCGCCTGGCCAGTCCGGGCCGAAGTCTTCCAGCCACCGTGCCCGACTCCCGAACCTCCGGCAGCCTGCCTGATAATCCATAACGGGCGATCAGTTCGGAATCCCAATTCCTTTGGCACAGATTGAAGCAGGACGTAAACGAAGCGTTGTTCGCATCCAGCAGCCATTCACCAGTAAATGCCGCAACCATGTAATCAGCAACCTGGCAGAACCGCACAACGCGATCGAATAAGACCGGCTGGTGTTTTTGGATCCAGCGGATCTTGGCGAGGCTCGAGTAAGCGGCTACGGGCTTTCCGGTCCGGGTATGCCAGTCGTTCCGTTCGGCCAGCAATTCGGATGCTTCGGCCACTGCCCGGGTGTCCATCCAACTCATCGCGGGCGCCAGGGGATGATTCTGTGCATCGCAACAGATCAGGGTCTCACCTTGCGCCGAAACCCCCAGCGCCTTCACCGCATCCAGCGAGCATTGGCAGCCGATCGCAGCAAAACAGGTGTCCAGTGCCGCCATCCACTCGCCAGGATCCTGCGTCACCTGACCGTCAGCGCCTGCGCGCACCTCGCACCCGGAAGCGGCGCGGGCGACGACCTCGCCATGCGCATCCAACGCCAGCACCTTGATATTGGTGGTGCCGATATCCACTCCCAATACGAAGGCCTCGCGCATGTCAGATCAGCACCAGTTCCATCTCAAGCATCCGGGCCAGGTGCTGAAGCCGCCCGGCCTGCCTGCCTTCCACCCGTGATAGATGGTGCGTTCCGCCCTCCATGCTATAAGCGTCCAGCAGATCGCCGAGCTTCCCCCTGATTTCGATGGTGAAATGCGGCGCGGTCAGTCTATCCACACACGACCAATCAGTGACCTCCGCCTCGAAAGCGATCAGTCGAAAGCCGCTTGCACCGTCCGGCGCGATATTCACAAACGTGGAAGGGCCGGGGGCATAGGTGAACACAGGCGCCAGGTACGGGTGGCCATTGCCGAATGTGTAGGGCACCTTTTTCAACAGGGGCTTTTGCCCATGCCTGGCCATGGTGTAGTTACCCTCGCCCATGTGGTAAAAAAAGACCCGGTTTCTTTCGAAATCGGCTGTGAACATCTCACAGAAACTGCTGCGCCCAAAAACGTAGCCCAGGGTGGCATCCAGCGCCGCAGTCAGAACGTCCCCTTCCCCGGCATACCCGACTCCTTCCGCAACCAGATGATTTATCGCCAGGAAGGGGCAGGTCTCGCAGCGGGCATCCTCTCCGTAAAGGCCGAAGTGCTGCGTAAATGCCTGCAGCCCGTTCGAGCGCACGATCTGCCGCAAAGCAACTGTCAACCGTGCGGAGCGCCGATGATCCTCCTCGGTGATATCCGGCGCGAAGTCAAATAGGCTTCGGTCATGCTCCATCGCCCCGGTTATCTCCTCCGGCGCGGCGCGTTCCACTTCATCCCCGAGTTCTGAAACGGAGATCCTCTGAATCGAGGGCCCCCAGTGAGATTGGAGGCTCGTCGGGTTCACGAGGAAGTCGCCCATGCCTTCCAGGGGCCTGCCGAGCATCCCCACCTTCATTTGGCGGCCGAAGGACACCGCCGCGCATGCGCGCACCCGGTAGTTCAATTCTTCCAGGTGCGCCTTGTCTTCGTAGTGTCCCGAGACAATGCCAAAGTTGCGTCCAGCGCCTCGAAGGCAACTGCAGAGGTCCTGGACACCATGCATCCCGTGATTCTCGAGCATGTCGTTGACGCTGAAGTCGGCCCCGATGCCGCTCAGCCGTTGTGTGTTCCAGAAGAGCAGCGGAAGCCGCGTGTTTGCAAGCGCGCTCAGAGCGTTTAATGAGGGATGGTACGATTGGAAAACGACGACCAGCACTTCCGCGCCGCCGGCTTCAGCCGACGCGACGGCAGCCTCGACCTCCTGGCGGGTGTAACAGAGCCCCTGGGCCACAACGGCGCCCATGGTCGCAAGTTTCCCTGCCAGAGTTTCGTGGAACGCCACGTACTTGGGAATGGTACCAGGTATTGTTTTCCGGTACAACTCCATCGACAGGCTCAGAAGAGCCATCCGCACCGAGTTTTGGTTGTGCATGCTTAGCTGCGTTTTGTCGGATCAAAAGAAGGGATCTTAAGCAGTTCGCCATTTTTCAGGGCGGATTGGTGCGCAACAATGCCCGGGGCCGTGCAGGCAACCGCTGCGTACACATCAACCATGGGTCTGCGCCCCTTCAGCACAGCATCCACAAACTCGTGGGTAATGAACGTGTGCGACCCGTGGTGACCGCTGTCATGCCGAAGCGGTTCCGGCAACATATCGGTCTTCCACCATTGCGGCACAGCATACTCCTCGAAACCGGGAAGCTGACGTTCAAAACCGCCTTCGTCCTTCTCCGTCTGACCGGCTGCTCGAACAATGGTCGGCGTCGGCTTGGATGTGTGGTTTGGACTGGCACAAAAGAAACTCATTTTGTCTCCATACCAGCTTGCGCGTTCCCCGCCCTTCTGCGCCCCACGCCACCACACCTCCACGCCCATGGTGTTTCCTTTGTTGGTCTTAAACTGGGCTGTTTCGTTCCAAAATGGATTGTTGTATGCGTTGTCTTTGCAGATCGGGTCGCCATCGCCCCACCCGATGCAACTGACTTCGGTCAGACGTTCTCCCGTCACGCCGACCAGGTGCGCAGTGCAATGCGTAGGATAATTCATCGGGGGCAGCCCGTGGCGCCATGTCCGCTTGCCGTCCTCAAAGTAGAGCGATTCCAAACCGGGATGATGATAAACCGACATCGTGCGGAACAGGGAGCCGAACTTGCCTTCCTGATAGAAGTTGCGCGCGGAGATGGTGTGCTGCTGCCAGTAGCTGGTCTCTCCCATCATGTAAGTCAATCCGCTCTGCTTCACAGCGTTGATCAACTCCTCGCACTCCTCCAATGTCATGGCAGCAGGCACCGCCGAAAGCACGTGCTTGCCGGCTTTGAGCGTCATCACCGTATGACGCACGTGGTCCGGGGCTGGCGTGGCGATAAACACCGCATCCACATTCTTATCCAGAATAAGCTTCTCGAGCGATTCGTAGGCTTTCTTGCACTGGTAAACCTTCTGCAGCCGCTCGCACCGCTCCGGACGCAGATCGCTCACAGCCTCCACAATGCAATCGGGGTGCTGGTGAAATTGGAAGCCGGCGCCAAACCGCCCGCCCACAATGCCCACCCG
>CAYNZC010000145.1:0-9282 GCA_964401575.1 uncultured Verrucomicrobiota bacterium
GCCCGGGATTCAGGAGGGAAAGTACCAGCACCGCCAGCAGCGGAGTCGCGCGAGACAGGCGATTCCTGAGAATAATCGTGTTCTGACAATGGCGGCGGGGTGTATGGGATAGGCCAGTTGGCACTCGTCTTTCAAACATAAGATAAGATTTATACGCGCTGAATGTTTCTAATACTAATCCGGAAAATGAATCCAGCAAGCTCGGTGATAGAAAAAGTTTGATGTGAGTGATTGGATCGAGATTGCCGGGCTGGGGGGGGGTGGCATCACTCCTGTTGGTGTTTCAGCACAGCGCACAGATTTGCAGGGGCAGTTGGCCGCCCGTTGGCAAATGTGAGTGCTTCAGGTGCGGGTGCGCGAGCGTGGCTGATCAGTTACAGACGCGGGAAAATTCAAGAGCTGCAGGCCACAAGTGATTGACCTTTCTCCGGTTTTGCTTCTTCATCTGGATGGCCATGACGTCCTACGAGATCGTCCGACGCGCAATTGAATTTGGCGGCCCTCCACGGCTGCCGTTCTGGCAGCATTGGAACCACAAGATGCCTGGTTTTCCCGATGACGTCTGCAATATATGGGAGATGGATCGAGCGGAGGCGGGCTGGTTCTTTGACAATCCGGTGCAGGACGATTGGGGTTGCGGATGGAGCGGCACAGACCTTAAAAACATTGGCCAGGTCACAAGCTGTCCGCTCTCCGATTGGGGGGCGCTCGATTCCTACCGTCCTCCGGATGCGCGGAACCCGTTTTACTACGAACGCCTGGGGCCGATGATCGATGAGGCGGGCGCCCGTTACGTGGCGCTTACCGCGCACAGCCTCCTGTTCTCGCGCCTGCACAAGCTTCGCGGCTTTGCCGAGACGATGGAGGACTTTTACGCTGAACCGGAAAAAATCCATCGTGTGCTCGACATGATTGCGGAGTTCAAAATCGAGCAGTGCCGCGAGCTGCACCGCAGGTTTGGAAACCGCATACACGGGCTTTTCGTCACGGATGACTGGGGCACGCAGGAAGGGCCGTTTATCAGCAAGAGGATGCTGGACACGTTTTTCACTCCTCGTTACAGGCGGATTTTTGATGTCATCCACCAATGCGGGTGGCATGTGATTCTGCATAGCTGCGGCAAAATCAATGCCTTTGTGCCCACGCTGATAGAAGCCGGGGCGGATGTGCTGAACATGCAGCAATCACGCAGTTACGGCCTGGTCGAGTTCGGGGATCAATTCCGGGGGAAGGTCTGTTTCCTGGCGACGGTGGATATTCAATCCACCATGCCGCGTGGCAACGAAAAAGAGATCCGGGAGGAAGCCCGCCTGCTGGTGCGGCATTGGGGCACGGCCGACGGGGGCTTCATCGCGTTCGATTACGGCGCGTGGGAGGCGTTGGGCGTCGCTCCCGAGATGCCTTGCTTGATGTTCGACGAATTTGCGAGGCTTCAGAATTACTGGAGCGGTCAGCGGGCCGCATCAGGGTCCGCATGATACTGACAACACAACCATTTATGAATGCAACAATGAATCGAAGAAACTTTCTTAAGAACACCTCCCTGTTTGCGGGTGGAATTGCCGTGCTGGCAGCGGCTCCCGCCATTCACGGGGCCGTCGCTCCGAGCAAGAAACTGCGCCTGGCGATCGTGGGCTGCAACGGGCGCGGCATGGGACACATTACAGCCTGGTCGAAGGTGCCCAACGCGGAGATCACCTGCGTGTGCGATGTGGACAGCCGGGCGATGCAGAAGGGAATTGAGGCGGTCGCGAGGCACCAGGAAAGAGCGCCGAAGGGAGAAAAGGACCTTCGGCGGGTGCTCGAGGACCGGGATCTGGACGCCGTCTCGATTGCAATGCCTGACCATTGGCACACGCCGGCTGCGGTGCTGGCTTGCGCGGCGGGCAAGCACGTTTACCTGGAGAAGCCCGGCAGTCACAATGCCGCGGAGTGCGCGATGGTTGTTGCCGCAGCGCGGAAGCACAAGCGTGTTGTCCAGCTTGGGAACCAGAGGCGGAGCTGGCCGTGGGTGGTGGAGGCAATGGAAGGGTTGCTGGCAGGCGAGATCGGGAAAGTCCATTTTGCGCGTTGCTGGTATGCCAACAAACGGGAACCCATTGGCTACGGGAAGCCTGCGCCTGTTCCGGACTGGCTTGATTATTCCCTCTGGCAGGGGCCTGCGCCGGAGCAACCCTATCGCGACAACGTCGTTCACTACAACTGGCATTGGTTTTGGAACTGGGGCACTGCGGAACTGGGAGGCAATGGTGTGCATGCCATTGATCTCGCCTTATGGGGGCTCCAGGTTGGGCTGCCAAAGAGAATCACCTGTGCCGGAAACCGTTACTTCCACAAGGATGATTGGGAGATGCCGGATACGACCCTGGCCGCTTTCGACTATGGGGACAAGGGGATTTCATGGGAAGGACACAGTTGCGCCCCGCGCGGGTCCGAAGGCAGCGGATTTGGCGTCAGCTTTCTGGGCAGCGACGGGACGATGGTGATCACCGGTTCGAACGCCATTTTTTACGATCCCAGGAACAAAGTGCTTCGTGAAATCAGCGGAAAACAAACCAGGGGTTTGTTCCAGTTCGACGCGCTTCACTTCCAAAACTTTGTGGATGCGATTACGGATGGCGCGCCGCTAAAGGCCGAAATTGAGGAAGGCCAGAAGAGCGCGCTTATATGCCATCTTGGCAACATTGCCTGGCGCAGCGGCCGGACTGTGGATTTTGATCCGAAGAGCCGCAGACTGCTCAACAAAGAACGGGAAGTGAGGAAGTTCTGGGGACGGACTTACCGGAAAGGTTGGGAGCCAAAGATCTGAGCGAGGGATGTGGAGGGATGCCGGTAAGGGGGCATCCTCTGAATTGCGCGATGGATCTCGGCAGTCTGCCATGCAGCCAGGGGTAGAGAACCTGGCTGACGGAACAGCGGATTAGCCGCCCAAACCGGGGCGGTTCCGAGCGGCGCCGGCTCGCGTTTTATTTTTCTTTTCCCGCGCAACGGTAAAGGTCGTCTGCGCTCAGCGTGGCGCTATCCTCGAACACCTTGTTCGGTCCGGCTGAGCGGATCATGACCTCGTTGTGCGAGAAGTAGAACTGGAGAGGCGTGCGCCACGGATCCAGCATTTCGCCCTTATCGTTCATGTCGCTGCGGCGGACGGCCAGGATGAGCACCTTCTTCTCGGTCTGGCCCAGCAGCGCTTTTGCGATGGCGGCATTATTCCCGCCCGGGTATGACCCGACGAATTCCCTGTATTGCTGGATGCCCAGGATGAGGTTGTCACAATCCGCGTTGAACTTGGCGATCTTGTCGTCGCCTTTGCGGAGTGTCCAACCTTTAGCCATCCAGAGGACACCCGAGACGCCGATAACGACCAGCGCGATGGTTAATATTCGTTTCATACTGCTTGTTTCTGTTCGTGAGCGCCTTAAAGACGCTCAAAGACAGATGAAGCAGGAGCGGTGCCGCTGCTGGAGCGGACTACCAATTCGGGGGGCAGACGGAGGGGATCGGTCTTGCGGCCTTTGAGAAGCTGAAGCATCAGGTCCATTCCGGCCAGGCCCAGCCGGTATTTCGGCTGGTTCGAGGTGGTCAAAGGGACCCGAAAGTGCTCGCTGACAGTTACATTTCCGAAACCGGTGATTGAGACGTCAGACGGGATGCGCAGGCCGCGCTCGAGAAATACCTCCGCGCAACCCACCGCGACGAGGTCGTTGACTGCCTGGATTGCCGTGGCTCCGGTGCGTTCGGAGATAATCTGTTCGGCGGTTTTGCGCCCGGCATCGATGCTGCTTCCGGCCTGGAAGATCAGCCCGTCTTCCGTGTCGAGTCCACTCTCGCGCAGGGCGCGCCGGTAGCCATCGAAGCGCTCGGCCGTCCACGGAGTGCCGGGCGGCCCGCCCAGGAACGCAATTTTTCGATGCCCGAGGCTGAGCAAATGTCGCGTGACATCGTAGGCGCCGAGAGTGTCGTCGCATTCCACGCTTGGGAACTGGCTGCAAAACTGCGTTGGGTGGCCCAGGAGGACTGTTGGCGTGTTCTGGCCTGCCAGTTCCTGGTAAATGCGCACTGCCCCGGTGATTCGGTAAACCGGCGACACGAAGATTCCCTCGACACGCCGCGCCAGCAAGCGTCGCAAGGCCATGTCCTCGCGTTCGGGGTCGTTCCCGGTGTAGGAGAGCAGCACATCGTAGCCGAGCTCGAAGGCCTTTTCCTGGATGGCCAGCACCATTCGCGCAAAGATCGGGTTTGTGACCGAGGAGATCACAATGCCCAGCAGACGCGTGCTGCGGGTGCGCAGACTTCGAGCGCTGCTGTCCGGCACGTAGCCCATCTGCTGTGCCACTGCCTTTACCCGCGCCTTTGTCGCCGGAGAAATGTCATGCTCATCGCGAAGTGCCTTCGAGATGGTCATTAATGACAGGCCGGTTGCTTGGGCGATGTCTTTGAGGCGCACCATGGTTTTAGAACGAGGCTCCGCGCCAGTGCAGTTTAAGGCGGAGGGTCTCGCAGAATGAGCTGTCCGCAAGATAGGTCAGCCGAATAGGGTCGCGGGCCCGGCGGATTGTCAGGACATCGCCGGAGGCGAGCTCTGTGACGACCTGGCCGTCGGCGCTGAGGCTGGTCTCTGGCCGGAGGCTGACCACTTTTACCTGAATGGTCGAGTCGAGCGGCACGATGAGTGAACGGTTCGACAGGGTGTGCGGGCAGATCGGGGAGATTTCGAGCACGTTGGCCGTCGGGAAGACCACTGCGCCGCCCGCGGCCAGGGAGTAAGCAGTGGAACCCGTGGGTGAACTGACGATCAAGCCGTCGCAGCGATAGCGTGTGAGGGCTTCCCCGTCAATTTTGACCTCGAGCTCGATCAGGCGCGAGGCGGTGCTGCGGCTGATCACGAAATCGTTCAGGGCTTGTTGTGAAAAGCGCCGGCCGTTGGTCAAACCCTCCGCCTTGAGCAGAACGCGCTGTTCAAAGCGGATTTCTCCACGCCAGATCCGGGTCAGAGCACGGCCAATATCGCGGGCGGAGACCGCAGTGAGGAAGCCCAGGCTGCCGGTGTTTACGCCGAGCATGGGGGTGGCCGAGCCCGTGACTTCGCGCGCGGCGCGGAGCATTGTGCCATCCCCGCCGAAAACCAGGAGGAGGTCCACCCTGGCGCTCAGGTCCGCCAGAGTGTTGCAGTTGCCGCAGGAGCTGCCCGCCAGCGCGGCTGTGGCCTCGTCAGCCCAGATCCTGCGGCCGGATTTTCGGATCAGGTCCGCCGCCTTTTTGACCACGGCAGCGCACGAGGCCTTTTCGGTGTTTGCCACCAGGCCTACGTCCCTGATTTTGTCAGCTATGCTTTTCAATTAACGCCAGGAATTCCTTGTTGCCCGCGGGCCCGAGCAATGGCGACTCCACCGAACCCGACCACTGCAGGCGCGGATCGCCACATACGAACAACTCGAGTTCGCGGAGAACCCGCTGGTGAATGAGCGGGTCTCTGATCACACCCGCTCCGCGGTCCGCCTCGGCCTTGCCGGCTTCGAACTGCGGTTTCACAAGCGCAACGATCTTAGCGGATGCGCTCAACAAATCAATCAGTGGCGGGAGGATTTTCGTGAGAGAAATAAAAGAGCAATCCGCCACTGCCATGCCGGCGCCGGAAAAATTTTCCGGGAATGAGCCACGGGAAAGGTTCCGGGCATTCGTGCGCTCCATGACCACCACGCGCGGGTCCTGGCGCAGCTTCCAGGCCAGTTGCCCGTGGCCGACGTCTATGGCGTACACAAGCGCCGCTCCGTGCTGGAGCAGACAATCGGTAAATCCACCGGTGGATGCGCCGACGTCCAGCGCCACGACGCCTTGCACGCATAGATCGAAATGCCGCAACGCGTGTTCGAGCTTGTATCCGCCGCGGCTGACATAGCGTTCTGTCTCGGGCACTTCCAGAAGATCGGTCTCGCCAACGGTCTCGCTGGCTTTTGCGTCGACGTGGCCGTTCACACGGACCTGCCCGGCCATGATGGCGCGCTTGGCCTTCTCACGGCTTGGAAACAAACCCTGTTCAACTAACGCCTGGTCAAGTCGGATCATAATTCAGAGGTGCAGGGAGGGGGGAATGCTCATAGCGGTCCCTCTTTCGAGGTGGTCTCCTGTGCGCCCTGCGCGGTGTTGTCTTCCCGTTTGCGACGCTGGACGGCTTGCCTGAGAAGATACTCGATCTGTCCGTTGACGCTTCTCAACTCGGACGCCGCCCAGGCCTCCAGTTCCGACCAGAGGCCCGGGTCCATCCGCAGCAAAAACGGTTTTCTCTCAGCCATGACTAGGAGTAGAGGGTCCCCGCGTTGATGACGGGATGCACCTCTGATTCACCGCACAGGACGACCATCAGGTTGCTGACCATGGCGGCCCGGCGGTCATCGTCCAGTTCGACCACTTTCTTTGCGGACAAGTCATTGAGGGCCATTTCCACCATGCTTACGGCGCCCTGCACGATTTTCTGGCGGGCGGCGATCACCGCTTCGGCCTGTTGTCTGCGCAACATTGCCTGGGCGATTTCCGGGGCATAGGCCAGGTGCGTGAGTCTTGCTTCCTCGACGGCCACTCCCGCCTTGCCGAGACGCGCCTGAAGTTCCACCTGCAAGGCGTGTGAGACATCCTCCACGCCGCTGCGGAGGGTGACCTCGTTCTCTTCGCCGTGATCGTAGGCGTAACGGCTCGCCAGGTGGCGAATGGCCGACTCGCTTTGAATGCGAACGTAGGTTTCGTAATCATCCACGTCAAACATGGCCTGTGCGGTGTCTTCGACGCGCCACACGACGACTGCGGCGATCTCGATCGGGTTGCCGCGTTTGTCGTTTACCTTGAGTTTGTCGCTGTTGAGGTTTCGGGCGCGCAGCGAGATTTTATTCCGGCGCGATCCGCGAAACCTGACCTGGTGAGGCTGGAGTGGTTTTTCTGCGGAGGCGGTCGCCTGCACGGCTGTGGCCTGTCCATTCGAGTAGAAAGGGTTGCCCCAGTGGAATCCGCTGTGCCGAACGGTGCCCTTGTATTTGCCGAACAGGATCAGCACCCGCGCTTCATTGGGTTGTAGAGTAAAGAAGCCGGCCACGCAGAACCATCCAACGGCTTCGAGAAAGAGGGCAGTGAAGAAAGGCACTGGCAATAGCCCGGTGCGAGTGTTGATCCCAGCGCGGATGGAGTAGATCATCAGAGCTGTGGAGCCGATGATGAAAAGAATGAGAATGACGAGCATGAGCCATCCGTTTTTGACGGTGGCGATCTGCTCGCGGTTTTGAGTGGAAGACAGTGCATTCATAGTATCGGTATGATATCACAATGATACTGAGGCCGTCAACAGATTCTTTACATTTTTTTATAGTGTTGATTTAGAACGTTTTATAATGGTCGCACCCCTGCCGATGGGCGCGTCGAAAACACCTCCGCCTCACCGCCGGTTCTGTCGGCATAGGACTCCGAGAACCGCTTGATCAGGTCCTGCAGTGCGTCTGTCCGCACCAGTGCGACAGCGGAACCTCCGAAACCGGCCCCAGTCATCCTGCAGCCCAACACGCCGTTGTCGGTTCCGAGCCCGGTGGCGATCTGGACCACGGCGTCCAGTTCCGGAGAACTGACTTCGTAGTCGTCTCGCAGCGAGGCGTGGCTGGCGTACATCAGGTTTCCGAACGAGAGCCAATCGGCTTTTTCGGCGGCGGCGGCAGCCTGGAGTGTGCGTTGGTTTTCGGTGATGACATGATGTGCCCGACTGAATTCCACCGTGTTCATTGAGGGTTTGGCCGCTTTGAGGAGGGGCAGGGTGGCGTCTCTGAGTGATTGGACGCCCAGGGTTTTTGCCGCAGCCATGCATTGCTTGCGTCGCACGGCGTACTCACTTTCCGCGTTTTTGTGGCGGACGCGGGTATTAATGATGAGCACCCTGACCGACGGGTCCCGCATCGGGACGGGCCTGACCGCCAGGGATCTGCAGTCCAGCAGCATGGCGGAATCCTGTTCTGCCAGTATGGCGATGAGGGGGTCCATGATGCCACAGGGCACATTTGCGAAATGGTGCTCTGCCTCCTGGCAGAGCAGAGCCTTTTCGCGGGGGGCGAGCTGGAAACCGCCCATGATTTCGATGGTGGTGGCGGTCGCGACGGCAAGAGCTGCGCTGCTGGCCAGGCCGCCGCCGAAGGGGACATCCGACTCGATGATGGCATTAAAGCCGCGGACGGGTTTCTTCCTCAGTTGAAAGCCGTGGATGACGCCTTTCACATAGTTAGCCCAGTCGGGTTTGCCGGGTTTCAGGTTTGGTGTGATCGTGAACAGGGCGGTATCGCCGGTGGTGACATTGTGGATCGTGACCTCCCTGCCTTGCTGCGGCGTGGCTGCAATCACGGTGTATCGTTCCAGCGCCATCGGCAGTACGAAACCATCGTTGTAATCCGTATGCTCCCCGATGAGGTTGACCCTTCCCGGGGCTGCGACCAGATGTTTTTGTTGCTGGCCGTATATTTTTTTGAACCACTCCCCGGCTCTCATGGCTGTTACTACCGCTGGCATGAACGAACTCCTGTGGAGATAATAGCTGGAACCCGGCAAAAATGCGAATTCGTTTGCGCGTGATTTGCGTTGAAAGTTTCGCTTATTCACAAAAGTGTCAAAAAAAGGTTATCAAATAGCAATTCATGCACAGTAATTTATGATGCGGGCCGGTAGTGTGTGGGCTGGATTTCGACGGGATCACCCTCCGGAACCTGGGGGGCGGGCTTGTCGAAATCTGCCACGTACAGGCATATATGATAGCGCTTTCGAACAAAAAACAGAACAGGCTGCCGAAGATTCTCGAGCATGCGAGTGGGGACAAGCGATTCAAGATCCTTGAAGCCCACATGAAGAAGCACCAATTCAACCAGGACGCCCTGATCGAGGTGCTGCACAAGGCGCAGGAGCTTTTTGGTTACCTGGAGGATGACCTGCTGCTGTTTGTTGCGTACAAACTGAAGCTGCCTGCCAGCCGTGTTTATGGTGTGGCGACCTTTTACCATTTCTTCACCCTGAAGCCCAAGGGCCAGCATACCTGTGTGGTCTGCATGGGAACCGCCTGCTACGTGAAGGGGGCGGACAAAGTGCTTGGCGCCATTGAGGAGAAAGCCGGGATCAAAGCCGGCGAAACAACCGGCGATGGGCGACTTTCATTGCTGACGGCGCGGTGCATTGGCGCCTGCGGCATTGCGCCGGCGGTGGTGTATGACGGCACCGTGACGCCGCGGCAGACGGCTGAAACCGCTTTGGACAAATTGAAAGGATGGATCG
>CAYNZC010000146.1:0-9265 GCA_964401575.1 uncultured Verrucomicrobiota bacterium
CAACACCATCCCGCGACTGTGGTATCCCACGGATCCACCCCGCCCGGCAAAATAAATCCTAAAACTGGGGCGGGAATGGCCTCATTCCCGTTCGCACCTCAACAGAGCATCGGCGCGATCACAACCGCCCGGCGCCAAACGGAGGTGAGGCCACCTCCGCTCCTATGCCAAGGTTCTCTGCGATAGGAAGGTGAGGATACTTCCATTCCCGTGGCTTTGTCCCATTTCGGTGTCAGGTCTTTGGGTGTCATGGGGGAGTTCCCGGAATCCTGCGGGCGGCCGGGTGAACGAGAGTTTTTTCCGATGTGCCCGCCTGGTTGCGGTAATGAGCACTGCTCCAGGGCCACTCCGCTGCCATGCGCACCAATCCAGCTTTCACGGGATTATTCTCGATGTATCGCACCACGCGCCGAAAGTGGTCTTCGTCGCGGATGTAGCGATCGAAGTAATCCTCCTGCCAAAAGGTGCTGTCACAACCCAGGAGTCTATTGGCTTCCCGACAAGTGTAACTTTTCCATGACTTCATGATCTCACCCAGAGGCCTGTGCCAGACCTCAATGAGAGCATGGACATGGTTTGGCATAATCACCCAGGCTAGAAGACGGTAGAGCGTGCCGTCATAGTGCCACATGTTCTCCTGGACTATTCGCGCGATTCGCGAATCACGCAGATGACAGGCGCCCAGGCCCCGGTCGAGATACTCTTCAAGTTTGCGCTGCTTTTCCAGGTTGTCCTCGATCGCCAATAAGGCCTCCCATTCGGTTCGGCGCTCAGCGGGCAGCGAATCGCTGAGACGATACGTGATGTATTGCTGTGCTCCCTGCGAATCAAAGTGGGGCAGGTATTTCGAAGAATACCACCCTTTGAAACCTTTGTCCTTCTCCTCTGGCGTGAGCGGCTCCGCAGAGCGGCGTTTTCCATCTGTGAGTTTCTTGAGATCCTTAGGCTTCATAATTTGGGAGAGGAGGTGGCCTCACCTCCTTTTTGTTCCTCAATATAATTGTTGTGAAAACGGGGGTGAGGCCACCCCCGCACCTGGGATTGGGGCGGGAATGGCCTCATTCCCGTCGGCACCTCAACAAAGCATTGGCGCGATCACACCCGCCACGCACCAAACGGGGGTGAGGCCACCCCCGCCTTCGAGACCTGATCCGCACTCCTCTGCACGTGTCGAAATCCCGGTGTCGTCCATCGGGACACCCCCCATCGCGTCAGGTCCAGATCTGCCGATCCAGGCTCCGGAACTGTATCGCTTCGGAAATGTGATCCGGCAGAATGTTTTCCGAGCCCGCCAGGTCCGCAATGGTGCGGGACACTTTCAGGATCCGGTCATAGGCGCGTGCGCTCAGGTTCAGATCCGACATCGCAAACTGGATCATCCCCCTGGCCGTTTCGTCCAGCTCGCAATAAAGTTTCAACTCGCGCGTGCCCATCCGCGCGTTGCAGGTCACCTTCGGACGCCCCTTGAACCGTTGTTGCTGAATCTCGCGCGCCTGGATCACCCGTGCCCGGATCGCCGCCGAGGATTCCCCGGGCGCCGCAGCCGACATCTCGCGAAACTTCACCGCAGGCACCTCGATGTGCAGGTCAATGCGATCCAGCAACGGCCCCGAGATGCGGCCCAGGTAATTCTGAATCTCGCGCGGCGTGCAGCGCGATTCGGCCGGCATCTTGCCATCCGGCGTCGGGTTCATGGCCGCGATCAGCATAAACTGCGAGGGAAACGTCATGGACCCCGCCGCCCGCGAAATCGTCACGTGCCCCTCTTCCAACGGCTGCCGCAGCGTCTCGAGAACACTCCGCTTGAACTCGGGCAGCTCATCCAGGAACAGCACGCCATGGTGCGCCAGGGAAATCTCTCCCGGCGTCGGATTGATGTTCCCGCCCAGCAGACCGGCGTCGCTCGCGGTGTGATGCGGCGCGCGAAACGGACGCCGGGTGACCAGCGCCTGGCCCGGCTGAAGCAGCCCGACAATGCTATGAATCTTGGTCGTTTCAAGCGCTTCCTCGAGCGTCAGCGGCGGCAGAATGGTGGCCACCCGCTTCGCGAGCATGGACTTGCCCGTGCCCGGAGGTCCAATCAACAGCACATTGTGCCCCCCGGCCGCCGCAACTTCCAACGCCCTCTTCACCGATTCCTGCCCCTTCACATCCGCAAAATCCACCTCGTCATCCTGCGCGTGATCAAAAATGCTCGATATATCCACAACAGCGGGCTCAATCCGGAGCTGCCCTTCCAGGAAACCCGCCGCTTCGCGGAGATTCTGCACAGGTATGACCTTCAGCCCCGCGACCACCGCCGCCTCCGGCGCATTCTCCGCCGGCACAATCAGCCCCGCACGCCCGTTGTTCCGGGCGCAAATGGCAATCGGCAGCATTCCCTTCACCGGGCGCACCCCGCCATCGAGCGCAAGCTCGCCAACGATCATGTAGTTGCCAAGCTGGTCGGACTCCATCTGTTCACTGGCCGCCAGCATGCCAATCGCAATCGGCAGATCAAAACTCGGCCCCTCCTTCCTCACGTCCGCCGGCGCCAGGTTCACCGTCGTGCGCCCGAACGTAAACCCGTATCCCGAATTGATCAGCGCCGTCAGCACCCGGTCCTTCGATTCCTTGACCGCTGTGTCCGGCAGCCCAACCACAACAATCAAAGTGTCTCCATAACCCGCATTAACCTCGACTTCCACCGGGAAGGCTTCGATTCCGTTGACTGCGGCCGAAAAGGCTTTGGACAGCATGATTCTTTATCGGAAAGTCACCCTAAAAGAGCAATCCGGAAATGAGCCCCCCTCCAGCAGGCCCCGGTCATCACCAGGCAGAAAAACTCGCCCCGTTCCCCGGCAGGTATGACTTCCACGTCCTCTTCAGCCTGTGGGATGGCGCAGCCTATCTCACCAGAGTCGCCCCTTTTCCACATAGGTGCGGGGGTGGCCTCACCCCCGTTTGGTGCTTGGCGAATGCAATCGTGTCTGCGCTGTGCCGAGGTGCCGACGGGAATGAGGCCATTCCCGCCCCAATCCCAGGTGCGGGGGTGGCCTCACCCCCGCTTGGCGCCGGGCGAATGTGATCGCGCGGATGTTGTGTTGAGGTGCGAACGGGAATGAGGCCATTCCCGCCCTAATCCCAGGTGCGGTGTAGCCCTCAAGCCCCGGAGCAGAGGCACATTGATGCAAAGCTCGGTCCGTGAATTGTGACGGTTCCTGTTTTTCGTGCATGCCCAACTGCCCCTTCACAGCACCTGCAGCAGCACGCCCTGGCCCGGCGCGAGCCAGTAATAAGGCGACGGGAACGGTTTGAGCCGCCCGGTTACCGGGCACACGTAGTTCACAGCAGCCGGCTTTTTCTGAAACTCGGGCACGCATGGGCGCGGCGCCTTCAAATCCTTGTTCACGATCAGCGCATAGCGAGTCCCATCCTCATGGGTAAAGTCGCCGATGACAAATTCCGGGTTTGGCATGCTCTTGACCAGGCTGGTTTCTGCCGGCCCGTGATTCCGGTCCGGAATGCTGCCAATATGATAAACATCGTCGCTTTTCAATTTCAGGTACACGGGCGCAATTCCATGGATCTGCCGGTTGCAGTGCCGCAGCCAATGCCACGTGAGCGTCTTCTCGCCAAAGGCGTCCAGCGGTCCGTTATGAAAGTTTCCGAGGTCGGGCGCATCCAGCACGTCGAGCGACTTCGAGCAGAATTTGTAAAAGGAAAGCCCATTCACGCCATAGGCCAGGGACCCCCAGTTTTGCAGGCGAATGTCCGTCTCGGTGATCTCCCGGTACCCCCAGTGCGGCGCGGTTAACACGATGTTCCAGAAGGGGAGCTTGTGTTTGAGCGCAACGGAGCGCACCTGGCTAAGGTTTGCCCAAAACGCCGGGCTGAACTCGTTTTCGCCCACTAGCACGTAGCGATCGTAGGAAAGGGCTGCCGGCTTGCACACCTCGACGAAGCTCTCCAGGTATTTATCGAACGGCGCGCCGTCTCCGGGAAGCAGGTTGATGTAGGGCCACTTGCCCGGGGCCAATTCCCGGACCATTGCCACGGCTTTGGCCAATTCAGCAAACTCATGCGCCCCCGGTTCATCTTTCAGGTGGTAGCCCATCACCGCCGGGTGCTTCCCCACCCTCTGAATCAGCGCCGGAAGATTCCGCCGCGCCGTTTCACCGTCATAGGGACGCGACCAGTTGGAGCCCGCAACGCTCTCGTCGAAAACAATCGCCTGCACCTGTTGATCCCGGCAGGCATCCAGCATTTCCGGACGCACAAACGCAACACACGTGATGCCGCAGTCGCGCATGGCCGCGAGGGTTTTGGCGTCATAAACGTCGTCCCACGCCATCAGCGGGAAAACCAGCGACCGATCGGCGGCGGGAACGCACAAGGACAAGCCAAGCAGGAGAACGAGTGCAAGACCCGGTTTCAAAACCGGAATACGCCGGGAAAGGTCTTTGAAGCGCATGGCAGTGTTATGCGGATACGGCGCGCAAAGCGCAATACGGAATTGCTTTGCGGGAGCATTCCCGCGCCATCCCCGTCAAACAGGTGGGAATTCCGTTTACAATGAACGGATTAAGCCGAATGATGGTCCAAGAAGCTGAACCAACTCATACATCTATGAAACCTGCGGGATTCAAACATCTCCTGGCGCTGCTGCTGTTGGCATTTCCTTTCGTTTCTGACGCCCAGGTCCTTATCAACATCAACTTCGGCGCGCCACCCGCCACACCCCGGACCGGCCCGGCGGCCGTCGGCATTCTCACAAACGACTTTTGGAATGCTTACCGCCATTACAGCCCCGGGTTCCTGCCCGGCATGGACCTCGTGTCTTCCGGCAGGCTCGAGAAGCTTAAACTCTATGACGGCTCGGAGTCTGGCGCGTTCGTTGCCGTTACCAACGCGCCGGGTGTGTGGGGCAATTTCACCGGCGATCCCATGTTCGATTCCTACATCTTCTCGCAAAATGGCAGCAACATGGTGGTCACTCTCGGCGGCCTCCCGGCCGGCAGGTACCATTTCTTCCTGTACGGCCATGCGGACCCGGACGTTTCCGGCGAGCAGAACTCCGCGTTTACGCTCCGGTCCGGCACCAACTCCTTCGGCCCGCAAACCCCGAGCGGCGGCGTCTGGAAAACCGGCCAGCCCTGGACCGAACGCGCGCAATACATCGTTTTTCGCGACGTGCCCGTGACGGATGGCACGGCCACCATCCACGTCAGCGCCGGCCCCGGCGGCATCCCGGTCCTGAACGGCCTCCAGATCCTCTCGCGCGGCACCGGCTCCCCGCGCATCGTTCACACCGGCCCCGCACCCGCATCCGCCGGAAACACGAACCTCCTCTTTCGCCAGGTCTCCTATGAAGGCTCCCTGTCCGATTCCGCCGCGCGCTTCAACGTGACCATGATTGTCGAGTCCCTCACCACCAACCGCATTTCCGCGCCTCTGTTCGGCGGCGAGGTCGCGCTCGTCTCGCCGGTCGTGCCGGCCGGCCTCCAGATCCTTTCGGACCAGAACCAAACCAGCCTCGTCTGCTGGACCCAGGGCGTCCACGAAATCAAACTCCAGGTCCTGGCAAAAATCACCCGCGCCGAGCCATGGAACACCATCTCGGTCAGTGGCCCGGAGGCCTCCATCTCGACCGTGACCGCCACCGCCGCGGACCGCGGCGTTGAACTGCAATTGATGAGCGGCACACAGCTTCCGCAAACAGAACCCGCAACGGCCGCTTCGACAATCTCCGGCCTGCTCGGAGCCGACCGCACCCTGGCCCTGCGCTGGCAAAGCAAGGGCGCCGAAGTGGAGCGCAAATCACTGCTGACCGCCGACACCACCGCCGCCGCGGAAGTCGCGCCCACGGTTGTCAAGTTCCAGACCTCCTTCCGCTACGAAATCCTCCAGGCCGCCGTCCCGAAACTCGAAATCTCCATCCCGGCTTCGCACGCCATCACCCGAATCCAGGGCGACCAGATCCGCGACTGGCGCATCACCCCGTCCGGCGGCGCCCAGCGGCTCACGATTGATTTCATCCGCCCGGTCGAAAAAACCTGCTCCATCACTCTTTTCTCGGAGCAATCCCTGCCGCAGGAGCCGGGCTCGATCACCCTGGACCTGCCCCGTCCGCTCGACCTTCAGCGCGAATCCGGCTCTCTCTCGCTCAAGGCGGACGACACCCTTGTCGAGGTCGAGTCGGTCTCGGGCCTGCGCCAGGTGAACGCACCCGCCGGCGCCATCGCCGCCTACAAATTCAATACGCGCCCCATCTCCATCGCCGCCCGCATCCGCCGCGTCGAGCCCGTGCTCCGCGCCGCAAACCGCCTCACCGCACGCGTTGAGGAAACCCGCCTGCTCCTGTCTCACCTGGTGGATCTCACCGTTGAAAAGGCCGGCATTTACGCTCTGGAACTCGAGCCGCAGCCGGGCTTCACCGTTGCGGATGTCCACGGCGAAGGAATCGAGGAATGGAAGTCCGCCGGCGGCAATCTCCATATCACTTTCAAAAACCGCGTGCTCGGCGGTCGCAAAATCTCCGTCCAGCTCGAGAAGGCCGGACGCGACTTCGCGGAGCCCGTCCGCATTCTCCCGCTCCACATCCCGGGCGTGACGAATGTGCTCACGCATATCGGCGCGGTCTCCTCGCCGGGCATCCGGGTCAAGACTGAGGCGCTCGATAACCTGCGCGAGATTCCGGCAAACACCCTGCCGGACCGCAAAAACGAGCTGCTCGCCTATGTGACCGAGCAGCCGCGCTGGGCGCTCACGCTGGCCGCCGAAAAATTGCCGCCGCGCGTCGTCAGCGAAGTGTTTAATCTCGTGACCATCGGCGACGGACTGGTCGGCGGCAGCGCCACAATCCGTTACGGCATCGTCAACCAGGGCGTCCAGCAGTTCCGCCTCTCTCTCCCGCAACACTGGCGCAACATCGAATTCACCGGCCCGATGATCCGCCGCAAGGAACTCGATTCGAACACATGGACCATCACGCTACAGGACAAGGCGTGGGGCGCCTACACCCTCGTGGTCACCTACGACTACCAGTTCGATCCCAACGGCGCCACGCTCAATCTCTCGGGCGCGCACACCCTCGATGTCGAGCGCGAGACCGGTTCGCTGGGAATCATGACGGCAGCCACGCTGCGCCTCGTGCCGGCGGCGCCCGCCGAACCCCTTCGCAGAGTGGATGAAACGGAACTTTCGGAAAGCGATCGCGCGCTTTGCACACGGCCTCTCCTCCTGGCTTACAAGTACAACGGCTCTTCTTTCAACCACTCCGTCCAGGTCACGCGGTTCGAGGAATTGCCCGTCCTCGAGGCGGTGGCGGACCGCACGGAACTGGCCACAGTGCTGACGGAAGAGGGCCAGCTCCTCACACAATCCTCGTTCATGGTCAAAAATAACCAGAAGCAGTTCCAGCGGTTCAAGCTGCCCGCCGACGCCGAGCTCTGGTCCAGCTCCGTCAATGGCAAGCCCGCCAAACCGGAAAAGGATGGCGAATGGTTCCTGGTCCCCCTCCCGCGCGACGCCAACCGCGACCAGGCCTTCGCGGTCGAAATCGTCTATAAACAAAAAATAGACCTCAAAAAAACTCTCTTCCCGCGCACGATCAAACTCATCGCCCCGGTCACCGATATTCCAAATACCTACGCCGAGTGGCAGCTCTTCGCCCCGTCCACCCGCAGGCTCGGCGGGTTCGGCGGCACCATGACCGTCGCCGCCGGCACCACTTACGGGCTCCGCGATGGCTGGCAGCAGTTCCTCGGCTTTTACGGGCGGCTGATTGATAATCACCTCGGCGCGCTTGTTGCAGGGTTTGTTCTCCTGCTTGTGGTGGTGCTGCTCATCGTGGCCGTCCGTCGCGGCTTCAAAGGCGCGGTCCAGGTCATCAGCGTGTTCGCCATCATCGCGATCCTCGCCGCCATGATGCTCCCATCCCTCAGCAGGGCCAAAGCGCGCGCGCAGCGAATCAACTCGGTCAATAATCTCAAACAAATCGGCCTCGCCGCAAAAACCTGGGCCATTGATAATAAAAACGTCTTCCCGCCGGGTTTCGAAGCCATGATGTCCGAACTCGGCACGGACAAGATCCTGTCCGACCCGAAAACAGGCCAGCGCTACATCTACATCGGCGCTGGCAAGTCCGATGAGCAACCCGAGGCGATCCTCGCCTATTCCGCATCCGATAATGGCGGACGCGAAGTCCTCTTCGCCGACGGCTCGGTGCAGATGATGTCGCAGGAGAAATTCGATGCCGCAATGCAGCGGGACGCCGCCGTTCCGCGCGCCGTCTTTGCGGGAGATGCCCTCGCCGCCACAGTGGTTCCATCCGAGGAGGCCGGCACATTGTTCACCGCTCGCAAAGACGAACTGTCGGCTACGCGTGGGATGCCCGTGACCGGCTTGCCGGCTCAAGCGCCCCCCCCTGCGGGTGGAGTTGGTGGCGGAGGAGGAGGAATGATTGGCGGCGGCAGCGTACTCAACTCCTATGGTGTTGCCAAAGCGGCTCCCGTAACACCGCCCGTAAATGCTCCCGCGCCCACCATTTCGGGCGTGCGGCCCATTCGGATCGAGATCCCCCGCGCGGGGCAGGCTTTCAGCTTTACGAAGGTGCTGAACACCGGACGCGAACCGCTCCAGATCACCGCCTCGGTCATCCGCCTGGGTGTCTATCGCACATTCCACATGATCATGCAGGTCGCCATGTTCGTCCTGGGTCTCGGCGCTTTCTTCATTCTCTGGATCGCCGCGCCGCCGCCCGGCCGCGCCTCGCGCCACGCGCTGCTCATGGCCATCGCCGCCGCGCTGGTCCTTTATTCCGTGGGCAGCCTGCTGATGATGTGGCGCATTCTCCACGTGGGCTTGATCCTGGTTGTGCCCCTGGCCGTCTCGCTTCTCCTGCTCTGGGCGGGCCTTAAGCTGTGGCGCAAACGCCTCGCCCTGAAACCCGCGGCCGCCACCATGCCGCCACAGGCGCCGACGGATGTTCCCCCGGCAACGCCCGGAACCGCCCTCCCCCTCCTGGTGCTGGCTCTTGTGCTGGCAGGCGCTTCGAGCGTCACGGCACAGACGGATCCCGGCTCAAAAATCCCCGACCCCAGGCCGGGCCTTTCCAGCGCGGTCTCCATTCTCTCCGCCAAGTACACCGCCAGGGTCAGCGAAAAGGTCGGCGTGTTCGACGGCCGCATCTCGGTCAGCACCACCGCCACAAACCAAACGGTCCCGTTTTTCGGCCCTGATGTGTCGGTTCAATCGTTCAAGGCCTCGAATAACGCGCGGCTGC
>CAYNZC010000147.1:0-9191 GCA_964401575.1 uncultured Verrucomicrobiota bacterium
TGAGCTTGGAATTGACGCATCCACCAACTCCATTATGCTGCAGACGATAGCAGAGGTTTTTGAAAACCTCGGTTCCTCCCGACCCAGTGGCGATCTATGCATGTCGCTACTGGGTCGTTTTCGTCCGCCTGTATAACAACTTGATCACGGCCGGCAGCAAAGTCAGCCCGGCAATCATGCAGGCCCCCACAGCAATGGACATGATCAGCCCCAGGCTCTCGATCCCTTTGTGCTTGGCAAGTATCAGGCTGCCAAATCCGGCAATGGTTGTCAGCCCGGACACGAGCACCGCCTTTCCAGTGCTGCGGGCAAGAATGACCGGCGTCTGCTCCTCGGCAAACCGGTTGATAATGTGGATGCCATTGGTCACCCCAATCCCGATGGCAAGAGGCAGTGTCATGATGTTCGCCGGGTTAAGCGGTATTCCAAACCAGCCCATGATACCCGCAAGCCAGAGGAAACCCACCCCAACCGGCAACAACGCCAACAACAGCGATACAATCCCTCGAAACTGAATCAGCACGAGCAGGACAATCGCCACCAGCGCATAACCGGCCGCTTCCTCGTAGCTTTGTCTCAGCAAATTCGTGTACTCGTAAAGTTGCACCGGAGTGCCGGTCACATCCGGATACACCTCCCGCAACTCGCCAATAAACCTCTCCTGGACATCCCTCCGCCAGACATCCTCCCTGGGATAGACCATCAGCAGGTGTTTGCCCGTCACCCCGACAAAACGGTTGCGCAACGCTCGCGGAAGATCCTGAATGCTCAGCGGGGAGCGGTTGTCCTGCTCGCGAAGCGCTTCAAAAGTCCCTTGCAGGTCCGAGTACAGGGCCTCCTGAAACCGGCCCAACTGCGCCGCGGCGGCCGCGCGCTCCGCCACTCCGCCAGCAAGCATCTCCTTCCGCAATGCCAGGATTGCAGCCCTCAGCGAGCGCAACTGCCCGGCAAGTTTCGGCTCCTTGTTCTCAACCTCGGCCAGCGCCGCGCCCACGTACCCGTAGAGCGAATACAAAATGGGGCTCAGTTGGGTCAGGTCCGCCGGTCTCGGGTCGGGCATCGGAAACTGTATGGCCGAAAGCAATTTTTTGATTTCGCCAACGATTCGCAGCTTGGGCTCCTGGCCCTCGGTAAGAAACTGAGTAATGGAATCCACACTGGCCACTGAGGACAGGCTCTCGATTCTGCGCTGCAGTTCCATCCCCTGCGGCAGGTTGGTAGCCGTCACCGCGGCAAAAAGGACCGACTTGGTGCTCGATTCGATAAGCTTCTTCTCAAACTCCACGGCAGGCAGGCCGGGGCTCTGCATGTTCAGCAGGTTGTAATCAAAATAAACTTTTCCCGCCTGGCTCAGTGCCAGAAGGCCCAGGGCCACGCAAACCACTGTCGTCGCAATCGGACGCGTCAGCCAGATCTTCTCGATCCGCGCCCGCCGACTCGGAGCCTCCGGCTTCACATGGTCTATGTAGTTCTGCCGGCCCTTCATGAGCAGCCCGGGCAACAGCGTCAGCATCGGCAGCAGGCATATCAGCAATCCGCCGCCACAAATGATCCCCATTTCCTGGATGCCCTTGAAATCTGTAAAACTCATCGCCAGAAACGAGCCGGCCGTCGTAAAGGCGCCCGAAAAAATCCCCCTCCCGGTGAACACCATCGCCCGGGTGAGCGCAGCCGCCTTTTCGCGGCCATGGCGCAGTTCCTCCTCGTATCTCGATATCAGATGCACTCCGAAATCAATCGCCAGGCCAATCAGGATCGGCACAAAGGTGATCGTCAGTATGTTCAAATGACCAATCACGAGCGTCGCAAACGCAAGCGTGTAGCCGACACCGATGAGCAGGCATATGGTGGCCTTTATTGGACGGCCCGTTTCCCGGTAGCCATAGATGAAAATAAGCGCGCAAAGCATCAGCGACACCACACTCGCCACCATGGTGTCGGCTTGCGACTGCTCCATTTCGTCTTTCTCAAGAACGGACTCCCCCGTAAGACCCACGTTGAGACCCGGCACCTCAGCCCGTGTTTCCTCCACCAACTGCCGCAGACGGTCCACGGCCTTTCCAGCCATCGCCTTTCGGGGCGGCTGGGTGGTCACCAGAAATATGCGCCCCTCGTCAAAGGTAATGTAGATCCGCTGGTCTGCATCCGGGCCCGCGTTGAACAATGCCGTCACACCCGGCGACGGCGGCACTCCGGACCGGTTCAAACTCTCTGTGGCCTGCGTAATGATTCGCTCGAGCGCGGGCAGCGCCTCAATCATGGAGTCTGACTGTTCGCTGCGCCCGGAGCCGGCATTCCGGAACTGCCCGTTCACCATGGTAAATAGCGAAACCAGGTTACTCGTGGTAGTGAAGCTGCGAATGAACGGCAAATAATTGCCCAGCGTACGATGGAGTTCCGCCAGGTCCTTCTCAGGAACGAATAACAGCGCTTTGGACCCGAGCATCTGCAGATCGCCTTTGTAAAAGACATCCTTGAATGTGTTGGTCTCCCCCTCGAGTTTCCGGCCCAACCGCTCGACAAACTGCCGGTTCTTCTCCGGATTCTCACTCTCGACCACCACCACAAGATCGTCCTGGGTCGGAAACTCCTCCCGGAATCGAAGGAAATTCTGGTGGTACTTTTTGTTCGCGCCCACCAGGTCGTTCCTGCTCGTGCTGAACTCGAGGTAGTTGATTGTGTAGAACACTGCCCCGATAAACGCCAGCGCGTGCAGCAACATCAGAAGCCGGGCACGCCGGATCACCAGCGCCGCCAACCACGCAAGCATCCGGGAAGGCAGCGTGTCTTCCTTAAGTTGGCTGATCTTCATCGCAAGGACGGCCCATCAGAGTGCCCGCACGCAGGCTGGTCGCAGACACTCACACCGCAAACTCGGCGTTCGAATAGACCTCTTTGACATCATCATGGTCTTCGAGAGCCTCAATCAACCGGTTCAGGGCCGCAACGGTCGCCCCATCCTGCACCGGCACGCTGATGGATGGCAACTCGGTCACGGATGCCGCAAGGGGTTTGATCCCCTTGGCCTCCACCTGCTTGAGAACGTTTTCAAATGCCGCCGGCTCAGTGAGAATCTCGTACCCCTGGTCATCCGGCACAAAGTCCTCCGCGCCAGCCTCCAAGGCAACTTCCATCACCATGTCCTCCTGCGCCGCCTCACGGGCAACAATAATCTGTCCCTTGCGGTTGAACAACCGGCTGACAGCCCCCTGAGTCGCAATCGTGCCGCCGCCCTTGGTAACAATGCTCCTGATTTCCGAAGCGGTCCGATTCCGGTTGTCGGTGCTGATTTCCACCAGCAACGCCACACCGCCCGGCCCGTAAATCTCGTAGGTGAGATCCTCATAATTCACGGCGCCACCCTCCCCGGTGCCCCGTTTGATCGCCCGCTCGATATTGTCATTGGGCATGTTTGCCCCGCGACTCTTCAGCAGGACCATCCGCAGCCGAGGATTCATCTCGGGGTCGCGCCCGCCGATCTTGGCGGCGATGGCGATCTCCTTGCTCAGCTTCGAAAAAATCTTGCCGCGCTTGGCGTCAATCGCCCCTTTAAAGTGCTTAACTTTCGCCCATTTGCTATGTCCAGCCATAAATGTAAGGTTCTGCGGGCCGCTGCATGGACCGCCCGCATCGCAGAATTGTGCATAAACTCCTCAAAAGGCCAATTCCGGAATGCGGAAATTTGTTACAACGCTCATCCTGGCGTAAAGCCGTCAGAAAAAAGTCTGCTGGAAGCTCTTTTTGTTTTGCCTCCTGTCTATCAAGTAGTTATAATGGGACCAATCTGCAGGCCTATGAATACTATCGGCTTCTTCAAAAGGTTTATCCCTACCACTGTCACTCAAGTCTCCCTGCTGCTGCTCGCGTCCGCGCTGCCATGCCTTGGAACCGCGGACTACGGTCCAGCGGTAGATCGGATGATCACCGGCTGTACTAAATGGTACACGTCCGGTTATAACCATAAGTTCTGTGTCGTCCACGACATGGAGGGCTACTATCTCACCGGCATTTCTTATCTCCGCCGATGCGATGTCCAGTCAAGTTGCCATTACGTGATCAGCGGCAAGTCGGATTACAGCGGCGACGCCCCGGCGGGCGAGCTGTCTCAACTCGTGAGAGAGGCATACTACGCATGGCACGCACGCTGTTGGAACCAGCATTCACTCGGAGCCGAGCACGAGGGTTTCGCCAGCAATCCCGCCTGGTACACGGACGCAATGTACCAGTCTTCGGCGCTCCTTTACCGCCACTGGTGCGATAAGTTCGGCATTCCCAAAGACCGGAACCACATCGTGGCGCATGGACAGAAGTCCGTCCCGGGCTGGCCGTCCTGGGCCAGTGCAAATCTGGGCATCGATCCCTACTGCAATGACCATACCGATCCGGGGCCTTATTGGGACTGGACAAAATATATGAACCTGATCGGAGGCGCCACGGACAACGCGGCGTTTGTCTCCAAGACGATTTCGGACGGAACAAGCTTCGCCCCGGGGCAGGCTTTCTCCTGCACTTTTGTGATGCGCAACAGCGGTTCCACCACATGGATCGCAGCCGGCGGCGATGGCTACACTTTCAATAATAACGGCGGCACAGCCATGGGCGCTCCGTTCGCCACGCACCTCACAGGCAACGTCAGCCCCGGCAACAACGCCTCTTTCACAGTCAATTTCACCGCACCCACCACCCCGGGCTCCTATGCCGCCACCTTCCGCATGAACAGCTCCAGCTACACGTATTTCGGAGCCGAGGCCTCCATCTCCATCAAGGTCGCCGTGCCCGTGCCGGTAATCACTTCACAGCCGGCAGCCATTACAAAAAATGCCGGCGAAACGGCATCCTTCTCCGTCACAGCCTCTGGTGCAACAAGCTACCAGTGGAAGAAAAACGGCGTGAATCTCTCCAATGGCGGACGCATCTCAGGCGCCACGTCCGCAACGCTTGGCATCTCGTCCGTCCAACTCTCGGATGCGGGATTCTATTCGGTTGCTGTCGCAAATACCGGCGGTTCGATAACCAGTTCCGAAGCTCAATTGGTCATCGCGACCACACCAGCCGTGGTGGGAGCGGGCACCGGCCTGCGCGGCATGTACTACAACAACACGGACTTGTCCGCACTTGGACTTTCCCGGGTGGATTCAACCATTAATTTCGACTGGGCGACGTCTTCTCCCGGGACTGGCATCGCCGCTGATACCTTTTCTGTTTCGTGGACCGGTGAGGTCGAACCCCGGTATTCGCAAACGTACACGTTTTACACACGCTCCGACGACGGCCTGCGCCTCTGGGTCAACGGGGTGCTGCTGATCGACAAGTGGGTGGACCAGGGTGCCACGGAATGGAGCGGCGCCATCGCTTTAACCGCAGGGCAAAAATACAGCCTCCGCATGGACTACTACGAGCAGACTGGGGCGGCCTCCGCCCGCCTGTCATGGTCCAGCGCCAGCCAGGCCAAGCAGGTCATACCTGCCACTCAGCTTTATCGTCCTCCTATCGTGTTGGCCGCAACAGGCGCAAAATCGGTCGCCGAAAATGCCACCCTCAACTTCACGCTCATCACTTCAAGCTACGACCAGGTCGCCGGGGTGACGGCTTTCGAGGATTTCGAATCCTACGAGGATGGTTCCCCCAGCGACATCGTCATGTTCCGCAAGCCCGGCAACTCCAGCACCACCAGCGGTTTCCTGGACTCCGCCATCACAAATTACACCGCGTCCACATCCGGTTTCCCTTCCGGTCGCGGTGGCAGCCGTGCCCTCAAAGCTTACTGGAGCTTTCTCACCGGCACCTCCAACCCCTGGCTGCGGCTGACTACTTACAACACCCAAAACAGGCCCAATCCGATCATCAACACAAGCGAATCGCTCTGGTTTGACGTGCGCTGTGACAAGGCAATCAAGGTCGCATTGGGCATCCGCGAGACAAACCCCACCGGGGCCATCGGCGAAAACGGCGGCGTCACAGGCAGCATCGAATTCGTCGGAGCGCCGTCAAGGGACGGACGACCCGAGCCCACCAGAACAGTGGCCGCCAACACCTGGACCACACTCAAGTTCGATCTTCCCGCCGAGCCTTGTGTCGGGTTCACCGGCAACGGCATCCTGGAGTCCACTACCGGAAAGGGTGTCCTCGAGCACATCGCTATTGTTCCCGCAGGCGCCATGGGTGCCCACACGTTGTATCTCGACAACTTCACCGTGGTCCAGAATTTGAACCTCACCTGGAGCCTCGAACCGGGCGCCCCTGCCGGCGCAACGATCAACCCCTCAACCGGCGAGTTTTCATGGAAACCCGGTCCCGGACAAGGACCCGCAACTTACAACGTCATCGTGCGCGCAACGGATAACGGTTCCTCGCCGCGAACAGCCACTCTCACCATCCCCATCACGGTGAATGCAGCTCCCATAATCGCCGCGCAACCGCTCGATCATACGGTCTCCCCGGGCGCTAATGTGACGTTCGGCGCTACGGTCACTGGAACCAGTCCCCTGGCCTACCAATGGTATTACGAAGGCGCGCCGATTCCCACTGCCACCGCCAGCACTTACATCATTCAGAACGTGCAATCCTCAGACGCCGGCGCCTACCACCTGGTAGTGACAAATCTCTACGGCAGCGCCCAAAGCACGCAGGTCATGCTGACCGTTTCGTTGGAAAACTCTCCGCCTTCGATCACTTCACAGCCGTCCGGCCTCGTCGTCAACGAAGGACAAAACGCCGAGTTTTGTGTGACCGTCGTCGGCACATCACCTCTGGCCTACCAATGGCTGCATAACCATCAGCCAATCCCCGGGGCAACGCAGCGGTGCTATCAACTTGTCGCCCAGGCTGCCGACGCGGGCGTCTATGCGCTTGTCGTTTCGAATGAATTCGGATCAGAAACAAGCGCCGAGGCCGTTCTTGCAGTGAACACCGCGCCCGAAATCACCTTGCAACCCCAACCCGCGGTCGTGGATATCGGCCAGCCAGCCAACTTCAGCGTGTCGGCCACCGGCACGGCGCCCCTGTCTTACCAGTGGCGCAAAAATGGCGCCCCCATCTCCGGGGCCACAACTTCCACACTCTCCTTCACCAGCGCGCAGGGCTCAGACGCCGCTGCGTACTCGGTTGTCATCTCCAATATGGCCGGCCAGAAAACCAGCGGGAATGCCAACCTCACGGTCAACCTGCCCCCATCCATCAACACACATCCAGCCGGGCAGGATGTGAGCCCCGGCGCGAATCTAACGCTCTCAGTCGGCGCTTCGGGAGCTTCCCCGCTGTCATACCAATGGAGAAAAAATGGAGCACCCATCGCAAATGCCACCACCAGCAGCTTGTCTCTTAATAATATCCAGGCCGCAAGCGCGGGCGCTTACAGCGTGATCGTCAGTAACCGGCTGGGAACCGCCACCAGCCTCGATGCCCTCGTCACTCTCAACGCTGTCGTCATATTTGCTGACTCCTTCGAGTCCGGCATGGGACAATGGTCCCTGGCCGGCAGTGCAATATCCGCCAGCACCACCCAAAATCACACCTCAGGCGGCAGCACCAGCGCGCAAGTGGATGTCTCATCCGACAAGATGTACCACAACCTCGGCCTGAATCTCGAGGGACGCGTAAGACTCACGTTCTGGGCCTACGACGAAACACCCAATACTGTGAACAGCGGCCAGAATCGCTGGTTTGGCGAACTCCGCGCCTACTCCGGCGGTACTTACACAAACGGATCGCTTCAGCAGCTCTATGCTATCGGACGCTACGGCGTGAACTTCGGCACAGGCACGGGCACACTGGCGTCACAGGTGCTCAATACCACAAACTACCACGCCCGGGTTTTCTCAGGCGCAAACAGCGGCTTCCTGAATCTCTCCGTCCAGCGCTCGCCCGGATGGCATAAGTTCGAGATCGAACGCCTGGAAAATGGCACAACTGTCAGGTTCTACGTGGATGGCGTTCTGGGAGCCACAGTGGCTGACTCGACCTACGCAAAGCTGAACACCGTGTCCATCGGCTCCGTCGCGGCAGGAACTACCGCTGCCAACATGTGGATCGACGACGTAAAAGTCGAATACTTCGATCCGCCAACGATTCTGACTCAGCCAATAACTCAAACAGTGGAAGTAAACGGATCCGCCACATTCTCCGTTGTGGCCACCAATAACGCCTTCAACTACCAGTGGCGGCGCAATGGCGAGAGTCTCGCAAACGGCGCCGGAATCGCCGGCGTCTCGTCTCCATCCCTCACCATCTCAGGAATCACCGGCGACAACGCCGGAGACTACACGGTCGTGGTCTGGAACGGCGCGGGCCCGATTGTAAGCACTACCGCCCGGCTCCGCGTCCCGCCTTTCATCGCAGGCCAGCCGGTTGCCCGCACCAACCTGCCTGGCACAACAGCCACTTTCAGCGTCTCGGCTGATGGACAGGCCCCGCTTCAATTCCAGTGGCGCAAGGACGGCGCCCCGCTTTCGGATGGGCCGGAAATCTTCGGCGCTCAAACAGCAATTCTCACTCTCGGCAGTGTCGCCGAAACGGATCAGGGCGCATATTCGGTGTTCATCAGCAACGCCGCCGGTTCGCTCGAAAGCCAGCCAGCCGCGCTCACAGTCGTCGAGCAGCCCGCTATCACGCTGCACCCCGCAAGCCAGGCTCTGGCCGCCGGCAGCTCCGTTCTCCTCACCGCAGATGCCTCCGGCAGCGCTCCACTGGCCTTCCAGTGGTATTTCAACGGCACCCCAATGCCCGGACGCACCACAAAGTCACTGCTACTGAACCCAGTCCAACCCGCTGATGCCGGGGAATACACGATCGAGGCCTCAAACCCCGCCGGCTCGGCCCTCAGTGACCCGGCAGTGGTTACAGTGAACTCCAAACCTGTCATCGCCCCTATCCCCAACGCGATAGTCCATGCCGGCATGACGGTAACCATCACCAACACCGCCACGGATCTCGAAGCTCCGCCCCAAACACTGAACTTCACAATCGAATCAGGTCCCGCCAGTGCAACCATGAATCCCGAAACGGGCGTCTTCATGTGGATCACCTCCGCTGAAGACGCAAATACGACCAACACCGTTTCTTTGCGAGTCATGGACAACGGCACTCCCCCACAGCAGGACACCACCTCGTTCAGCCTGGTCGTGGTGGACGTCCCCACAATCCTCTCCGCTGAAGTGCAGACAAATCACATCATCGTAACCTGGACCTCCGTC
>CAYNZC010000148.1:0-7495 GCA_964401575.1 uncultured Verrucomicrobiota bacterium
AGCCCCCATGACAGACGCAATCGGATCAACTCCCGTGCCGGGCTGCGCAATGAAGGTCTCCAGGTAAGTGCCGACAGGCCCGGTCGACGCCGTTGCATCTCCAAACGAAGGAGGCGGATTCGTCGGGTTGAGCCCCCAAAGGTTAAAGTCCCATCGAGCAAGCACACCCGGAGAGTCCGACAAACTCAGACTTGCCGAATCACTCGTCGTAGAACCCGTGGCGGATCCGCCCGTCACGATCACCCGGTAATCCCCAATATCTCCCGAATCAACATTCTCGATATACAATGTGTCGGTAGCTGTACCGGCATAGTCTGTTCCATCCGATAGGTTTGCAGTGCCCTTTTGCCACTGGTAGCTAAATGGAGGCGTACCCCTGACGCCCACCCGAAATGCCGCACGCGATCCCGCGAAGACTACCTGATTCAACGGCTGGGACATGATTTCCGGAGGAGTCGAGTTCACCGTTAGTGTCGCCGGGTCGCTCTCGGCCGGTTGGCTTGTAATGTTGTTGACGATCACCTTGTAGTCACCGCTGTCGCTAATTGTCAGGTTGGTCAGGTTCAGCGTGTCGGTCGTCGCTCCAGATATGTTGCCGCCATCCGATAGGGCCGCCGTTCCCTTGTACCACTGGTATGTGAACGGAGCCGTGCCACTAACCTGAACCGAGAATGTCACCCATTCTCCGATGATACGCGTCGCACTCGGAGGTTGAGAGATGATCGCAGGTGGGATATCACCGGCGGTACATGTGTGGATCGGACTGGCCGAGTTTCTCGGATTAGGCGCGGCCGCCACGAAGTCCATCGAGTTATTGTCGTTATCCTGGCAGCCATCACTCACCCTTTGAACGGATGTTGTATTGCTGGGTGCTGGAGCAGGGCTACCCTCTGAGCAATTGGCAGTGGCGCCGGCGCCCACAAAATCCACGATGCTCGTCCCTGTCGGACAACTCCCCGAAAGTTGTGTGCTGTTGTTACAAAGAGCTATCTTAAATCCAGTGCCACCCATCGGTATAGTCCCGATCGCATCGGGAGTAGGCAAATCCACAGACCCACCACCGCCGGCTGCCTGCTGAATCAGATAGTATCCGCCCGCAGGAATAGTCCCCGTAGTAAGATCTGTTTTCTGCCAGGACGCTCCCGCAACACTCGCATACTGCACGGACCAACCGGCAATGTTTACTGCCGTTGTGCCACGGTTAAACAACAAGATGAAATCGTTCTTGTAAGTGGATCCGGAATTGCCACCACCACCATAGGCTTCGGCGATGACAATGTTTGAAGAACCTGCGGCCTGTGCCTGCTCGGGGGCAAAGAGGCAGCCGATGCTCAAGACGCTCAAAACAGCGCTGGACCATCCGACAAATCGACGGAGCATGCCGCCGACCGCAACTATTGAGGAACCGTTGTTGTGTTTCATAATGCTGTTGTACTTTGTTGGGGAGTTAGAGTCAGTTGGAGGTAGTAGGGCTCGGATACCAATACAGTTTTCTTTCTGTTTTCCATTCATCGCTGGCGTTGTTCGACTCGCTAGTAGTCCGAATAAACTCATTCGTGCGAGCCGCCCTGGCACTGCCATCGCACAATGCAAAATTTCCACGCTGATCATGTCGGCCCACCGCATATTGCCCCGTCACATTTGATTGCGCTGCACCGGCAGTGGGATTGTTGCCGTCTGCCTCCGCCATTAGAATGGTATCCGAAGGTTTTAGAATTGTTCCGAACTTTGTCTGTCCCCCCGCCCGTGTAGCCCGGTTCACACACAAGCGCCCATTCATACCGTACATGAAAAAAGCCTTGTTTAAATCCGGCGGCGTCTTTGGGGGCTTGGCAGAAGTGCAGGAATAAAGACTCCTGCTGCTTGGCAGAGGCGGATTCGGAGGATTAGCCGTGTAGAGTTCGACCATAGAAGACTGCTTTACGTACTTCGAGACGCTGTTATACCAAGCCTCATTCAGATTTCCGGAGTTGGCATCGTTAATGGTGGCTACGGTGTTGCCTTCTTCTGGAACTCTGTCGTCGTTGTCGTCCGCGTACATTTTGAACGCCAAACCCCACTGTTTCATGTTGTTTAAACAATTGACAGCCTGCGCCCGGGCCTTCGCCTTTGACAACGCCGGGAGCAGCATCGCCGCCAGGATCGCGATGATGGCGATCACCACGAGCAGTTCAATAAGCGTGAACGCCTTTTTGCGGCGGCGGCAGGACATGGGCTCCCCGCAGGAGCAGGTATATGATGATTGGTTCATTGCTGCGTCACTTCTTGCAGATCCTCAAGAGTCGGCTAATTTTATCACTGTGCATCTTTACCGCAAGGAATATAGGCCGGAAATTGTTCACATGTTGGTGACAAGTTAGTGACAATTCAGGAATCATGATCCGCCAACCATTTCTAATCGCCGAAAAGGTCAAAAACGCCCCAATTGCGGTCCTGGGCTTGATCGGCAATCCAACGATACCAATACCGGAAGCGCGCGGCTTTACGCCCGAACGCTCACGGATGAACCCCCACTGGCACATCGGAGTTCTCTTCATATCGTTGGCTATGAACAGCTTGGCATTAGCTACATCCCCGGACTGGCCCATGTTCAGAGGCAACCAGGCATTGACGGGTCTAACCCCAGGTCGTCTGCCTGCTAAACCCGTACGTTTGTGGGTCTTCGACGCCGCAAGCCCTGTCAAGTCCTCCGCCGCTGTGTCCGATGGACGGGTGTTCGTGGGCGCCCAGGATGGCCAGGTGCATGCCCTGGATGCATCGAGCGGCAAACGCCTTTGGTCCTTCAAAACAGGCGGACCGGTCGAGTCTTCCCCGCTGGTCTTGCAAGGACACGTTTTCGCCGGTTCGGGCGACAATTTCATCTACGCCCTCGACGCCGCCTCCGGAAAGCTGGCATGGAAGTATGAAACCGGGGACCAGGTGCTCGGCGCGCCCAATTGGGCCTCCCTGGGCGGAACGAATTTCATCCTCGTCGGCGGTTATGACTACAAGCTCCACTGCATCGAGGCTGCCACGGGTCGCAGCAATTGGGTCTATGAGACGGGAAATTACATCAACGGCGCGCCCGCCGTGGCGAATGGCTGTGCGGTGTTTGGCGGATGCGACGGTCTATTGCACGTCATCAACATCTCGACCGGGACACAGGTCAAGGAAGTGGATGCCGGCGCCTACGTGCCCGGCTCTATCGCACTTCTCGATGGCCGCGCCTTCTTCGGCCAATACGAAAGCGAGTTTCTTTGCGTGGATCTTTCGCGCAGCACCAACGCCTGGAAATTCAAGAGACCTGGCGCGCCTTTCTTCTCCTCTCCCGCAGTCTCACCGGACAAGGTGGTTTTCGGGGCCCGGGACAACCGCCTTTACTGCCTGAACCGGGCCGATGGCGCCATGGCATGGAGTTTCATGGCCAGGGGCGACATAGACAGCTCCCCTGCCCTGTGCGACGGCAAGGTGGTGGTGGGATCTGCCGATGGGCGCCTTTACATGCTGGATCTGAACACAGGAAAGGCGCTTTGGTCGTACGAAGCCGGCAAACCTTTCAGCGCCTCACCCGCCATCGCAAACGGCAAAATCTTCATCGGTTGCGAAGACGGCAAGCTCTACTGCTTTGGCTCCGGATAGAACCCGGTTTTCGCAGGTCGGATTGTGAGGTCTTTTGTTTTGTGAAGTCTTTTGTTTTTGCCCCCATGTTTGGGTAATCTCCCTGCGTTGAGAATTGTTCAGATCACGCCGGGAGCCGGAGCGATGTATTGCGGAAATTGCCTTCGCGATAATGCGCTGGTGATGGCCTTGCGCAGGATGGGCCACGACGTGCTCATGCTGCCTCTCTACCTGCCGCTCACGCTGGACGAATCCGACCAAAGCGCCGCCCACCCGGTGTTCTTCGGCGGGATCAATGTTTACCTCGATCATCACTGGCCGGCTTTTTCCAAAACACCGCGATTCATCCGGCGATGGCTCGCAAGCCGTCCGCTGCTCCGGCTCGCCGCCGGGCGCGCCGCAAAAACGCAGCCCGAACAGGTGGGCGATCTGACGCTGTCCATGCTTCGCGGCGAACTTGGCCGCCAAACACGCGACCTCGATGAACTCACGGCCTGGCTCCAATCTCAGCCGCGCACCGACGTCATTATTCTGTCAAACGCGCTGCTGGTTGGCATGGCGCGGCAGCTCAAGCGGCGCCTCGGCGCAAGGATCATTTGCCATCTCGGCGGCGAGGACTCGTTTCTGGATGCCCTGCCCGAGTCCTATCGGCATGCCTGCTGGCAGACGCTTGCCGAGCGCGCGCGCGAACTGGACCTGCTCCTGGCCCCCACTCGCTATTTCGCCAACCTCATGGGCGGCAGGCTCGGCATCCCGCCCCACCAGATTGATATCGTGCCAAATGGCATCAACCTGGATGGCTACGAAGAGCCCGCCACTTTGGCCGATCCGCCCGTCCTGGGGTTTTTTACCCGGATGAGCCGCGAGAAGGGGCTCGGCCTGCTGGTAAAGGCCTTCATTCGAGTTCGACAACGCGGCAAGGCAGCCACGCTCACGTTGAAAGTGGGCGGATCATCCGGGCCATCCGATGAACCTCTCGTGAGCGATCTCAAAGCCATCCTGGCCTCCGCCAACCTCAGCCGCGACGTCTCATGGCATCCCAACCTGCCCCGCGATGCCAAGATCAGTTTCCTCAAGTCCCTGTCCATTTTTTCAGCGCCAGCCGTTTACGGCGAGGCATTCGGTCTTTATGTCGTCGAGGCGATGGCGGCCGGCGTTCCCGTCGTCCAACCGGATACCGCTTCCTTCCCCGAGTTGATCGAGGCCACCGGAGGCGGGTTGCTCTGCCGTCCGAATCCGGAAAGCCTGGCAGACGCGATCGAGCGATTGGCCCTGGACTCACCCGAGCGGCGGAGGCTGGGAACAAGCGCGCGGAAGGCGGCCTTCGAGCAGTTCAGCGCGAGCGCCATGGCCCGCGCGGTGATGAAGGTAATTCAAAAAGTCCCGGTCAAACCGTGAACAAGGTTCCTCCCCCGTCCGATTCGAAATTGCCCCGCTATTGCCTGCACCGGTCTTTTGGTTAAGCTGAGTCCGCATGGCCAGGCTGCTGCTCATAGATGACGAAGAGGATGTAAGATACTCCTTCGGGCGTATTTTCTCGCCTGCGGAGGTTGATCTTCGCACGGCGGCCAGCGGCGAGGAGGGCCTCCGGCTCGTGCGCGAGTTCCAACCGGACCTTGTGATTGTGGACAACCGCATGGGCTCCGGAATGACCGGCCTCGAAACGCTTCAGCAGCTCAGAAAGGAGCATCCCAGGCTCCTGATCATCATGCTCACGGCGTACGGTTCCACCCAAACCGCCATCGAGGCCATGAAAGCGGGCGCCTACGATTACGTCCTGAAGCCTTTCGATGTCCCGCGCATGAAGGATCTCGTGGCGCGCGCCTTAAAAGCCGCCCGGGACATGAAACAAGTCGTCTCGTTCGACCCGGATTCTGAAGGCTCCACCAGCGAGGAAATCATCGGCGCGCACGACTCCATGGTCCAGGTGTTCAAGCTCGTGGGGCAACTCGCCGCTTCGGACGCCACGGTGCTCATCACCGGCGAAAGTGGCACAGGCAAGGAGTTGGTGGCGCGCGCCATTTACCAGCACAGCCGCCGCAGCGGCCACCTTTTTCTCGCCGTTAATTGCGCCGCTATTCCTGAACAACTCCTGGAAAGCGAACTATTCGGCCACGAACGCGGCGCTTTCACAGGGGCTGCGCTTCAGCGCATCGGCAAGTTCGAGCAATGTCACAAAGGCACGCTTTTCCTGGATGAAATCGGCGACATGACCCCCGCCACGCAAACCAAAATCCTCCGGGTCCTTCAGTCGGGAACTTTCGAGCGCGTCGGCGGCGGGCAGCAGATCAAGACCGATGTGCGGATCATCGCCGCCACTAATAAGCCCATCGAGCACGCGGTGGCCTCCGGCCAGTTCCGTGAGGATTTGTTCTACCGGCTGAATGTCGTGCGCATCCGCATGCCAGCCCTGCGCGAACGCCGCGACGATATCCCTCTCATCATCGAGCACATGCTCAAGCGCGTCGCCCGCGAGCAAAACCTGGCTCCCAGGTCCATATCCACCACCGCCCTGCGCCTGCTCGAGAAATACCATTGGCCCGGCAACGTGCGCGAACTCGAGAACGTCATCCGCCGCGCTTTCGTGGTTGCCAAAGGTCCCGTGGTGGTCCCATCGGATCTTCCGCCGGAAATTGCCGGCGCCACCGCGGCGCCGGGCGACCCCGCCAGCGCGCAGATCGTTGCCGCACCCGCAGACGCCGAGGTGGCGGACCTCGCCAAAACGCTATTCCAATGGGCCCGCCGCAATCCCAAAAACAAAATCGTCCCAACAGTTGAACGCGAACTCTTGATCCAGGCACTGGCCGAAACTCACGGGAACCAGGCACAGGCTGCCCGCCTGCTGGGCATGACCCGCGCCACGCTCCGAAAACGAGTTGAAAAGTTCGGCATTTTGAAGGAGTTGAAGATACAGTGACTGCACAGGCACAGCAACGTCCGGAGCCCAGCCTTCTGTTGCTGATCCCGGCGTACAACGAAGCGGAGCGCATCGAGCCTGTCCTGCGCGAATACGCGGATTACTTCTCCTCCCGCTACAAAGGCCGTTTCAATCTCGTCGTGGTCCTCAACGGCTGCAGGGACAACACCCTCGAAGTCGTCACGCGTGTGGCCGCAGATTACAACTTCATCCAGTGCCTCGACTTCCCGGCCCCTATCGGCAAAGGAGGAGCGCTCATCGAGGGACTGAAACTCGCCCCCACCGCCGACGTCGTCGGTTACGTGGATGCCGACGGCGCATCGCCTCCACGAGCCTTGCACGATCTGGTGCGGTTGATAGACCGCGCGGACTGCGTCATTGGCTCGCGCTGGCTGCCGGGGGCCGTGCTGCACCAGGCCCAGACACGCGTTCGCCAGTTCACAAGCCGTTGTTTCCATGTGATCGTCGAACTCTTCCTCTGGCTGCACATCAAGGATACTCAGTGCCCCTGCAAGGTCATCCGCAGGGCCGCCGTCGAGAGAATTCATTCCTCCCTGCGAATTGCGGACCTCGCTTTTGATGTCAACCTGCTCTACTCGCTCAAACACGCAGGGTTCAAAATCCTCGAGGTGCCCACCGAGTGGACGGATAAGGTGGGTTCCAAAGTCACGGCCTCGCTGCTGCGATCTTCCCTGACGATGTTCCTTTCGGTCGTGCGAATCCGCCTCATCTACTCCCCCTTCTATAAATGGCTTCGCCCGCTGCGCCCGATCGAGGCATGGATCTATAAAAAGTTGCGAGCCCCCCAACCGCTCCCCGGGACACAGGCCAGCCGCGCACGCCTCCAGGACGGCTCATAAAGATTCTTTGCTGTCCTGCACTTCGCTTTGCGGGACACTTATCAGCACCCTCGCAATGGGTGGGCTCAGTAATGCGCGCCATCGACGAGCAGCAAGAGCCTATGAAACAAGCAAAGTCTTC
>CAYNZC010000148.1:7595-9155 GCA_964401575.1 uncultured Verrucomicrobiota bacterium
CCAACTTCTTTGTTTGCGTCCCTGTCTCAGCGAAGGAGCTTAACCACAGATTCCAGGGAGAGCATGGATAAATGCATCTCGCCCTTCCCCATCCGCCAAATCCGCGTCATCCGTGGTCCAACTTCTTTGTCTTCGTCCCTGTCTCAGCGAAGGAGCTTAACCACAGATCCCACGGAGAACATGGATAAATGCATCTCGCCCTTTTCCCATCCGCGAAATCCGCGTAATCCGTGGTCAATCCCCTCCTCCGCCCTCTCGCACCACACGTTTCCAGTTCAGTTTCGCTTCCTTGAAGTTGAGCAGCAGCGCCACTTCCAGCCCGGTAATGTTCAGGTAGCCGAGCATCTGGGCAATGTGCGTGTCGTTGAACGCCGTCACCACCTTCGGGTCCGCGATAACCTTGCCGTCCACGATCAGGTCGGGAACCAGCTTCCCAATAAAGTGGCCGCGATAATGGACTGGATAATCCCGCTGTTGCTCGACCGCGTGGCCGCGCGCCGCCAGCTCGATTACCAGCGCGTTCTCGTACAGCTTCTCGTCCAGGCCCGGCTTCAACTCGTTGAGCACAGCCATCGCCGCACCGATGATGTCACGGGTCAGTGCCTCGTGTTTCATCGCAGGAGATTAACCACGGATTTCACAGATAACACGGATAAAGACCCCCCCCCCTTCCCTTCCCTCATCCGTGAAATCCGCGTAATCCGTGGTTAAAACGCCTACTTCCCATCCCGGTCTCAGCGGAGGAGGTCAAGCAGAGATTCCACGGAGAACACGGATAAAGAAACTCCCTTCTTCCCTTTCCCCATCCGTGCAATCCGTGTAATCCGTGGTTAAAACGCCTTCTTCCTTCTCCCAATCCGTGGAACCCGCGTAATCCGAGGTCAATGCCTTCAGCGCTACGGCAGCAATACGGCGCGGTAGAACCGCTTCGGCACGGAAGCTCCGCCAACGTCAACGGCCTGAAAACGACCGCCAGTGCCGGCCACGTTATTGGTTAGCACATTCCACGTTACAGTCGGCAGCTCGTCGGTGGCCTCAACAGCGTAGCTCCTGCCCCAAATGCTGTTGAAGTTAATCCAAATATCCGCCTCGGTCTTTCCAATCCCGGTGATGCGCAGGTTGGGATCGGCTTCGTAGGCGCCGATGTCGCTGCCGTCGCCGCCCTCCGCGTTCAGGGTGCTGGGATCATCAATGGGCCGTGGCAGACCGCGCTGGTCGGTGGTGAGACCGCCGCAGTGGCCGGCATCCAGGGCCGGGCTGTCGAAGCGCAAGGCGTGCGTGGGCGTCGGCCCCGCCCAGGTCGGCCAGCGGTCCGAGCTTCGGGTCGAGGTTGTAGAGGTTTCGGCTTCTGATCGCATGAACGAGTTGCGCGACTTTATTTCAAGGCTGCGCCATGCGGTAGAAATAGACTTCAGGTTTCATGAACGGAGTGTTCGTGATCACCATCGTACCGCTCGGATTGGTCACCACGCCGTAGTTGCCCCAGTGAATCAGGTCGGGCGAGCCTTCGACGCGCCAGGACGTGCCTGCAGTCGAACTCAACTGGAACCGCATCCTGCC
>CAYNZC010000149.1:0-8967 GCA_964401575.1 uncultured Verrucomicrobiota bacterium
GATCAGGTCCAGGGGGACAGCACCCCTCGACCAGGGCCGATGCTCGCCCGGCATTACGCCAAATTACGCCAAATTACGCCAAGTTACGGTATTCTGTGAACAGCCCCCCCTCCGAGTTGCACTTAATTGCAGTTATTTTGAAACGCCCCCCCGGAGCTTTCACCGTTCTTTGACATTTTAATAGACACCTGACGCCCGGTTCCCCACGAGCGGCGCCCCTGTCTCCCACCGGCAGGGGCGCCGCCATGGAGAGGTCTCTCCCTAAACCACGAAGATCCAGCGAACCGGCATGGAACGAAAGCGTCCTGCTGATCTATTCCGCAGGGCTCAATCCCAAGCGCCGATGGTCCGCAATGTGACAGCCCGGGCTTGAAGGCCCGGGTACCCATGCCCACCATTATTCTCCCAAGTCCTGCAAAGGCGTCCCATTCTCACCACGCCGAGGCCGACGGCATCTGCCTTGACGCCGCCGGGCAGCCTGCTATACCCGTGCACATGCTCAGGGCCGAATGCAATAATCCTCGCACTGTGGACAACGCACGGTCTCCCATCGCCTGATTTCTATTCTATGGAAATTCATATAAGCAGAAACGGCCAGCGCTTCGGCCCATACTCACTACCCGAGGTCCAGGCAGGCCTTGATGCCGGCAATATCGTCGAGACAGATCTCGCCTGGCACGACGGCGCTCCCGACTGGGTCCCCGTTTCCCAATTGGCCGGCTTGAGCATCCCTGTTCGCCACCCATCGCCACCACCACCCCCGCATTTGCGTCCGACCGCGCACGCGCCTCAGGCCAGCTACAGCGGCGCAAACGCCCTCCAACCCCATTTCGCCCAGCTCCATCCCTCGTTCCAGCAACAACGGTTCCTGATCCGCCGCAAATTCCTGACTCTGGCCGGGGCGAAGTTCCACGTCTTTAATGAAGCCGGCGCCATCATCCTCTATTCCAGGATGAAGGCTTTTAAGTTGAAGGAGGACATCACCATCTTCACGGATGAGTCAATGCGTGAGCCCCTCGTCCGCATTCGAGCCCGTCGCATCATCGACTTTGCCGCCACCTATGACGTGTTCGACGTCTCGACAGGACAGGAATACCAAATCGGCGCCCTGCGCCGCAAAGGCGTCAAGTCTCTCATCCAGGACGAATGGCTGATCTACAACACCCGGGACCAGCAAATCGGCCTGATCAAGGAAGAGAGCACGGCCCTCGCCCTCCTTCGCCGCTTGATCGCGTTCACCGCCCTGTTCCTCCCTCAGCAGTACGACTTCACCATAGGAAATCATTCCGTGGGGTTTATGAAACAGACCTTTAATCCCTTCATCATGAAGATGACGGCCGATTTCAGCCAGGACACGCAAGGCTACCTCGACCGTCGTCTCGCAGCCTCGGCAGCAGTGCTGCTCTGCGTCATAGAGGGTAAGCAAGGATAACAAACCCTCACATAAAGGAGGCTCCTCTCCGCCACATCCGCTCTTGCGCTTGCGTGCGACGACGCACGAAAAAGGATCCCCGGTCGCACTTTTTAACTGCCTTTCGGCTTGTATGATGCGCTCGGTAACGCACACGCCCGGCAAACGCACAACTTGCAGGTCCCCGTCAGAATAGTATGATTGCCGGATGTTCTTAATGGCCTATGGTCGAACAGCCCCATAGTCCTTTACCCCGAAATGTCCGATAACAGACAAGAAATAGCCAGAAGACGCACCTTTGCGATCATTTCGCACCCGGATGCCGGCAAGACCACATTGACGGAGAAGCTCCTGCTCTATGGCGGCGCCGTCCAGCTCGCCGGCTCGGTGACCGCACGCAAGAATCAGCGCGCCACGACCTCCGATTGGATGGAGCTCGAAAAACAGCGCGGCATCTCGGTCAGCTCCACCGTGCTTCAGTTCGAATATCGCGGGTATTGCGTGAACCTGCTGGACACCCCGGGACACAAAGACTTCTCGGAGGACACGTATCGTGTGCTGACTGCCGTGGATTCCGCGGTGATGGTCATTGACGCCGGCAAAGGTATCGAATCCCAAACGCGCAAGCTTTTCGAGGTTTGCAGACAGCGCGGGGTGCCCATCTTCACCTTCATGAACAAGATGGACCGGCCCGCGCGCGACCCGCTCTCCCTGCTTGACGAGCTGGAGAGCGTGCTGGGAATCGCAGCTTACCCGATGAACTGGCCCCTGGGCGACGGGCCGGAGTTCCGGGGCGTGTTTGATCGCAGGCAAAGCCAGGTCCATTTCTTCGAGCGCACTCCCGGCGGACAGTTTCGCGCGCCCGTGTCCGTTCACGGCTTGTCGGACCCCGCGGTGCGCGAACAAATGGCCCCGGATCGTTACGATAAGACGGTGGAGGAACTCTCCATGCTCGAGGGCGCAGGAGCCGATTTCGACCATGCCGCCGTCCTGGCAGGAAAGCTCACACCCGTTTTCTTCGGCAGCGCCGTGAACAACTTCGGCGTTCAGCTCCTGCTGGATGCCTTCCTGGAACTGGCGCCTGAACCACGCCCGCGCGCGGTCCGGGAAAGAATCATCCACCCGCAGGATCCGGAATTCTCGGGTTTCATTTTCAAAATCCAGGCCAACATGGATCCGAAACACCGGGACAGGCTGGCTTTTGTTCGCGTTTGCTCGGGGCGCTTCGATCGCGACATGAACGTGATCCACACCCGAACGGGCCGCAAACTCCGGCTCTCAAGCTCGCACAAACTCTTTGGCCGGGACCGCGAGACCGTGGACCAGGCATGGCCCGGAGATGTGGTGGGCCTGGTGGGCCACTCGGATTTCAGGATCGGCGACACCCTCGCGGAGGACAATAGCCTTTTTTACCAGGAGATTCCCAGATTCACGCCGGAATGCTTCGCATGGTTGAAGAGCCCGAGCACGGCACAGTTCAAGCGGTTTCGCGAGGGGCTCGACCAGTTGCTGCAGGAAGGTGTGGTGCAATCGTTCCTGATCGGCGATTCCTTCCAGCGAGTGCCGCTCCTTGGGGCGGTCGGCCCGCTCCAATTCGAGGTCGTGCAATACCGGATGTCCACCGAGTACGGCGCCGAGTCGCGCCTCGAACCCGCCCAATGGAAGGTCGTCCGGTGGGTGGCCAACGGCATCACGGTGGATGAGACACAGTTGCCCACAGGGGCAAAGTCCGGCACGGATTCCGCGGGACACCCGGTCCTCTTCTTCGCCGATCAATGGAGTTGTGATTTCTACACTGGCCGCCATCCGGAGGTCACCCTTCTGGCTTTGCCTCCCGGCTCGGAAGCGATGTTGCACGGATTGGCGTGAGCGCAAGTGCCGCCCGCAGGTCCCGCGTTTCATGCGTTTCACGCTTGGCACAAAGCGCGCGATTTGTTTAGCTCAACCCGCTGATGATGCGATTCCGCCTTGTGTGCCTGCTGATTGCCCTGACCATGCTTGGGCCGGGTCTGACGGCCTTTGCGCAGGCGCGGACGGATTGGGAGATCGAAGCGCTGGATGAACAGGGGTGGGTGGAGTTTGATCAAAACACACAAATGGCCAGCGCCACGAACGGAGTGCTTGTGAAATATGGCGCCGCCGTGCTGACAGCCGAACGCATGACGCTGCAGCACACAAACGGCCAGATCACCGCTGACGGCCGGGTCCGCATCCAGCAGGGCGAGCAGATTTGGGCCAGCGAGCATATCACCTACAACTTCTTCAGCCGGCGCATCGAGGCACAGCAATTCCGAACCGGCAGGTCTCCGGTCTTTGCCGGCGGCTATGGCCTGGACGCCGACACGACCAACAACATCTATACCGCCACGAACGCATTCATCACCACCGAAGATACGTCCAACCCCGTGGTCAAAGTCCGCGCGCGCTATATCCGGATCGTCCCCGGCGAACGCATCGTCGCACGGGATGCCATGCTCTACGTGGGAAAAGTGCCGGTGTTCTGGTTTCCTGTTTTCTCAAAAAGGCTCACAGGCACGCCAAATCATTTAAGTCTCACACCCGGCTATCGCAGCGCTTACGGCCCCTTCCTGCTCGGCAGCTACCGCTGGTTCCTCAATGACCAACTCGATGGGCAGATCCACCTGGATTATCGGCAGAAGCGCGGCATCGCCGCCGGACCGGATGTCAACTACGACTTCGGCCGCTGGGGAACCGGGGATTTCCGCTACTACTACCTGAACGATGATGATCCCAACCACAGCATTGACGACCCGGAGATCCCATCGGATCGGCACAGGGTATGGCTCTCCTACGACGCGCACCCGACCACCAACCTGAACGTCAAAACCATGCTGCGCTATCAGACCGACATGGGCGTCGTGCGCGACTTTTTCGAGGGCGAATATCGCGAGAATCCGCAGCCGAACTCTTTTCTGGAGGTGAATAAAGCCTGGGACAACTTCAGTGTGGACCTCTACGCGCAACCGCGTGTCAACGAGTTCCTCGAAACCGTCGAGCGGCTGCCGGAAATACGGCTCACTGGTTTCCGCCAGCAGGTCGGCGACACGCCCGTTTATTACGACAGCCAAAGCTCCGCCGGGTGGTACCGCCGGCTGTTCGCGGATGACGCCGGAACCAATGGCCCTCCAGCCGGTCTGGACTATTCCGCCGCGCGCGCCGACACATATCACCAACTCACGCTGCCACAAACGTTTTTCGGATGGCTCACGGTGGCTCCACGGGTCGGCGGCAGACTCACTTATTATTCGGAAGCCCATGACCCGGGCGCGACAACCGAGGAGGAGGTGCGCGGCGTTTTTAACACGGGTCTGGAGGCCACCCTGAAAGCATCGAGACTCTGGCCCGAAATCCAGAGCTCCGCGTTCGAAGTGGACGGTCTGCGGCACATTATCGAGCCTTCGGCCAATTATGTGTACATCCCTGAGCCATCCACCGCGCCGAAGCACCTGCCCCAATTTGATTACGAATTCGCCAGCCTCAGGTTGCTGCCGATGGATTTCACCGAATACAACGCCATCGACGCCATTGACACTCAGCATGCCGTCCGCCTCGGCCTCCGAAACCGGCTCCAGACAAAGCGCAATGGCCAGCTCGCAACCATACTCGACTGGGATATCTATGGGGACACACGAATCCACCCGCGCCGCGATAAATCCTCTTTCTCGGACCTTTTTTCCGACCTCAGTGTCAGCCCGAAATCATGGCTCACTTTAGAGTCCATCACGCGTTACGACGTGGACCGCGGCTTCTACAGGCTCGCGCTGCACACCGCAACCGTGCAACCAAGCGAGCACTGGAACTTCGGTGTCGCTCATTACTACTTGCGGGACGATGAGCGGCCCAGCCCACTGGGACTCGGCGAGGGCAATAATATCATCAGCGGCACTTTCATGTTCAAAATGAACGAAAACTGGGCTGTGCGAACGTCCCACCACTTCGAGGCGGACGAGGGGCGCCTCCAGGAGCAGTACTACACCCTTTACCGCGACTTGCGAAGCTGGACCGCCGCCCTTGTTTTCCGTGTGCGTGAGAACAGCGACGGGGAGGATGATTTCACCGTGGCGTTCACCTTCTCGCTCAAAGCCGCGCCCCGGTACAACATTGGCAAAGACACCCTGAGGCCATACGCACTCCTCGGCGGCTAGCCCCGCCCTGCCCTCTCAAAACCTCCAAAAACACGCCCGATTGCGGCAACTGCCTCGGTTTTCCTCGTTTCACGCCCGATTTGGCAGGAAAAATGCCGTCTCAGTCTCGAATGTGTGTTGTTCAGCATTTGTGTGCCATGGTTAAGCGGCGCACAACCTACTGCATTCTAGCGGTTTGCGTTGGCGCGGCCGCTGGCATCGCCGGTGGACGCTTCGTAATCGAGGCTTTCGCGGGCTCCGTTGCCATTGTCCAGGGAACAAGCATGGCGCCCAATTTTGAACCAGGCACCCGGGTTTGTGTGAAATCTTTCGAGCGCCCGCTCCGGCGCGGCGAGGTCGTCCTGGTCGAAGACGGCGCCGGCGGCTACGCGCTCAAACGCATCATTGGTCTGCCTCGCGAGAAGATTCACCTGTGGAGAGGCTATGTGTTCATTAATGGCCAAATGCTGATCGAACCGTACCTCCCCAAATACACGTTCACGCATCCTGACCAATTAAACCAAAAGTACGCGTTTGCACTCGGACACGGTTGCTACTTTGTTATGGGCGACAACCGGCTTTACAGCGCCGACAGTCGAACCTACGGCCCGGTCCCGATCAACCGCATCGTGAGCGTCGTCGAACAGGGAACTGAAATCGCGCCCGAGTTTGCTCCCTTCGCCCTACCGGTTCACGGAAGACAAACGATTCGCAGCCTCGCCACTGTCCAGTCCGCAAGAAGCGCCCTTTAGCCAACACGCTCCGACTGCCACCCGCCGGCGCCCGAAGGCTTCCAGCACACAGAAACAGCATCGAGGTCACCGGCCCCGGCTCCATCCCGGCCAGAGCCAACGTTCCACAACCCCGTGCGCCAGGTCGGAACATTAAAGCAGCCGGAGAGATGAAAAATTAGGCCGAGAATCGCTCTTTCCTCCGGCAGCCATTTTCCTACAATCGCGGCATGGCAATTTACGGAGACATCGGAACAGCTCTTAAGCAGGCAGCGGGCACAAACCGGCTGCGCAAGGCACTCGAGTTCGCCGCCGAGGTGGCAAATGGCGGCAGGACCGATCTGCGACACCGCGCAGCTCAACTGAAAGCCGGCGAGAGTTTCGAGGTCGAACTGCAGCAACGGGAGGTCTTCGCTATTTTTCAGGCGTATCAACCCCGCCAGCGGAAAGATGGTTTTTTCGAAGCGCACAAGGAACACACGGACGTGCAGTTCCTCCTCCAGGGCGAGGAATACATCGAGGTCTGTCCGCTGCATGAGTTGAACAAGTCGCCGGCATACGACGAGAACAACAACGTCTTTTTTCCCCTCGCGCCCGAGCCGGGATCACGTTTCACAATCCGGCCGGGGGTCCTGGCCGTGCTCTTTCCGGAGGATGCCCACGCCCCAACCCTCCAGGCAGGAAATTCGACCGGACTGAACCTCAAAGTTGTGATTAAAGTGCACAACGCGCTGCCCGCTTAGCACAATCAGGACAAAAACCACCATCATCCCACAGGTTTTATCGTCGGTGGCCAGCGAAACGAGAATCGGTGACTACCGCGGACGTATCATTAACTCCTCAACGATGGCGCGCAGAGGCAGGTTAACGCACAGCATGACGCACTCGGCCACGTCGTCGGGTTGAAGCATTTTCTCCCGCGCCACCGCGTCCGGGGCCGTTGGGCGCTTGTCCAGAATGGGTGTGTTGATATCCCCGGGAAAGATGGCGCAGGCGCGGATGCCCCGGGCGCGCTCCTCGGCGTTGGTGCTCTGTGTCAGGCCCGCAAGCCCGAACTTGCTCATCACGTAAGCCGGTCCGGCCTTTGGGGAGGCGAGTTTTCCTGCATCCGAAACGATATTCACAATCGTCCCGCAGCCCTGCGCCCGCATGGCCGGCAGCACTGCCTGTGTCCAGTAGTAGGCGCCATCCAGATTCGAAGTCATCATTTTGCGATAGTCTTGCAACGACAACTCCGCCAGAGAACGCTTCGGCACGTTTGTACCCGCGCTGTTGACCAGCAGGTCTATCCGCCCGAAGTGCTCCATCACCCGGCTGCCCGCCCGCGAGACGGCGTCCGAATCGGACACATCACACTCGACAGGCACCATTGCAGCGGCCTGCGTGCCCGCCATGCGAAGCGTTTGCTCCAGTTTCGCCGCGCTGCGCCCGACGATGGCCACCCTCCAACCGTTTTGAACCAGCTTCAGCGAGACCGCCTGTCCAACGCCGCTGGCCGCGCCTGTGACAACAGATGTCTTTTCCATAAATCAATATTCCGACAAATCCACCCAAAGCTTCCGCCGGGCCGATTCAAGCGCGGCATCCATGACCACCTGTGCTTTCCAACCGTCAAAAAGATCAGGCTTGCACGACCGCTCCTCGATGATAGCGCTGACAAATTCCCAAATCTGATCGTAGCGGAATGTGACAAGCGGATCGCCCTGGCGAGAATCACGCGGCGAACCCGGCAGCTTCCAGAATTCCTCTGGAACCATAATGGTTTCCATGCCCGAACCTCCGACTTTGCCGGTTTCAAGCCGGTCCCAAAGCCCTGTTCGGAAGAAAAACGAACGTTCGCTGCCGTTGATTTCGACAGAGTCCAGACTGCGCCAGCTTTCGTTCCGTCCGCTGGCCAGCTTGCTGCTTTCCAAAACGCCGGTCGCGCCCGATCGAAAAGATGAGAGAACCGCAACCCAATCATCGAGATCATTGGGCTTGCCCCCGCGCACCGGATGCCACTGCGCGGTGTTTGCCACAAGCCTGCTCATCGGCCCGACGAGCATGTGGGCAAAATCAATCCTGTGGCTCAACATGTCGCCCAGTTCACCGCTGCCCGCCATGGCGCGCACCTGCCGCCAGCCGAGACCGCGCGTGCCCCAATCCTGGAGACGGCACGACCTGAAATGGTATGGCTGGCCCAGGTCCCCGCGTGCCACCAGATGCGCAAGGTACCGCATCGCAGGCACAAACCGGTAGGTAAACGCGGTCATGTGGCGTACGCCCGCTTGCGTCGCGGCATCGGCCATTCCCTTTGCATCGGCGGCATTCAGAGCAAGCGGCTTCTCGCAAAGCACATGCTTCCCATTAGCGATTGCGGCCAGCGCAATTTCAGGATGAGTCACGTTGGGTGTGGCAATAATCACCGCATCCACATCGTCCCGCTGCACGATGTCTTCGTAACTGGTCGAAATCACCGCCGCTTGCGCCTGTTGCCGGGCCTTCTCAAGCACGGCCGAATCCACATCACACAACGCCTGCAACCGCGCAAAAGGGCACAACGCAATGCCGGGCAAGTGATTTTGCAGGGTGATTCCCCCGCAACCGATGATGGCGATTCTGACCGTACTTTGATCCGACATGCTTAAAGCATGAGCCACACTGGGGGAAAATCAATGCAATGTGTGCAGAGCGCCTGTCT
>CAYNZC010000150.1:0-8801 GCA_964401575.1 uncultured Verrucomicrobiota bacterium
CTATCGATCGGAACATTGGGCAGTGAAAACGTCCCGTCGGTGGCGCTGACCTGCGCCTGGATGCCTTTGCACTCCGCCCAGGTGTTGTACCACTTGTTGCTGGCCGGGCCGGGCTCGACTTCGCCCGTGATTGTAGTCGTAGTTCCGGAAGGAACATCCGACGTTCCAGACGGCGCGCGGGCTACCAACTCATTATCCGCATTGTAAAGCCACTTAGTGGAAGCGGAAGAGTTCCGCCAGTTGCCTGCTTCGTCGTAAGCCCATGAGTTCGTGGTGAAGCCCGCAAGGCCGTTTGTGAAAGAGATTTCATTGGTCAACTGACCGGCTCGGTCGTAACCGTAAAGGACGATGTTGGTGCTGTTGTTGGTAATGGCCAGGATATTTCCGCCGGCGTCCCAACCGTAAGTGTAACAGGCCACCAGGGAGGCTCCATTAGTGATGCCCATGCTCAACAGACGCGATTCCGAATCGTAATTGTGGGTCACCACGTCTCCATTGCCGTAGCCCTTCTTCCAAAGCCTCCCGGCCCCGTCATACTGATACCAGGCGTTTGCGGTCGTCACGCCGTTGGTCAGTTGCACCACATTGGTCAACCGATTCATTACGTCGTAAATGAAATACCCACGGGCTCTCACGAAACCAGTGATGAGTTTACTTCAATCACAAAAAGACAGAGTTGTCAACAGAAATTTTCGGCAGTTTTCAGACTTTTTTCAAGTTTCTCTCTCGATGGAGTCCCGTAGAAAACCCCGCACCCGAGAATTCCCGCCATGCCCGGGACCTTTGCCACAAATGCAGACGAGCTGCTGAAGTTCAGGGGCGCGGGCTCCGGGGTCGAGAAAAGGGCGATTCTCCCTCCAAACTCCCATTCCCACCCATTCTTTGAATGACCTGACATCTTTTTTCGCAGCGCATGCGCGGCACAAGATGGTCCAGGCGCCTCGCCGCCGCGCCGCGGCATTCGGTCCTCGCACCGGCTATGCCCCCGCCCGCTCTTGATTTGGGCCATTCAAGCATCAGCCGACACCTGCGACACTTGAAATTTTCGGAGTTGAAGCGATTCTCATAGCTTCAAGATGATGAGCAAATTATTTGATCCTATCAAAATCGGCGCATGGACTCTCCCAAACCGCATCCTGATGGCGCCGCTCACGAGAGCCCGGGCGGGCGAAAGCCGCGTGCCCAACACGCTCATGGCGGAGTATTACCGGCAGCGGGCGACTGCTGGCCTCATTCTCTCAGAGGCCACATCTGTCTGCCCGATGGGCGTTGGCTATGCCAACACGCCTGGCATCTGGTCGGACAAGCAAGTCGAGGGATGGAAACAGGTCACCGCCGCCGTCCACCAGGCCGGTGGCCGCATTCTGCTCCAACTCTGGCACGTGGGGCGAATTTCAGATCCGATATTCCTCGACGGCGAACTGCCTGTGGCCCCAAGCCCGATTCCCGCAGCCGGTCATGTGAGTCTCGTTCGGCCGATCAGGCCTTTTGTCACACCACGCGCGCTTCGAATCGACGAAATCCCCGGGATCATCGAAGCTTACCGGAAGGGCGCTGAAAACGCCCTTAGGGCCGGCTTCGACGGCGTGGAAATACACGGCGCCAACGGTTATCTCCTCGACCAGTTTCTCCAGGATAAGACAAACCACCGCACTGATGAATACGGCGGCCCGATCGAAAACCGCGCCCGGCTGATGCTGGAGGTGGCGGACGCTGTCATTTCGGTATGGGGCAGCGAAAGGGTCGGCATGCACCTGGCCCCACGAGGCGACTCTCATGACATGGGGGACTCGGATCCCCTCAAGACCTTCACCTATGTCGCCCGCGAGCTGGGCAAACGAAAGATTGCATTCATCTTCGCGCGGGAATCTCTCGAACCGGGACGAATCGGGCCCCGGCTCAAAGCCGCGTTTGGCGGACCCTTCGTGGCGAATCAGGGTCTCGCTTTCGAAACGGCCACGCGCCTCATCGAAGCCGGCGAAGCGGATGCTGTCGGGTTCGGGGTTTTGTTTATCGCCAACCCCGATCTGCCGGAACGTTTCCGGCAAGGTGCGCCGCTCAATCAGCCGGATCCTTCGACATTCTACGCCTCGGGCCCCGAAGGCTACACAGACTACCCGGCACTTTAGTCCCGATATCCAGGCAAGGAACGTTCCGGAGCGACCCATTCATCACTCGCCGAGGCGAGTTTTGATCTGGCGGCCGCAGAAATCATTATTTATTATGCATTGAATGAGGAGACTTAATTCTCCAGAACCTTGTTTGCGCGAATTGGCTGCTCGGGAATGCTATTGCTCCGCCATACCCCAATGTGACTTCGCAGAGGCCAAAGTATGGGAGGCGCTGGGAGGTGGCTGGCAATCCCTCTGCAGCTCGTATTGCGAGCACGGCCTGGGTGTCGAGTGGCATGATTTCTCCTGTGATGTTCCTTGTGACTGGTCCCGCAGTTTTCACCCGGGTTCTGTCGAGATTTGTTTAAACCTTTCCGGGCATGGTCGTCTGTCTCATGGGGATCAGTCCGCTCTGCTGGGACCCATGTGCCTTGGTTTCTACACTGCCGGGACAGAGGGGCAATTCCCCGGCCTGTCGGCTTCACGCCTGCCGGGAGAACGGCACCAGTTCCTGACTGTCGAATTTTCGCCGGACTTTCTGCGCCGGCAACTTGCGCACTGCGAAGCATCGCTCCACCCGGTCATTCGCTTTGCGCTGGGAGCCACCCATGCACCGGTGTGCTTCGCGCAACCCCTGCCGCTGTCCCCTAAATGGCGAAAGACCGCCGCCGAACTCCGGAGATGTCCGCACACAGGGCATCCTGCCACCCTCTGGTTTCAGGCCAAAGCCCTGGAGCTTGCGGCGGATCTGTTCTTCAATTCGGGGCGAATTGAACTGCCCAATGCACGCTCGATTGAAACCTCTCGCAAGCGCGTGCTTCGCGTGATCGAGATCCTTGCTCGTCGCCTGGCAGACCCTCCCCCGCTCAACGAACTTGGGCGAATGGCCGGTTGCAGCCCGTATTATTTGAGCCGGACTTTTTCACGAGAGACGGGCATGACCATCCCCCAGTATCTGCGGCAAATCCGAATGGAAAAAGCCGCCGACCTGCTCAAGTCCGGCAACTACAACGTCACGGAGGCCGCAATAGAGGTCGGCTACAACAGCCTGAGCCACTTCAGCCATGCCTTCTGCGAAGTGATCGGATGCTGCCCCGGTCTTTACCCCCTGGGCCTGATGCGGCCCGTCCGGGCAATCCGCCACTCACTCCCCGAGAAGATAGCAAATGCCGCGCAAAAGCCCGCCAGCCGCACCGCAACCGGCCGACAATAATTCGCAATCCACCGGAAGCGGGGCCGGCCAGAATTTTGCAGAATGCGGCAATGCAACTGCAAAACACGAACGGTTTCCTGATGTATCGCAGGCGAGCGGGTTTCACTCTCATTGAACTGCTTGTTGTCATCGCCATCATTGCCATCCTGGCAGCTATGCTCCTCCCAGCCCTGGCACGCGCAAAGATAAAGGCCAGATCGGTTTCGAGCCTCAGCAACCTCCGACAGCTCGGCCTGGGGATGAAATTCTATGTGGATGACCACAACAGCCGATTCCCGGGACATTCTCTGCCCGCCGTTGCGGGCCAGCCCCGCATTCGATGGGCGGATCTGGTATTCCCATATATGCAGAACCCCAATGTCTATCTGAGCCCGAACCTCGGTCCAGATGAACGGCATCGCATGAACAAGCCTTTCGCCCATACAGCGCCCGCAGGGTTCGAGACCCCGGACTCCACCCTTTACTACGGCGGCTACGGCTTCAATTATCAGTACCTCGGCAACACCCGCCAACCGGGCGGGATACCGCCGTTCCACGCCGCGGACACTTCACTCCTGAAACCCGACCACACAGTGGTCCTGGGCGACACAAAGGGGACACGCGCCGGCTCGACATCCAATCCATACGGCGTCGGCGGCTCCGGAGTTTACGTTATCGACCCTCCCCTCGGTTCCTCCGCGCTCGGCTCCAGAGGCAGCCGAAAGAGCAGTCCCGCCCCGGGACCGGGTAACGCCTACTATGAGGGTGGAAACGATCTTTCAGATACACATCGGGCCACGCCGTCTGATCGCAATGGTGGACGCATCAACATGGTCATGGCAGACGGCCATGCCGAGGCGTTGACGGCCCGCCAGCTTGATGGCGCCGATTCTCCCGGCACGCAACCCGATAACTCGCGGTGGAACGGGATGGGAGAACCCGCAATCCGTTGAGATCTGCCGCGCGATCCAGACTCTGCTCAAGAACCCGCCGCTGCTCGGGCGGTGTCATTCAACGAACCGGCGAAGGTTACATCACCACGCCGATGACAACATCCATAACATTGGTCATCGTGGGGCCTGTCATCACATGACCGCCGGTTGCGCGGAAAAAGTGGTACGAGTCAAAGCGGTCCAGGAAAGCTTGCGGCGACATGCCAGCCATGCGCGCCGAATCCCATGTGCCGCTGTCAACGATGGCTCCGGCCGCATCCGTGGGGCCATCCGTTCCATCCGTTCCGCCACAGAGCACGGTTATATGATCGCTGCCCGCAAGCCGTTTTGCGATTTCCAGGGCCAGGTGCTGGTTGCGGCCGCCCAGCCCGGCTCCCTGGACCTTAAGGGCGGGTTCGCCGCCGAACAGAAGGCAGTAAGCCGGTCCATCAACCCGACGTGCCCGCTCCAATTTCAGCTCGCGCGAAATGTGATCCGCAGCCTCCGCCGTCGTGCCTTCGATTGTGTCGGTCACAATGCGTCCGTCCACACGGCTCCGCCGCGCATGATCCAGCGCAGCCGAAAGGGCCGTTCGGTTGCTGCCGATGACGATGTTTGTTGAGCGGCTCAGGCAGGCATCCCCTGGTTTCGGTGTTTCTTTGATCTCTCCATGTGCGCCTTTCTCGAGCCATTCCATGGCGGACGGTGGAGTTTGGATGTTGTGCTTGCGAAGGACCCCGATAGCGTCCTTGTACGTCGTGGGGTCTGGAAATGTCGGGCCGGATGCGATCACGTCGAGGCGGTCGCCCACCACATCCGATAGAGCCAGCGTGACGATCCTTGCCGGCCATGCACACCTGGCGAGCTGGCCGCCTTTGACAAAGCCCAGGTGTTTTCGCACGGCATTGATTTCCGCGATTGAAGCCCCGGAAGTTACAAGCGCCTTCGAAAGTTCAATGTATTCGGCAAGGTTCATTCCCGGGGGACAATCCGCCAGCAGCGCGGAACCGCCGCCCGAGAAAAGGCAGATCACCAGGTCCTCCTCTCGACAGCTTGCGCATAGATCCGCAATTCTTGATGTCGCTTCAAGCCCTGCCCGGTCCGGATACGGGTGCCCCGCTTCCACCACCTGAATGCGGCTGCACGGCGCCGCGTGTCCGTATTTGGTGATGATGAGCCCCGAATGAATTCGATCTCCCAGCGCCAATTCCACGGCCTTGGCCATCGCCGCGGACGCCTTTCCCGCCCCGATCACGAAAACTCTTCCGCGCTTATCCAAACGGTAGGTTTCACCTGCCACATCAAGCCGGTCGCCTTTCAAACGCACAACTCCGCCAATGAGCGCCTCGGCTCGCACAGCCCGCACGCCGACGTCAAACATTTCACGCACAAGGGTTCTCGGATCCATACTAGCGCAGAAAGAACGACAGCCCCCAGGTCAAAGCAAACGAGCAGGTTGAAACCACGATCGTCGCCGTGCTGTAAACACGAAGCGTGGCCTGCGGAGAGATTTCCGAAAATCTGCTGATCACCCAGAAATAGGAATCGTTCGCGTGCGAAATCATCATGGAACCCGAGCCGGTCGCCAGCAACGCCAGCGTGCGCCCGGATTCGGAATCCAGACCCAGGCCCTGAAGCATCGGCGCGACAATCGAAGCGGTCGTCAGAGCGGCGACTGTGGACGAGCCCTGCGCCGTCTTCAGCATGGCGGCCAGGGCAAACGGCACGAGAAGGCCCAGGCTGGATATGTTTAAAAGCGCGGAAACGTGATCGCCAAATCCGGTCGCTTTGATGACTGCGCCGAAGGCGCCGCCAGCCGCTGTGATGATGAGAATCGGCCCGGCCTTTTCCACCGCTTCGGCAAGCATTTCGTTCGTCTGCCGGAATCCACGTCCGCGCAACAGCGGAAACGCGCAGACGACCCCCAGCAGCAACGCAATCGCCGGATCGCCAATAAACCTCAGCGCTCGGACCAGGATGCCGTTTGCACCCGTGCCCAATAAGTTGGTCGCAGAATTGGCGCTGATCAGCGCCAGGGGCACGACCACAGGCAGAAACGAAATGAATGCACCGGGCAATTCGCGCGTCTCGTGCGCGGCCGCAGCGGCGCCGGTTTCAGAGCGAGGCGCCATCCATTTCACCCACAGGTATCCTGCCAGGGCCGTTGGTAGGGCAATGATGGTGCCCAGGAGAACGAGCTTGCCAATGGACCCGCCGAGGATGCCGGCGGCAGCGGTTATCCCGGGATGAGGCGGGATCAGGCAGTGCAGCGTATAGAGCGCCACCCCGAGAGTGGCGGCCATGCGCACCATGCCCTTGCCCGAGGTGGCTGCCAGCGACTTGTTCAAACCGCTCAGGACGATAAAACCGGAATCGCAAAAAATCGGCATTCCGGCAATAAACCCTGTGATGCCGATTGCCCGCGGCGCCTGGTCACGTCCGGTGAGTCGCAGCACCGCATCCGCCATAGACCATGCCGCCCCGGTCCGGTCGAGAATAACGCCTATGGCCGTGCCGAACATAATGATAAGGCCAATGGCTCCCAGCGTGCCGCCAAAACCGCCCTTGAGCACCGTTACAACAGTATCTGCCGGCAGCGTGGCGAGCGCCAGCGCCAGTGCAACCAGTATCAGGGAAAAGAATGCGTGCAGCTTCAGCCTGGAGGTCAGCAGCACAATCAACACGATGCTCGCCAGTGCCAGAACGAGTGTAACAGCAGGGTTCATGCGTTCGTTAAAGGAGAGCAGAATCCACTAACGCTGAAAAGAATGGAATGAAGGGGATCGTTGCCGCGGCTGAGCACACAGTATTTCCGTTTCGTGCTATGCACCGGTTTGCATTTGGCTGCATGGAGGCAAACCCCCGGGTGGTGGAGGAACTACCGTCAGGACTGCGGCGTGCGCGTAATAACGAGCGCCTCCTGGGCTGTGGTGTCCGCCCTGAGCCAGACCGGATGCTCGTGATCGTTGCAATCGATCACGCGAACAACATCGGCCATCCCTTTGGCGTCCGGTTCCAGTTCGAGGAGCTTGTTGGGGGCGTTGATGAACCAGTCCTCATCAATGCTGTTCCCCGCTTTTGTCGGGAAATAGGCCACGTAAAGCATGTCGTGTTCGACCAGATCATTGAAGAAGTGCGTGCCCAGGGAGACATCCGGCACGAGCCGCTCGTGCATGGCAACAACCTCGCAGACGACCGAGGCACGGCTGATTTCGGTGAACGACACCGGAATCCCCAGCGACGGGCTGTGAGTCCCCCAGCGGCCCGGTCCGATGAGCATGAGCCCGCGGTCCTCAACAGGGTGCTTTTTGTTGATGTCGCCAATGAGACGGGCAACTGCGTAGCGGCCCTGCTCCGTTAGCTGCGCATAGCGGCTGGTGACGATATATACGATCCGGCTCAACAACGCCTCCCGCGACACGCCGATCACCGCGCCATGGGCCGCAAGCAGTGTTCGCCCCGTGGCGTGTGGCAGATGCGTGGTCGCGGCAATTTCCCGCCGGACCTGAAATGTCCTGCATTGCAGCAGATGAATCCGATAAGAGTCGTCCGCCAGAAAATTGATGGTGAACTCGATATCCACAGGGTGCTCATAAGCCGTTTCGAGCACATCAAGCATTCGGCGCAAATCCCTGGCTACCGGAGTGTGGCTCAGTAACCGATCAAACGAAACCAGCGGAAACTCCTGGTCCGTCCGGGAAATGTAGAGGTCCAGCGGGAAGTCGGCGTCCTTTGCAACCACTTCCTGGAAGGGCAGCGACACAAACTCGCTCTTGCGGAGATCCAGACAATCCATACGCCGCTGCGAATGCTCGCACACGTCATCCAGGTTGGCCTCGGGCCTCCGATTCGGAGCGTTCAATGCGACCAGTCTTGTGTAGTCGTCATCGCTGCGGTCCACCGCGCGCGTGCCAAGGCCGAAAACAAGCCGCACAACACCCGCCCGAGGGTCGATGTCTTTGTGCCAGACGAAGGGATTGAAGGACAATCCCACCCCTGCAGCCTGGGGATAGTAGTAGTCGCCGTGCGGGGCGCCGGAGACCCTCATGATCAACAAAGCCATGCGCTCCTCGCTTTCCAGCAGACCACGTCGTTTGCGGTAAAGAAGAGCTTCCTCATCCAGGACGCTCGCATAAACCTGCCGCACGGCGTCCAGAAGGGCCTGCTTGCGCTTTTCACGCGGTCCGCGATTTGTCACAAAGACGCTCTCATATTTCCCGGAGAAGGCATTGCCCCGGGCGTCCTCGAGAATGGAACTGGAACGCACGATGTAGGGCGACTCGCCGAAGTAATCGAGCATGCCCTGAAACTGTTCAAGAATAGCTTCCGGAAAGTGTCCCTGCAGGATCCGGTGCCGCCCTTCTTCGAGTCCGTGGAGAAACGAATCCGGCCTCTTCTGCTGTTCACGAACCCACCAGACGCCATTCTGAACGAGAAACGTAATGAACACCTCGGCGCCCACGAAAAAAGAGTCATGAGCTTCTATGCGGGCTGCGAGGTCGGGATCGCGCTCACGGATGATTGCACGCGCCACCAGCATGCCCAGGGTCTTGCCGCCCACCGAGC
>CAYNZC010000151.1:0-8789 GCA_964401575.1 uncultured Verrucomicrobiota bacterium
CGCCAAATTACGCCAAGTTACGGTATTCTGTGAACAGCCCCCCCTCCGAGTTGCAGTTAATTGCACCAAATTGCACTTAATTGCGGTTATTTTGAAACGCTCCCCCCGGAGCTTTCGCCGTTCTTTGACATTTTAATAAACACCTGGCGCCCGGTTCCCCACGAGCGGTGCCCCTGTCTTCCACCGGCAGGGGCGCCGCAGTGGTGAGGACCGAACCCTGCCACAAGATGGGTGGGTCACCCCTTATCGCTTCGCTGGGGTCGGACCGCATTCTAGAGACGCTTGCGTTCCGAAGGCTGAGAGAAAGATTAGTCAGCGGACGCCATTCAATTCCGCCCTCAGTTACTTCCCGCGACGTCCCTGACTTTTTCACCTTCCCGGTTTCGCAGATCCATTCCGTAGTGTTTAGCGAAGTAATGTTGCAGCACATCCAGAAACGCCAGCGAAAAATTCTTCCGGTTCAATGCCGTATCCCGAATCCCTGCAAAGTTCACTTCCACCTGTACCCCATCAATGCTCCCGGCTGCCGCCGAACCATGACGTCGAACATTGTAGCCGCCGTCAAAAAACGAATTGCCCTCGCCGGGATCGGGCATGTCCGGGCTTGGCACCGCCGGATAACCCCTGGCGGCAAGCATGGCGCCAAGACTGTTGGCGCCCCGCAACAAATCGGAAAAAGGAATGGAACTTCTTTTTGCGAGCGACGAGATGCTGCTCGCCTCGGCGAAACCCGGATCTTTGTCCAACACGGCGTTGGAATTGGTCAAATCCTCATGGCTCAGGCAATACCCCAGCTCCACCCGTTTGATCGGATGGCTTTGGCCGTGCAGGTCAATGTACAGGCCCTGTCCGTAGCGCGCGGAAACTGCCGCACGCGCGGTCTCGATGTGATCCTGGAATTGGCGCCAAACCTTTTGGCCCAGCGGATTCCCCCCGGCGCCTTCCTCGATCGGCCGGTTGCAGTCCACTTTTTTTCGCTCGATCCGGCAAATAATGATGTGCGGCTGGCGGCCCAGGCGCTCCCCAAAAACCTGGCGTAATGCCCGGGCCAGTTCCTCTGTATTCGCGTCTGAAGTAAACTCTCCCCTCGCGCGGTCCGGAATTCCGGACGGCTGCAACTGTCCCCCATGCGGCACGGAAATGATCAACGGCAAATCCCCGGGAAGATACTCGACAAAGCCGTCAATGCTGCCGGCAACCCGCACGGTCTTTTCTTCAGTGCCCGCAGGCTCGCGGGGGGCTCCAAGCACCGCAAGGCCGGCTGCCAGCAATATCCAGGCCCATAAAAACCGGGTCGTGTTCAAAATCCCTCCTCTCAGGCGCATTTTAGAAACGGCGATCGAACGAATAATCCGGCGCGTTTGTATAGCTCGCCTTCGGATCAAACCGGGTCAAGCCGGCGTGTCCATCCGAAAACAGCGTGTTCCACCGGTAACCGGCGCCATGCCAGAGCAGCCGGGACATCTCCGGTTTTGTCTCCACGGTCCACCCCCGCCACCCGACCCAGTAGGCGCCCCAGGAAGTGAACACCACGAAGCGACTCGGCTTCACCACTTCACTGACCTTGATGGAACTTGCCAGCGCATCTCTCGGCCGGGCTGTAAGGGTGTAGATCGGCCCGTTCACGGTGTAGTCCGCATTCGGCAGGTATGAGGCCCCGAAATCCTGCCACCCCGAATTGCCTGTTCCAAGGTAGCTCTTCAAATCACTCGGGCACCGCGCCACCTCCACCTGCGCCTGTGGACTCACTTTAACGAGATACTCGGACAGCCAGCGTTCTTCGGCGCTCAGATTCGAATAGGGCGATTGGAGCCCGCGGTTCCCCACCCAGCTCAGTTGCGTGAGGGTGCCGCTCTTCGTTGATGTTGGCGGGTAGCGGTCTGCCGAATCGCCAAAGTATAACTGCAACGCCAGGCCCACTTGCCGGATGTTGCTGAGACATCGGGTCGTCCTGGCCTTCTCCCTGGCCTTTGCCAGGGCCGGCAAGAGCATCGACGCAAGTATCGCGATGATGGCGATCACCACCAGCAGCTCGATCAGTGTAAAAGCCCTTTGCCTTCCAGCCGGGCGCTCCACTTGCTTGCCATTTGGTTCTCTCACAGTCCCAAGGCTGTCACATTTTCAATTCGCTGCCATCCTCCATTTGGAGGGGTGCGGTCCGCAATCGGGCCGCCTGCCAGTCCGAAGCGCGGCGGCTCAGCGCCAGAGGCGACACCGCTTTTCTTTTCCTGTTTTGCCACGGCCCCCCCGTCACTCAATGCCGGTCCCACATCCGGTTCGGTTTTTCCCAGATGATGCGCGCCGCATAAACTCGCCCGTTGGCGCCGAACTTTGCCGGATTTCCGGGCGACATCCCCTCCGAAGTCGTCACCCATGTCTCGCGCTCGCTCACATCCACAACCGCAAAATTTCCAAGCTGCGCTCCCTTGTTGGGCACGAGCTCGATCTCCGTCGCCCGCAGCACCACCAGCCGCGCCGGGTCCACCTGTGCCATGAACAACGGCGCGCGGTGCCGCACCACGTTGTCATTGCCGGCCCCGCGCCGGGTATAAACCAGGAATAATCCCTCCTCGTGCGTCACCCAATGTGCCTGGGTGTTATAGCTCCCCAGGTCGGTCCCATCATCAAACGTCCACTGTCTCGGCGCCTCAAAATGCAACCCGTCCTTCCCGGCCGCCACGTAAGCCGCGCGGTCATTCCGCAGTGTCAGATAAAACCTGTCGCCGAATCTCGCCAGGCTCGGTTCATACAAACCGCGATCTATTGCGACGGTCATTTCTGTGCCGTGCTCCACATATCGCAGCGCTTTGCCGTCGAATTGGGCGCGCACCACAGTGCTGAAGTACCTCGCGTCCTGGATCGGTTTCGAGTAGATCGGGAGCAGGATATCCCCATTCTCCAAATCCACCCGCTGCGTGCTGCCCGCGCCGCCGCAGGAGAATTTCGCCTCCCCGGGCATCGCCAGCTTCTCCCAGGGAGACCATGTCCGGGTTTCGGGATCGTACACCGACCAGACGGACGCCCGGGGCCGCCGCGCCAACAGCACATCGTTCGTGTAAACAACCGTGTGGCCCGTTCCCAGCAGCGTCCGCGTTTTCCCATGCCATTTCGGAGTGAAATCACAAATGCCCTCCTCCAGGCCCGGGCCCAGCGGACGCCGGCCGAGTGTCCTCGTGTGTTCCACTATCGGCGACCATGCCCGGCCCAGGTTCGTCGTCTCCAGCGAGACGACGGGGTAAAACACATCGCTCCGCTTCAGGTTCCATTTTTGAAGAGTCAGCACCACCCTGGGCTCCGCGCCGGGAATAGCGCCCGCCCTTGGATGGAACCAGCACGTCTGGCCGTCAAACCCCTCGGCAACCACATCCAGCCGAACCGAGAAGCCCGGCGCGGCCGCATTCACCGACGTCGTCTCGCCGGCCAGCAGGGCCGCTCCCAGGAGCACCACCATCGCAATCCTGCTATTTTTCACAGGCCCTCCAGTTCTTCCACCGCGCGCGCAACAAGATCCCTCTGCCGCTCAATCGGCACGCCGTCCCCCGCGAATTCCTTCAAGCTGCGTGTGATGCTTTCGGGAACGGCCAGCAGCCCTGCCAGCCGCTTCTGCGCCTCCCCGGGAAGTCTGCCGCGCTTCTCCTCCAGCCGCGTGCGCAGGATGCACAGGTACTCGTAATCCTCGATCCCGTCACGCAGATGCTCCCACCGAATGGAATCAACCGGACCCTCGATCACCGGCTCGCCTCCACTCCCGCTCGCAGCTTTCAACGGCGGGTAAATAAATCGCCCGTCCCCGTTGCCCCACGGACGCCGGTCCCCTGCTGGCGTGCTGTAGCCCGACGTCCAGCTCATCGGGTCGGTATAAGGGTTCTGCGGCTTTTCCCGGTCCGGGTACGCCGCGCTGCTGGTCCAATAGGTTGTTTCCCAGACAAGGATGCCCTCGATGTTTCTTTGGAACGTTTGCCACAGCCAAATCCGCATTTCCGGAGCCGCATGATCCAGGAACAAACCCGCATAAGGAGCTTTTGGCCCGGTACACACGTACCACCAGAACTTCTCGCCATATTTCCGGCGCTCCTCCGCCCGGTCGTGGTTGTAGGCGTCGGTAATGCTGCACCAGATGTTCGGTCCGCCAATCAGGGCTGGCTCCACCTGCTCGGTCAGCATCCGCGCAATACCCGGGCAGGACTTCTTTAATTTGGCAAACCCGTTCATCACAAACGGGTATTGGGACGGCTCCGGCTCATCAAACCAGTAGATGAACGCCTCATCCAGCCACCCCTTCGCCGCAAGGTGCTTCTCCAACTGCGAGCAATACGAGTCAAATAGCACCGGGTATTCCGGCGTGTTCTCCCCAAAACCGAGCAACTCCGGCTGCACAAGTTCATGAAAGGTCCCGCCCCCGATCCCCGGTATGTGCACCTGGAAGGTGTTGAAATGGTTCCGATCAATCGCTTCCGTCATTGCCGCGTCCCAGGCCGTGAAATCCAGGCTCACTCTCAGTTGCTCAGCGGGAACCACAGGCTCCGTCCGCGCTTTCCGCTCAAAATCCCCTCCGGCCACCAATTCTCCCCCGCCTCGCGCCGCTGATAACGACAGGTCGTCCATCCAGACAAGCCCGACGCTCTCGCCCGCGTCCGTCCAACGCGTGGCCCAGGCATTGAACCGCACATATTCCGCCCCCTCCGGAAAGTCTGTGACTGCCTGCTCAAATTTTTGCCACCGGCCATCGCCCGCCACTCCAATGTCATTATTCCGGCCATGCATCCATTCCTTCTTCGCGTCGTGATGCGTCAGGCTCACAATAAAACGATGACCCGGAACCGCCGTTCGATACCAGAAACTGAGCTTCAAACCGCCCTCGGGAATTTTGATCAACGGCTGGCAGGCTGCGCCGACGTTCTTATCCGCCTTGTCGTCGTGCAGCAGCAGCGAGCTGGCGCCGGAATGAACCTCGTTGCTCACAATGTTCAACCCCGTCCAATCATCCCATGCGCTCCGCGGCGGGCGCGCCTCCGGCCATTTCACCTTGATCGGATCCAGCGGCGCCGGGTTGTAGGGAGACACGTGATGCGCCGCCAGGTTGTCCAGGTACAGCTTCAGCACCTGCCGCTTGTCCGCATCTGTCTTCAAGTTGTGGTAACGAAAAATATTCCAGGGCGAAAACCCGAATGCCGTCGCGCACGTCATCCGGTCCGGCAAATTGAAACCATACACCGTCAGTTGAATCGGAATTCGCTCCAGGAGGCCCTCCCCGGTCAGCTCAAGCTGCGCTCGGTACTGCCCCGCAGGGGTGTTCGAAGGCACAAAAACGCGTACCCAGAAGGCGTGATTGGTTTCGGGCGCCAGATCCACCGCTCCGTGGACGGGCAAAAGCGGGTCCGGGCAGGTCCCTTTCAGTGATGAAGCGTCGGAAGGCCGGGCCACATCGAGGTACATCACCTGCAGCAGTTCTGTTTGCACGGCTGCTCCTGCGTCCGCGCGCTCCTTGTTTCCCCCCGCTTTCACAAAAGGGCCGCAGCGTATCTGCAGGTTCTTCACCGCGCGCGTCGAGCGCACGATCAACTGCGCGGCCTCGCGCTCGTTCCCCGCGCAGCGGATCTGAATGGCCTCCGATTTTTCGACCGGGGCAGGCTGGTCCGGCTGAATCTTCCGGCTCGTGGACAACGCCCACCATAGCTGTAATCCATCCCGGCTCCGCAGCGAATACTGCGCGCGATCCGGAGAATCTCCCGCAAGCATTGCACCTCCCGGCAGGAAACAAAAAATCAAAAGCCATCCGCAACGCGTCATCAGCAAGGTCTTCATAGCAGTTACAGAACCGCAGCGTTGCAGGTCCGCCCGGCCAATGCAATCCGCGAACGCCGCCCCCCCTTTCCGCGCCCTCTTATCCCTGCTTGACTCCCGGGCACGCCTGCAAACAATAGGGACACATTATTATGAAAAGCCCATCTCCCGTTTCAACGCGCAGAGACTTCATTAAAACCACCGGAACGCTTGCCGCCGCCACGGCCCTGTCCGGTCTCACGGTGCCGCACGTGCATGCGGCCGGAAACGATACCATCCGCCTCGCTCTCATCGGCTGCGGCGGACGCGGCACCGGCGCTGTGGACAACGCTTTTTCCGCCGCAAAGGGCGGCCCGATCAAGCTGGTGGCGATGGCTGACGTCTTCGAAAACCGCCTCACCAGGAGCTCGGAAGCTCTCAGTGGCAAGGGCGCGGCTTTTGACGTAGGCGACCGGAAGTTCCTCGGGTTCGACGCTTACAAACAAGCCATGGATTGCCTCAAGCCCGGCGACATCGCCATCCTGGCCACGCCTCCCGCCTTCCGCTGGCCCCATTTCCAATACGCCATCGAAAAGGGCCTCAACGTCTTCATGGAAAAACCGGTCACGGTGGATGGCCCCACCAGCCGGAAAATGTTCAAGCTCGGCGAGGATGCCGAAAAGAAGAACCTCAAGGTCGGCGTCGGTCTCATGTGCCGCCATTGCGCCGCCCGCAAGCAGCTCAAGGAGCAGATCGAAGAGGGCAAGATTGGCGATATCCTGCTTATGCGCGCATATCGCATGCACGGGCCAGTCGGCTTCTTTGCTTCAGACCCCAAGCCCGCAGGCGTCTCAGATCTTATGTACCAGGTCCAGCGTTTTCACAGCTTCCTTTGGGCCAGCGGCGGCGCCTTCAGCGATTTCTACATCCACAACATTGACGAATGCTGCTGGATGAAAGGCGCCTGGCCCGTTCAGGCACACGCCATCGGTGGGCGCCATTATCGCGGCGACAGCGTGGACCAGAACTTTGACAATTACTCTGTCGAATACACCTTTGCCGACGGCACGAAGCTCATGCTCGAGGGTCGTTGTGTCAATGGCTGCCACGACGAATTTGCCAGCTACGCTCACGGAACCAAAGGCCTGGCCATCATCTCCACCGCCTCGCATGCGCCCGCGCGCTGCCGCATTTTCAAGGGACACACCGTCAAAAGCGAAGACCTCGTTTGGCGCGCGATGCGCGACGAGCCAAATCCCTACGAGCTCGAATGGGTGGATCTGCTGGAGGCCATCCGCAACGACACGAAATACAACGAAGTCAAACGCGGTGTTGAAGCAAGCCTCGTCACCTCGATGGGGCGCATGGCAGCTCACACCGGCCAGGTCGTCTCTTACGAGGACATCCTGAACTCCGATCACGAGTTTGCGCCGGACGTCAACAAGTTCACCAAGGACTCCCCAGCCCCGCTAATGCCCGGCCCCGACGGCAAATATCCCGTGCCCAAACCCGGCATTAACCGCAAGCGCGAATACGAGGCGTAAAAGGTCCGGGCCTGTTCAGGCAGCACAGCCTGGATACGGAACGGATCAGCAGTGTCGTCAGAGAGGCGGCGGATTTCCGCCAGACTCGTTCTCTCCTGGCGACAGGTGCGCGTTCAGCACATCCGAGAACGCTCGCATGGCAGCGGTAATGTCTGCCGGTTTCTGCGCCAGGTTGCTCAACATCGTCGGCGTCATTTCCGGCCGCGTGCGGATCAGTTCCGCGCTGCCAATGATGACCGCGAGGTGATTGTTGATGTCATGACGCATTTTTCTGAACTCTTTCTGGAGCGATTCAACTTGCTCCATCGTCAGGACAACTTGATCTGAAGTTTGGCACAGCATCGTCTCCATGCATGCAAACGCTATGCCAACCGCCTCGACAGTCGCGTCTTGCGGCTCTCAACTGCCGTTTTTTAGGATTATGGGGCTCCTGAACGCCCATTTCCGTCGCATCTGTTTGGAATTTAGACACTCCAACACACCCGCATCTTGCCAAAACCGACCGTCCGCCTAAGCTGCCGTCCATGAAAACGGCTCTTTGCATGTTGCTGACCTGCGGCGGGGCAACCGTCCTGGCACAATCGAACGTCTTCCCTCTCTGGCCCGGCCAGGCTCCCGGCGCGCTCGGCTCCCAGGAAAAGGATGTGCCCACGCTCACGGTTTACCTCCCGGATGCCGCGAAAGCCACAGGCGCGGCAGTCGTCATTTGCCCGGGCGGCGGCTACGCCCACCTGGCAAACCATGAAGGACAGGACTATGCCCGCTTCCTCAATGAAATGGGCATCGCGGGCTTCGTGCTCAAATACAGGCTCGGGTCCTCCGGTTACAGGCACCCGATCATTCTCGGCGACGCCGCCCGCGCCGTGAGAACGGTCCGGGCCAGGGCCGCGGAGTGGAACATCCATCCGAACCAAATCGGCATCATGGGCTCTTCGGCCGGCGGCCACCTTGCCTCGACCCTGCTCACACATTTTGACTCGGGCAAACCGGACAGCAATGACCCCATCGAAAAGCAGAGCTCGAGACCGGACCTCGGCATTCTCTGCTACCCGGTTATCAGCATGCTGGACCAGCCCACACACCAGGGCTCGCGCAGAAATCTGCTCGGACCGGACCCGTCTGAAAGCCTCAAGCAAGAAGTCTCGAACGAGCTTCAGGTCACGTCCAACACACCTCCCTGCTTTATCTGGCACACGTGGGAAGATACCGGCGTTCCTGTGGAAAACAGCCTCTACTTCGCCTCGGCGCTGAGAAAGGCGAAAGTCCCGTTCGATCTCCACATTTACGAAAAAGGCCCTCACGGCCTGGGCCTCGGCACGCGCGAGTGGACCCCGGAAAAGCGCCATCCCTGGACCGCAGACTGCGCCTACTGGCTGAAGCAAAAGGGCTGGACCAGCGCAAAGTAGCCCCGCACAGCACCACTCAAAAAATCACATCTCCCAGCCCTTCCGGAATTCCGGCTTCAGGAAGGCGTTTGCCGCT
>CAYNZC010000152.1:0-8527 GCA_964401575.1 uncultured Verrucomicrobiota bacterium
TGGAGAACGCATGGTGCAAGAGATTTGTTGTGACACTGAAGTTCAAAGGGTCTCCGGATTTCGGCGTCCTGGCTGGTTTGCGCGAGCGAATGCCGGGACTGTGCTCCGAATGGCAGATGAAAAGACTTTGCGCGAATAAGAACGAAGTGTGCGTGTTTGGAGTTGCCGAAAGAGATTGAGGCACGGGCGCCGGCGACCTGGGGTCCGCGCATGCGGATGCGGCAAGCGTCAGGGCAGGGTTATCCTGCCGGATTTCCGGCGGGACGCAGCTTTTCCAGCGCTTTAGCCGCGGCATCGCTCTCGGCTTCCTTCTTGCTTTTGCCTTTGCCGCGGGCGAGTTCCGTGCCTGCATGCTGCACGGTGCAGACAAAGACGCGATCGTGATCCGGGCCGGTGACGGATTCCAGCGCATAAACGGGACCGAGCGGGCTGCTGGCCTGGAGGTGCTCCTGCAACTCACCTTTTGGGTTCTCGATGGCCGGCAACGCGGACAGGCCGTTGAAATCGGCTGAAAACATTTGCATGACGACCGACTGGACCGTTTCGAAACTGCTGTCGAGGAACATTGCGCCCAGGAGCGCCTCGAAAGAGTCGCCGAGACATGACTGGCGATCGCGTCCGCCCTGGAGCTCTTCGCCCCTGCCCATGATGATGTAATTGCCCAGGCCGAGCCGGCGCGCCTGCTCAGCCAGTGTGTTGCGGTTGACCAGCTTGGCTCTTGCCTTTGTGAGCGGGCCTTCTTCCGACCCGTCGAACCGCTCGAACAGCTCGCGTGTCAGCACCAACTGAAGGACGGCGTCGCCGAGGAATTCGAGCCTTTGATTGGTCGGGCAGACGGCTCCTTCATAGATTGCGGAGGGATGCGTGAGGGCCGTCTTGAGCAGGTCCCTGTTCTTGAAGCTGTATCCAAGACGCCCCTCGAGACCCGGGTAATCCTCACAGGCGGCACGGACGACGCCAGACTTAATCGCCTGTTTTTTCTTCGGCATTTGACGAGTTCTCCCCGTTTTGCTCCGGCTGGACTTGCGGCTGAGCCGGCGGCTCCGATTCAATCGCTGCCTCGGTTGCGCAGGGTTGCTGCATGGTCGGCGGGTTCAGCCCATGTTCGAGGAGCGTGGCCACATCCCGCTGCACCGCTTCGAGCTGGTTCAACTGGAGCCCGGGGTCGATGACCGTGAAAACATCTCCGGTTCCGGGCTGTTCGTAGATGAACACGCGGCGTCCATCGCGCACCACCTGCTCTTTGACCTTCAGGAGGCGTTTGCGTTCGAGCATGACAGCCAGAATGAACCCGGCTGGAATGTAGTGAGGGTCATTCCGTTCGATCAGTTTGCGGAGAAGAGACTCCGCGGTTTCTTTTTGGATTGCCTCGGTGGGCGGCGGGGGCACCTCAAAAACCCCCTGCCAGTGCGAAACAAAGCCCTTGCGGTCGCGAGCCTCGCTGTATTGCTTCTCCCAGCAGGTTTGGCAGACATCACACCGCCGCCAGTCCCTGCGCTCATCGAACAGCAGCGTGTGGTAAGCCTCTTTGTCGGCAAAGCCCTTGCCGCAAGCTTCACAACTGCGTCCGCGTGATTGTATGTTCCAGTCCGTCATGTCTCAGGAGGGGTTATTATCGCGCCTGTCGTGCCAACAGCAATTGAAAACCTGCTCCAGCCGGAGCCCGCCGACAGCGCAAGCTTTGATGAGATGCCTTTGGGAGCCTGTGAACGGGCTGCGAAACATGCGGCGGGAATCCGTTCAACGATTCGAGCCCGGAGCCGATCCGCGCCCTGCCGTGCGGCGGGAGATTGCAGCGATGGCCATTAGACCTGAACTGCTTCGCCTGGCGCGGGTTGAAGGACCTTAATTTTCGGGTGGCGCGCCCGGAGCTGGTCCTCCATCCATTTGCGGGATGCATCTTCGCCGTGGCCGAGCAGCACAACCCGTGGTTGCACGCGCCCGACGAAATCCACCAGGTCCTCGCGGTTTGCGTGTGCTGTCAGATCGAAGCTCTGGATTTCACACTCGCGGACGAGTTCTCCGCCGCTCGGGCTGAAAGTGAAGGGTTCACCCTGCGGGGCAACGCGCAGGCGCCCGCCGGGGGTGTCGGGATCCGTGTAGCCCACAAAGAAAATGCCGTTTTTGGTGTCTCCGGCCATGCGCAAAGCGAGGTTATGCGAGGCGGTGTTTTCGCTCATCATGCCGGCGGTGATAACGAAGATTTTGCCTCCGCCGAGGTTCATTTTCTCGATGGCCCGCTGCTCCAGGACGACGAGGTTGAGCGCCTCGTTTAATTGCAGGTTTGGGTATTGCCGGTGGGTGCGGTGGGCCTGGAGATCGTAAATCTCGGTGAACACTCTTCCGAGCCCGCCGATGTAGATTGGCTGCGGCCGCAGCCTGCCTTGCTGTGTGAGCAATGCCAGGAGCGCAAGAATCTCCTGGGTCCTGCCCAGTGCGAAAGTGGGCAGCAGCACAGACCCGTTGCGATCGAGAATGCGATGGATAGACTCGACGAGCCGCTCGATTTCCTTCTCCCTGGAAAAACCGTCCGGCACGCCGCGGTTGCCGCGGGTGGACTCGATGATCATCACATCACAGTCCACATCTTCAAATCTCGCGCGTTTCTGGATGGTCTGATCGTGGAAACAGACGTCGCCGGTGTAAAAAAGCGTTTCCTGGCTGCCGCGCAGCATGATGCCGGCGGAGCCGAGAGCGTGGCCTGCGTCATAGAATTCGAGCGTAGGAGAGAGGAACCCGGCCCTGGTTTTGCGGAACGCGGCCCAGTCCACTTCGCGTTCGTATTTGAATCCCTGGAAAACCGGCGCGATGTCCTCCACTTCATCGTGAGAATAGAGCGGGTAATCGCGAACGCCCAGTTCCTCGCGCTGGCGTTTCATGACGTTGACGGAATTGTGCAGCACCCGCTCGACGAGGAAGTAGCTCAACTCCGTCATGAGCACATGGGCGGATGGGAAGTGCCGGACCGCAACCGGCAATGCGCCGACATGATCATGGTGACAATGAGTAATGGCGATGGCATCCACTTCCTCGTTTCTGACGAGATCGAACATGGGCAACGCCAGCCGGCCTTCGCGTTTCGGGTGGATGCCAGCATCCATGAGGATGCGATGCCCCTCGATATCGACGAACCATGCGGAAGCGCCGATCGCCGTGTCCGGATTCAAATTAACGATTCTCATCTTTTCATGACCCTTTTTTGCGGCACGAACCGAGCGAGGCTTCCCGTGGGCACGGTCTCCTTCTCAATCGCCCGGTGTGCCCGATACCATTTTTTTCATGATGCCAAACATCATCTTCTGCATGTCCTGGTATTCGGTGAAGCCGGCGGGCAATTCAAATTGCGATGCTGCGGGTTTTAGAAGCTGCAGATCCGCGAACCGGAGGATGATCGTCATATTATCCTGCTTGGTTTCAATCTGGACGGGGAAGTTTTTGAGTTCCGGGGCTGTCCAGGTTGTGGCGGTGAGGACGGCATTGCCGGCTGCTTCCCGTACGACGACGTTGCTGCGGACTCGTTCCTTGCCCTGGAGCGTTTCCCTGGCTGAAGACGCCGTTTCAACCTTGTAGCCCTTCTGCATTGCCGCGGCGTCATCCGCTGAGAGAGGCAGGTTCAGGTAACTCTGCGCGCCCGGGTAGATCAGGAAAGTTGCCTTCCTGTCGGGTCGCACAATGCTGATCACCTCATTCATGCCGGATTGCTTGAGGCTGTTGATGGCAAACTCGGGCAACTCCTTGCTGACAGCCCGCCCCATATCCACGTCGAACCGCAGTTTCTCTTCGAGTGCCGCAATTTTTCCGGGCAGGCGGAGCCAGTCTTTGCCGGCCTTGTCCAGCACCTGGACATCGACTTTGGCCGTGAAGTTTGTGTGCGGACCGAACAGTTTGATGAAGGCTGCGTTGACGCCTTGCGCGTTGACACCGAACTGCGCGCGAGCGGGCGCTGCAACCAGCACGGCTGCGGACGTCAACACTGCAAACAGAATTCTGGTCCTGATCAACATGGAAACAGATTAACCTAATTGTCCCAAACGGCCAGCCACAAAGTCCGGGTGGTGCGGCTGACCGGGATTTGAGCGGTGCGAAAGTTGGCAGCGCAGATGACGTGGAAGCGAAAAGGCACTACTGTATCGGGACAATGAGTGGTTTGGAAATCATCGGCTTTGCCGTTGTGCTTGTAGTGATGCTTGTGGGGGCGGTGGGGACCTTGTTGCCACTGATTCCGGGCACACCCGTCATTCTGCTTGCGGCGGTGATTCACAAGCTGGTTTTTGGCGTCACGAGCGCCTCCTGGTGGGTTATCCTGGTGCTGGCGGGGCTTACGGCACTTTCCTACGTCCTTGATCATGCGGGCCAGGCGCTTGGGGCCAAGAGACTGGGCGCGACATGGAAGGGGGTCGTCGGCGCCATCCTGGGCGGGTTGATCGGGCTTTTCTTCAATATCCCGGGAATCATCCTGGGCCCTTTTATTGGGGCGATGCTCTTTGAATTGGTCGGCGGTCGGCAGATGAAGCCCGCGGCGAGGGCGGGGGTGGGAGCGGTTTTGGGAATCTTGATTGGAGCGGCTGGAAAGGTTGCTGTGTGTGTGGCGATGATGGGGCTGTTTGCTCTGTCCGTTGTTTGGAACGCCGCGTGATCAGGCGTTCATGTCGGCCCATTTTTTGGCCTTGTTTCCAAAGATCCAGAGGGCTATTGCCGACAGGACGCCAATGACAGCGAAGGGGATCCACACCTTTGTATTCGGGGAGTAAGTGTCCCAGAGCAAGCGTGTGGCTGCGGCGGCATCGAGACCGGTGATCTCCTGAAGCCTGGCCATGGCCTCCGGTCGCGCGATGCCCAAAGTCTTCTCGAGAGTTTCGATTTGTCCGTCCCAATGCGCGGACTGTCCGGCGGGTGTTTTTGAAGCGATGTATTTAAGCGCGAGAGTGGCCTTTTCGCCATAATGGCCATAGACGTAACCTGCGATCACGGAGCCCAAGTAAACGCCGACTCCGACCGGGATGTTCACGTAACCCAGGTATAACCCCTTTTTGCCCGGAGGCGCGATGAGGCCCAGGTACTCGGACTTCTTGGGACCTGTCATCATCTCGCCGAGGGAAAAGAACAAAATGCCGAAAACGAGCATATAGACGCTTGTCGTCCAGCCGGCCACCAGGACGCCGACGGTCGCCATGCCCATTCCGATCAGCATGGCCTCGAGGGTGCGCATTCTGCGAGTAATCCAGGCCATGCCGATGACGCCGAGAATGATGAAGAAGGCGTTGGCGCTTAGCAGGACCTGCTGAGGGATCATTGGGCCCCGGGGGGTCTGCTCGACCAGGGCGCGATACACCGGGTCCGGCAGAAAACTCAGTTTCCGCGCCAGGGGGCTGCTGTCCACCCAGTCCGCGATGAAATTCGGCTGAAGATCCCAAAGCTGGAACATCATCAGCCAGAAGCCAGACATGATTGCCAGGAAGGTTAGCAGGCGGGGTTCGAGAATGTTTGTGATCGTGCGTTTGAGCACATGAAGCATGGGCTCGGTTTTCGATGCTCCGGAAGGCGTATCCTTCAAAGTGATCAGGAGGAGCAGGTTGAACGAGGTGAACACGGCTGAGGCGAGGAAAAGGTTTCGCCACGCCTCCTTCGAGTTTGGTTCGGCGTGCAGGAGCCCGGGCAGGGTGGCGCTGAGAGTCAGGAGGATCGAGGGCAGGTAATGGCCGATGAACGCGCCGACATTGACGACCCAGTAGAAGATGCCCCAACCCACGGAAGAGTTCTCTTTTGTGAGATTCTGTGCGAGGGAGCCCTGGATGCTCGGCTTGAAGAACGCAGTGCCGGTGGCCAGGGTCATCACTGCAATAAAGAATGACCAGTAGTTGCTTAACGCCGACATGTCCCGCATGTAGGCGATCATCACGTAGCCGATCATCATCAGGCTGATCGAGAAGGTGAGGGTGCGCTTGTAGCCGAAGCGGTCTGCGAAACCGCCGGTGACAATTGGCAGGAGGGATTGGAACGCGGCCCACCAGGCGTAGATAAGCCCTTTGTCCCGTGCCGAGAGGTGAAGCCCCCCGGGATTATCCGCCTGCATGATGTAGATGGGGGCCATGACGCGCAGGTTGTAGTAGGCCAGGCGCTCCCACATTTCGATGGTGTTGAGCGTCCAGAAAGTCCGCCCGAACACCCGTTTTGCCCTTGGCGCGGGCTCCTGCTCCTGGCTTGCTTCGGGAGCGTTGGTCATTGTTTTTTGCGGACCGTCGGTTTGCTCAGAGCTCCATAGCGATCGAGAGCGGACACGGCCAACACATCGGGAGAAACATCAAGCTCGAAAGAACGTGTTGATCCCGGCAGCACGCGGGATTTCCATTTGCCTCCGACGGAGTATTGGGCGAGCCAGAGGGCGGGTTGCTCTGCTCCAGTGAGTTTGCATTGCACCGCAAGTCCTTTCCCCTGGTCTGCGGTGAGAGTCAGGGAAGGGGACTCCGGCGTCCTGGAACTGAGCCAGGGAGTCTGCGGAGGAAGGGCGGGGGATGAGTAAACGTCCTTCAGCAGCCTGTCTCGCAGATCGGCGCTTCTCATGAGGCTGCGCATATTCCAATGAATGTGGCCGGAGGCGCCCTGCTGTTTGCCTGCAAGAGTGATCTGGTTCGCGATTTCGTCCGGCTTCCATCGGCGAGGCACCTGTGTGGAGTTCAAGCCTGGAACGACGCACCGGCCCAGTTTGTTCTGCTGGGTCCACCACTTCAACAGGACCGGAAAACTCTGCTCCGGGGGATCGATTGCCCAGTAAAGTTGCGGTGCAAAATAATCGCACCAGCCGTTCTGAAGCCACTTTCGCGCGTCGGCATACAATTTCTCGTAAGGATCGAAACCGCGAATTTGCGATGGATGCCCCGGCCGCCAGATTCCGAACGGGCTGATGCCAAACTTCACCCACGGTTTTTGGGCCTTTATGGATTTATAGACGCGTTCGATAAACCGGTCCACGTTCTGCCGGCGCCAGTCGTCCCTGCTCATTTTTCCCGCCATGCCTGATTTCTTCCAGCTTTCGTCATCCGGAAAGTCGAGTTCGCCGCCCTGCGGGGCTCGCACTTTGTAGGGGTAGAAGTAATCGTCAAAGTGGATGCCATCGACGTCGTAACGGCGCAGCACATCCATGACCACGCTGAGCGAGTACTCCTGGACCTCCTTTTCACCGGGATCCAGCCAGAGGGCGCCTCCGTATTTTTTGACCAGGGCCGGCTTTGTCTTGCTGATGTGGTTGTCGGAAACGGGGGACCTGGCCGAATCATGACGGGCGCGGTAAGGGTTAAACCATGCATGCAACTCGAGGCCGCGTTTGTGCGCTTCCTCGACCGCGAAACGCAGCGGGTCATAATTTGGCGAGGGCGCCTTGCCCATGGCTCCGGTGAGGTATTCCGACCATGGCTCGATGCTTGATTCGTACATGGCGTCGCAGCCGGGCCGAACCTGAAAGATCAGCGTATTGAGTTTCAAAGCGACGGCTTGATCCATGATGGCAATCAATTCGCTGCGTTGTTGTTCCGGGGTGAGATTTCGTGAGGAAGGCCAATCGATGTTCGATACCGTGGCAATCCACGCCGCTCTGTATTCCCGCTGTGCCTTTGGGGGCGCCGTTTGGGCGGGGACGTAAGCAGCCCATGCGCATTGCGAAAGGAAAAAGGTCAATCCGTAGCACAGCGTCCTAAGCGTGACTTGGCAGGCACTCATGGCCCGCAATGTATTGAGTTGCGCGAAATTTGAACAGAAGAAAGCGGGTGTCTGCCGGAAAGCAGAAAGGACAACAAGGCAGCGAGGCGGAAGCACACCCGGGCGCTAATGCAAACTAATGACCCTCTGCGGGCTGGTTCTACAGACATCACGGTCCTGACGGACCTTCTGGTTTTGCCGCAGGGCAGGATTACACGCCGGGCTTCGCGGCATGATCCCCAACAATACCAGCACCGCAGAACACCAGGACCGGGGATGTCCAATTTGCACTGCCGCAACGTCCAAAACCGGCAAGATGCCAGCGCTTTGGTATGGAAGGAGTGAAAGGAAGGCCAAGCGCGATTTAGAGCTTGATAATTTTGCGAATTTCTGAATGAATAAGCACATGCAAATCAGGGGTAGCTTCCGGGGCGCAATCACTCTTGCCGCAGTTATTCTATCCCAGGCGGCTGTCTCGCGCGCGGCCGCACCGGTGGTTTCAAATGTCCGCGCCAGCCAAAAACCAGGGACCCAAACAGTGGAGATCTACTACGACCTTGCAGACGCGGATAGTTCGTCGCTAACGGTGGCCGTGGCGGTGTCCACGAACGGAGGGGCGTCATACATGCCATCGGCCACTCTGAGCGGGGCTTTGGGAGCCGGTATTTCTCCCGGGATCAGCAAAAAAGTGGTTTGGAATGTAGGGAATGATCTGCCGGGCAGACTTATGTCCAATGTGCGCGTGAGCGTGACGGCCTCGGACGACACCGCCCCGTCCGGCATGGCGCTGATACCTGCGGGCAGCTTCACGATGGGAAACACCTTTAGCGGAGAA
>CAYNZC010000153.1:0-8475 GCA_964401575.1 uncultured Verrucomicrobiota bacterium
AGGGCCCGTACTCATATCGGGCGGCGACGGTGCCGTCGGTGGCATTCACTAGAGCAGCTACGTTGCCATTTCCATCGAAGCAGTAGAAGTAGGTGCCAGCTTGCGCACCGGAATGCACAGTGATGCTGAGCAACCCTCCGACTCCTCCAGCACCCTGCATTGTCCCGGACAAGTCCGTTCCCCAGGCGAATGACAGCACGGGAGCATTGTTGCCGTCCAGAACGGCAATCAGGTTCCAGCCGTCGTACACGAAGCGGTTTGTGTATGCGGGCACATACGACCATATCTGCGAATCCCACGAATACACCACTTTTTCGATTCTCCTGCCTTGGTAATCATACTCGAGCTCCAATCGTTTGCGTGCTCCCTCTGGCACAGTCCACTGGCTCTCCATGCTGGTAAGCCGATTCTCAGCATCCCAGCCACAGGTCCACAGGCCGTCTCCGGTCAGGTTGCCGTCACCATCATACGTGAATTCCTGGAGCGCAGGTGGGACAGAGGCACTGCCAGACACGGTGGCCTGTCCGGTGGCATTGACTGTAACATTTGTCCAAACCGGGCCAGAACTGTTAGCGACCGGCAGTTCTTTGCGGAAGTATTCTCCTTTGCGAGAAGTGGCGAACGCGTTCACCGTCACACTGTTAGTGGCATACGCCACACCCATGACATCGACAATTCCAGGCACTGTGTTGCTCCAGTACTGATTGAGCAGGTTGGGATAGTATGACGCCATGCGTACATTTGCTCCGTTCTCATCCCCGCCTGCTTTGGTGGTTGTCCGGTTGCCGATCTCGTCAAAAGCATACTCGAACTGCTGTCCTGCCACAGGTGTGAAGTCTGACCAGAACCGTTTGCCTGATTTCACCTGCCCGAGCGGGTCGTAATCAAACCGCCAATAACTTTGGTCAGCCTCGCGTCGGAGCGTTCGCTGATTGGCGGCGTTGTAAGAATAGGAAAAATTCACCACAGAGGACGCAGAGGACACCGAGCCGATGCTCGTGAGCCGATTGAGGAAATCGAATGTCTTGCTGGTTGTCATGCGCAGGGCAGAGCCGTTTGTGAAATAAACCTGCCCCACAAGGGGTGAGTTGGCAATGTAGGAATAAAGAGCTGTGTTGCCAGCGGCGCCCACAGTTGCCAAGCGTGATGCGGTGTCGTGCCCGTATGAGGTCGAAACCAGGGTCGTTCCCTGTGCGTTGAGGAGCGCCAGATTTGTGCGGCGCTGCAAATGATCGAACTGGTTCGTGATGCGCAAGCCGTCCAGCACGCCGCCGCTGTAAGCTTCGCCCAACAGGTTGCCCGCCGCATCCAAGTAACGTGTGGTCGTCATGTCTCCCTGGACGATGTTGGTTTGCCTGCCTTGGCGGTCGGGTGTGTAGGAAACAGAGGGCGTGGTATAATCCGAGTAAGAAATGGCCGCCACTTCCCCTGCGAGGTTGGGCGTATAGGAGGTTTGAAGACCTCCATCTCTAGCCCAGGTTCGGGATAAGAGCCTTCCGGCGCTGGTGTAACCGTAGGACGGTCCGTTGCCACCGGCGTACTGCTTCTGGCTGAGCCAGCCGGTGTACCAGTCGTAATTCCACTCTGTCACCCGTTCGCCTTCCGTGGGGAACACAGACCAGTTGGTCATGGCAGTCATTCTGCCCTGGGCATCTAAAGTGTAGCCGGAGGGATAGGTGCGGGAGCCGAATTCGAGTTGTTTGTGGCCTGCGGCGTCGAAGATATTGGTGACGATTCCTCCGTCCGGCAGTTCTGTCCGGTATGCGCGCAGCGATTTGTCGTAGAATGTCGTGGTGACCTGTGCTGGCTCGCCGAGCGTACCGGAAGCGGGAGTTGTAACGGTCTCAACAAGGTCCGCGTTATTATAGGTGAAAGTGGTTGCGCCATTTCTGGCGTCCGTCATGGTGCGCCGCCGACCGTGCGAGTCGTAGGTGTAGGATTCCCTGCCGATCTGGGTGTGGTCAGCGTTGTACCGGGTTACAGAAGCAATCCTCCCGGAGGCATAAGCTGCGATGCTGTAAGAGCCATCCGGAGCGACCGTGGTAGTGGTTCGACTCGCACCTACGGTAGCCGTACTGGAGTTAGTTAGCCATTTGCCTGGGTCGGGCTGGGTGATGTGCCACGTTTGCAGGCCGTTGGTGGAAGTTTCAATGGCTGAGAGCAGCGTTCCGGCGCTCTGGCCATCTCTCCAAACGAACGTTTCAGTTCGCAGCCGGTGCGGTTTGCCATCGGACGGCGGAAGGACGGTGCGGGTACTGCGTGTCACCCGGTCGGGACCATCAAGGATGTCAGACAGCCCTGCCAGGAGTTGATCGTAAGTTGAGATGTTTCTGGTGTTTTCAGTTGCAGCCAGAATCGAGTATTCGCGCTCGCCGAGAGCATTATAGGAGTAGAGCCGTGTGACGGTATCCGCATCCGCCTCCTTCCAGAGCTGCCCGCGCGAGTTGTACCAGTTTTGCCGCACGGCGCTGTTCGGCTGGATTGTTTTCCATACACGGCCCAGCATGTCCATGCAGGAAGTCGTCTGGTCGCCTGTATCTGCTCCGTTTTTATCGAGCTTTATCTCAGTCCGATAATACTCCGTGCCGTAAACCGTTTCCAGGTAGCGGGCGGGCTTGACCGCTGTGCCAGCCACGATCTGAACGGTGCCATCGAAGTAATTGGTTTGAAAGCTTGTGCCATTGTCAGGGTAGGTGACTGCGAGCACCTTGTTTCCAGACGGTGAGAGACTCCTGGTGTAAACGGTAACGCCAAGAAGAGCATTGGTTTCTCTGGTGATGTTGCCGGATAAATCGTACTGCGCCTGCCACAAAGTGATGAGCGAGTTGTCGATGCCTCGGCGCTGCTTCTTAAGTATCCGGCCGGCTGCGTCCAAGGTATTCGTCGCGGTAATAGCCAAACGCCGCTCGGCGGTGCGCCGGCCAAGGGCGTCGTAAAAGAATTGGGCGGCCACATTATCCCGATCCGTCTGGCTCTCCAGGCCGCAGCATCCGCTGTAGGTGAAGGTCTCGTAGGTGCCGTCCAGGTAATCCACACGACGGGCCCGGACGAATTGATCAAAGTTGCTACGGATTTCTCGTGACAACAGAGTGGAAGTGGCAATGTCAGATTCACTGCGCGAGATCAGTTCTCCGAGAGGTCCGGTCACCGTGATGGAGCGTCTGCCGTCGCTAATGGCAGTTTTCGCCTGATTTGGCGCCCCGCGATCCGCTATGTTTGTGCGGTAGCCGTCTATGGAATTGGTGTAGTTAAAGAACTCCATGGTGCCGTCGGGATAAGCTACGCTGTGTTCCCTGCCGGAGTTCGGCCCGCTGGTGAAATAAAGGACGGTAGTCACCAGGTTGTCCGTGGCGTCAGGCCCCGCCTGCGGTGTCTGGCACTGAAGGCTTTGGCGAAAGCCGTTCGAGAGGATGAGGTAGCCGCGGCCCACCTCAACTCCCTGGATAGTTTCAATGCGGGTGCGGGGCGTATTTGGCTCGATGCTCCCGTCATCGACGGTGCCTGCCAGGGGAGTGTAGTCGTAGGAAGTAGCCCGGCAACTTCCGGCATAAGGGGTTGGCGTCTGATTCCCAAAAGGCTCGAGTTCGAGAGTCATCCTTCGGGAGGTGTCGTATTCGAAATATGTCCAGAAGCCATTGCTGCTGACGCTCTGCTGCAAAAGCCCGTTCTCGTAATAGGTGTGCTGGGTGTCCTCCGTTGGGTCGCCGTTATTCTCGAAAACGAGATTCAGCCCGGCGGCATTGGTTGCATATTGTTTGATTGTCTTGGCAATCGGGAAAGCCTCCGCGCCGTTGAAGATTTCGTTAGTGATCGAGAGGGTAAATTCGTTCGTGTCCCAGGATGTTGTCCGTACTTCGCGACGAAGTCCGTTTCCGCTGGTAAGGCTCAGGGTCTGGTTGTTGTTGCTCCAGATGAATTCGTTGGTGACCACTTTCGAGCCGCGTGTTTCCGTAATGCGCAGGCGGTTGGTTACCGTGGGGGAGGCATCCGGGTTTTCAACGGTCCAGATGAGATATGGCGAGTTGGTCTGGTAAACGCCGTTGAGCATGTCGGAAAAACGGATGGCGTATTTAAATTCGTTGGTCACAATCACCTGAACGAGGCATTGCGGGGCAATTATCTCCTGGACACTGCCATCGAGGTTTGTTGCCACTTGCACGCAGTTGGTATCCAACCAATACGAGAGAGCCTGGGGCGTGGACAAGCCGGCTGATGGATAGTTTTTTCGAAGGTGGAGCATGCCGGCTGGGCGGGCAGTAAGGAGCGCCTTGCCCAGGCTCATATCGAGCCTTGCGCCGTCCATCAGCACTCCTGGGCTGCCGGGAGGCATGAACACCCCGCCTCCAGGGCATTTCGCACAGCCTCCTCCTTCGCCTCCAGATGAGTCGATTACCTCCACGCTGGTATCGAGAACCGAGATGGTAGCGTTTTCCGAGGGTGGATCGATGGGGGGTATCTCCACGATAACTTCGGTTCCGTCGCCATCCACTTCCCTGGTGTAGTAATCGGAAATGTGGGGGCCGTGATTGGGATCGTCATAGATGGTGATCAGCCTCCACTTGATTTCGTAGGTGGTGTCTTTGGCAGTTTGAAGCCTGAACCGAAACTGCATTTTTCGCAGGAGCAGTTCGGTATGGGTATTCGAAAACCGGCAACGGGCCGTCGGCGTCGCGTTGCCGATTGAACAGGGATCTTCCTGTGATATGTACTGAGCTCCTTTGTTCCACTCGACGTCCACGCAGGTTTCAAGCCGCGACTTTACCAAACCAGAAAGCATCTCATCAGAGTAGGGGATGGAACGGGTTGTCTGGTTCCGCCTGGCGCCGGAGCCGCTTTTCCAGCCAATCTCGGGACAATCTTGATTCGTCACGAAAAAGTTGGCCCAATTCGTATTGAGAACAGTGTCGTTGCTCACAATCGGGGATGGCGGAGGATCCTGCCAGAGGATCTCAAGCTGCCACCAGGGATAATACCAGTTTATTACGTCCCAATGCGACCACGTCTCCTCTTCAGGTATCCATTCAGATACCAATTGTCCAGCGTCCGGATCGAGCACCTCGACGAATCCGGTGTACGTTGAGACAAGTTGGCAGTTTGTAATGTTGAGAGTAGAGACCTCGACGGTGTGCCAAAAACCGGTCGAGTTTTGAAGGCTTTGGTCGCAGTTTTGGATGAGCAACTCCCAACTCTCGACCACTTCATCTGTTTGGCGCAAAAAGTAGTTCGTTCCCGCTATAAAATCGGGGTAGTCCAGGCATTTTTGACCCGTTGCCTCCCAGGATCGAAAGTCAACCTGCAAGCATTGGGCGAAAAGGTTTGCGGCGGTTAGGAGGCAAGCGGCGCCCAAAAGCTTGGGTGCGAGGGCCTCGCGAATGGATAGTAACGATTTCATGAGGATTGTCGTCGGTAGCGTCATTTCAGCGGGGTGAACACCTGCAGCCCATTGTCCGCTGTCAGGCCATTCATGCTGTTGTATGATTCCCAGTCGGTTTCCGATCCGTTGTGAACCCCGTCGCCGTTTGCATCCTCCCAATAGTCTGGGACCCCATCGCCGTCCGCGTCTGAGGGGAGGCCATTGGTAGTGGCGATGTAGTGGTAGCCAATGTCGATTTTAGACGTCGCTTCTTTGATCTGGTTGGTTTGGCTGGTGTAGTGATACATGCCGATGGAAGCCGCGCTGGCAACACTGCCGGTGTTGATCAGGGTCGAATTGGTCGGCAGGTAATACGCGCCAAGAGGCCCGGCTTGCCACCCGAATCCGCCCGGAACAATCACGTCGTTCGCGCCGTTGGGGACAAGCCGCTGCTGGCCACTCACAAAGGCGTTGTAGTCGTAAGAGGCGGCGCCTCCGGACGCGTTCAGGAATTGTGTGTTGTCAAACGCGCTATCCCTGATGATGACGGGAATATTGGCGCCGGCCCCGAATCGAGTGGGGTTCAGCACGCCTCCAATGCTTGTGCAGTTGGCCATGGTGAAGGCCGAATCCGGCCAGTCCGTAGAGAGCCAGAGGCTGACCCTGGCCATGAGGCAGTTTGTATAGGATTGCCGGTTGTTGTAGCCGCCACCGGAGCCGCCCCAGATCTCGCAGTCGCGGAGGCTGACAATCAGCCAGCCCCAGTCATCGCGGTAATGAGTGGAATCAGGCAGGGCGCAGAAGCGGGTGAACCGCGCGGCCAGTTGAGGGGCATCGCTAATATCCGGCCAGGTCGAGCCTGTTATTCCGCCAGGGCCGTAGCCGCCCGCCCATAAGCCGTTGACCGATTCCTGAACGGTGCTGCATCGCACCCAATAGCAGGGGGCTTCGGCCCGGCCTTCAAAGCGCACGGTCTTGAGGTTGCCGATGTTGATCCCATGGCCCGCATGGTACCAGCCCGAGGTCGTGCGGAACCACCCCGCCGCCGTTCCGGCTGTGAAGGTGAGATTCGCATTGGCGGTGCAGCCGCCAAAGCAGTAGTCCAGAGGCGGATAATGGTAGCCGAGGTCTGTCTGGTCCGTGTCTCTTTGCGCCCGGGGGCTGAATACCGTGTCGGCCGAGAAGGTGACGTTGGAATAGACAACAGGGCCGTACGTGGTGCCCGAGCGCAGGCTGGCGAGAACGTTGGCGTTGATTTGGGCGGTGCCGATGTCGCGCCACGGGCTCTCAGCAGCAAGGTAGTGCTCTCCAGGGCCGACCTTGTCGAACACACCTGCGTCTGAATCCAACACCACAGTCGTGTTGGTGAGCCTTGTGCCCGTTCCCCAATTGGTCGAGCAGACAACGAGGCAATTGGTAAGCCTTACCTGGTTGGGAAGGCCGCTGGCAAAGAAGTTAGTACAAAAGTGCATTGTCGTGTTCACCGCTGTGAAAGCAATCGAACTGCCCAGCAGTGTGTTTGCTCGGTAAAGCAATACATTCTCGAACTTTGGAGCGGTGCTGCCGGATGCACAAATGGTCCTGCAGCGCAGGAACTGGGAGTCGCGCAGGGTGAGGCTAGCGCCCAGGACCGCGTTGCTCAAATAACAGAAGCGCATGTTGGAAAGAACGGTCCCAGTCGGCGCGCCCGAGAGGTCCAGGCCGATGCGGCCGTAGTAGCCGGTGGGGCTGCCGCCATCGATCCCCTCGCCCACGGCGCTGTCGGTGCTGGCGGTGAAGACAACCGGATGGTACCGGGTGGCCTTGCAGAGCACATTGCTGGTGACGATTGCTCCAGTGGCCGATGGCCGAAATTTTATCACGGAGCCGGACTCGAACACGGTTTGACCCGCCAGATTGACCTGGCCAGCTACGAGATACGTGGTGTCGCTGCGGAAGACGTAGTTCGTGGCACTGATGGCGACGGTCGTATAATCCCAAAGGAAGGCTCGTTCCGGGAGTCCCGCCGATGCCAGGAGCATTTTGGATTTGGCGGGGGCTTTGGTAAGCTGGCGTTTGGCAGGCAGCAGCCTCTGCGTGGAAACAACATGGACCACGCCGTTGGTCGAGTGGGCATTGAAAGCTCCTTGGTTCTTCGGGAGGCTGTGGAGTTCGAACAGGAGGTCCATGTAAGCAATCTCCTCGACCAGAAACTGCCGGTTGTCCCAGTTGGCCCATTGTTTGGCCACGAAGAGGGTCTTGCCCGGGACGGCCCCTCCGAGGGAGTAGCCTTTGCCCGGCCCGATCTTGAGCGCGCCGAAATCCAGCGTTTCGTCCTGGAGCACGAAGCCCGAAGGGGTTTGGACCGTGCTGATGTTGCGCGCGGGGGAAACGGCGTCCAGCACCTCGGTCAGGAGTTGGACCCGGGTAGTGGCAGGGTCCAGCCCATAATCCTCGGGCGTCATCGGGAGAGCCTCCTCAAGCAGCAGGTCCTGGGTGAATCCAGCCAGGGTGTAGGTGTAGAGCATCGAGCATTTCACCTCGTCCATGCAGTCGCGGTAGAGAACCTGGTTCGGCGGGAGAATCTCGCCCTGGCAATCCTTGACCTGTGCGATGAGCACGCTCTTGCCGCTTGCATCGGCAAAACTCAACCCGATGACGTGGGTGCGCAGGCGCGTTCCATCGGCCGCTTCGATATCAATGGCACCGGCATCGGCGGCGCTGTTGGCGAAGAGCACGCGGGTTTGGCCCTGCCTGGCCACGGCCCCACCAGGGACGGACTCGATCTCTTCGCGAGACTCGATCCATTGACCGGCATCGGGGCCTTCCCTGGGGATGTAGTGCATGCCGGTGCGCAGTTCGGTGTAGCTGGTCTTGTGCTCGACGACGCCACGCAGGGTGGGCTCTTCTATGGTGCGTTGCCAGACCCGGTGGTGCGCTCCGCGCTCGACCACGCTGAAGTCCGTGCCGGGGGCCAAAAGCCGGTCCGGCAGGGCGGCTGACTGTGGATCGGTTTGGGCAGGGCATGGCGCTCCAAAGGCAAGGGACAGCGCCAAAAGTTGTAAGGCAATGGTTGGGCGTTTCATAAAAGAGGTGTTGAGAATTCGAGCCGGCTTGGCGCCAGCCCTCCACGAAATGAACTT
>CAYNZC010000154.1:0-8437 GCA_964401575.1 uncultured Verrucomicrobiota bacterium
ATCGCCACCGTGGACGCCGACGGCGTGGCCTTGGCCGCCATCCAGGGCTTGAATCAAAAACTCGAGCGGGAAAACGCCGCGCTCAAGGCCCGGCTCGAAAAACTCGAACAAATCATCAGCCAACAACCCAACCATCACGCTCCATGAACAATTCAAAACTCAAAAATCGTAACCCAAACTTCGAAATCCATCGCGCGGCGATTGCCGTTTTCTACTTTCTGCTTTTCGGCTTCTGTTTTTGCGCCCAGGCCCAAACCACCGCCTTCACTTATCAAGGCCGGTTGAATGACGGCGCCGCACCCGCCAACGGCGTCTATGATCTGCTGGTCACGGATTACAGCGCCCCGACGGGTGGCTCGTCCACCGCCTTCAACCTCGTCACCAACGTCGTTGTCAGCAATGGTCTGTTCACCGCGACCTTTGATCTCAGCGAACTGGCTTTTCCCGGCGCGGATCGCTGGCTGGAAATTGGCGTGAGGACCAACGGCGGCGGCGACTTCACCTTTCTCGCCCCCCGGCAGCAGGTGACCAGCGCGCCGTATGCAATCCGCGCGCGGCACTTCACCGGCGTGATCTCGAACGCGCAGTTGACCGGCGCCTACTCCGGCCCGGTGACCTTCTCGAACCCAAGCAACAACTTTAGCGGAAGTTTCACCGGCAACGGCGCGGGTCTGACAAACCTGAACGCCTGGCAGCTCGGCGGCAACGCCGGCACCGCCCCAGGAGTGAACTTCCTCGGCACCACAGACAATCAGCCCCTGGAATTTCTGGTGAACAACCAGCGCACCCTGCGGCTCGAGCCGGGCACAACCATCCCGAGCATCGTGGCCGGAGACGCGGGCAACACCTCCGGCGGCGCGCAGGGCGTGCTCATCGGCGGGGGTCATGGAAATCGCATGTCCGTCGGTGCGGATTATGCGGTGATCGCCGGCGGCAGGAACAACACCAACACGGCGGAACTTGCCACCATCAGCGGTGGCGCGACCAACGAAACCACCGCGCCGAATGCCGTCGTTGCGGGCGGTTCGCGCAACCAGGTCACGGCGCCACACGGCGTGGTGGGGGGCGGGTATTACAATCTGAATTGGGAAACCAATGGAACCATTGCCGGCGGCAGTGGCAACCGGCTCTATGGCGATTATAGCGGCTCCACCGTCGGGGGCGGCATTAACAACGTCATCGCCACCTCTCAAGCCGGAACCATCGCCGGCGGCATTCAGAACCACATCCTCGGCAACAGCCCCGTGGCGACCGTCGGGGGCGGCTACCAGAATTTTGTCGAAACGGCGGGAGCCAACGCGACCATTGCCGGCGGCTATTTCAACCTCGCGACTGCGGCTTACGCGTCCATCGGCGGTGGCCACTACAACACCAATGCCGGCTCCTATGCTTCAATTCCGGGCGGGTCCCGGAACCGGGCGCTCGGCAACTACAGCTTCGCCGCCGGCCGCCGCGCCAAAGCCAACCACACCGGCACCTTCGTCTGGGCGGATTCTACGGATGCTGACTTTTCCTCGACCGCTAACGACCAACTCCTGGTCCGGGCAACCGGTGGCGTCGGCATCAACACCAACAGTCCCAGCGCCGCGCTCCATGTGGGCGGCGCCCCGGGTGTGGATGGCATCCGTTACCCGGATGGCACCCTGCAAACAACCGCAGCGACCACTCCTGCGATGGCCTTCAGCAGCGGGTCGGCCTCGACACCCACGGCCACCGCCTCCTTCATCTCGGCAGTGACCACCATAACGCTCACCCGCAGCAGCCGCATCTTCGTCACCTCTCAGGCCGCCCTCGGCAGTTCCGCGGCAGGCGGCGCCACCGGCCTCAATCTTTACATCGCCTACCGCCCCAGCGGTGGATCGATCACCACCGTTGGGGGCGGCGTGTTTGGACTGACCTGCGCCCAAAATCAGCGCTCACTCTTCGGCCTCAGCGGCCTCACCCCGATTCTTCCGCCGGGCGTTTACGATGTGGGCCTTGCCGGCAGCTCCTCTACCGGTGTCAACTGGAACAACAACGAGTGGAGCTACACCACCGCCATCGCCTATTGAACCATTTCTCTGCCGAAAACTCTGAACATTCTTTTTGCATCATGAAAATCACATTCACCTCCATTATGCCGGGCGCAGCCTATTGCGTCCTGTTTGCTGCACTCTGCGGTTCCGCTCACGCCCAGTACGCACTGGACTGGCACAAGATCGCCGGCGGCGGCGGCACGAGCACAAACGGGCAATTCTCCATCAGCGGCACCATCGGCCAGCCCGATGCCGGCGGGCCAATGACCAACGGCCAGTACTCCGTCATCGGCGGCTTCTGGGTGCTGCCGCAAGCGGTGCAGACACCCGGCGCCCCCGCCCTTGCCATCGCGCCCGCCTCGCCTGGCTTCGCCCTGATTTCATGGACGCCGGCCACAGGCACAAACTGGGTGTTGCAGGAAACCCTCAGCCTAACCGGCAGTTGGACCAATTCGCCCAGCGGCTGGACCAATCCCGTCACTGTCTCCGCCACAGCGCCCGCAACATTTTACCGCTTGTTCAAACCGTGATTCCGTTGCTTGCCTCACGGGGGGTTGGAAGCTTCCTCCCTATTCCGGTGGCGGCGCGCTGATGACTGACGCCATTGCCTGAGAATTTGAACAGGTCGAATGGTCCACTCTGCCGGCTGCCACACAAACACTGGTCCTCTGCGCCGCCCTCCTCACGGCGCGGCAAGCGCAACAATGCCCTGCCCCGGCAGCAGCGCCAGGATGCGCTGGTTCGCCGTTGTTTCTTCGACCGCCTGGATTCGCGCCACCGGCCCTGCGAGTTTCGATTCCCTCCGCAGCATGCCATCGCATGAGTACACCGCCACGCTTCCATCTTCACAGCCTGCCGCCAGCATCGGAGTGGTCTTGCTGCCGAAAACCGCAATCGAGTTCGGAACATCTGCGCGCTCTCTCCGCCACAACCTGCGGCCCCGCCCATCAAATGCAAACAGGTTGAAGCTGGTCGAAGCCGCGAAAACCTGCTTCCCGGCGATGGCCACATCCGTCACTTCATCCCCGGTGTTGGCCAGCCAAAGGGACGCCCCCTTTGTGCTCAAAACGTGCAGGTTCCCATCCGCGCCGCCAAACACCACCTCGGGCGTGTTGCTCCCGTCCAGGTCTCCGGACGCCACGCACGTCGCGTGCGGACCGGATGGCGTTCTGTAATGCCAGAGGGCCCGGCCATCCGGGGCGACTCCGTGCCACGAGTAATATCGCGTTCCGGCAAGGACTTCCTGTTTGCCGTCCATCTCAAAATCCGTCGCCGCACCGCAGGTCGCATCATGCACACACTCAAACTGCCAGAGTTTCCCGCCGGCGTTGTTCAGCGCGTAAAAATGCCAGGACTCCGTCCCGCAAATCAGTTCCTGCCGCTTGTCGCCATCCACGTCGGCGCCGAACAACACCCGCACAATCGGGGCGCGCTTGTAATAGGGAAATTTATGCGTCCAGCGCTGCCTACCGGATGCATCCAGCATGTGAACGGCGCCATCCTCGCAACCCGCAGCCACTCCAGGCTGCCCCGCCCACAACGCGCGCACAGGCGATTTTGCCTGGAATTCCCACTGCAGCTTCCCGTCCGGACCAATGCAGCAAACACGCCCCGAGCCGTCAGCAACCACAGTCTCCGCCCTGGAATCCCCGTCCACATCCGCCGCCCACATCAGCGTGAACTTGCCGGGAAACATCCAGTCCTCCTTGAGCAATGGCACTTTCTCGACGACGACAGGAGAGTCCACCCTGGCGCCCGGCGCGGCCACCGCCGAAAACGCGGGCATCTTCACCGGACCGGAAAGCGCCACGGAATGATGCCCCGCAGGCAGTTGCTTTGCCTGACCCGCGAGCGTGACGGTGGTGCTCTCAGCACAATGGACAGAAGCTTTCCCGTTCGCCCAGTCGATCTCTATGCTCACTGGAGCATCCGATTGCAGGAGCGTCTGGCCATCCCTCGCCAGGAATCGAGCGTGCGCCAGACAGAACGTCCCGGCGTTCACCGCATACACGTCGGCATCGGTAACGATGCCTTCACCAATCAGCTTGGGCCGGCCCTCCGTCACACCAACCAGCCATGACTTGCCGTTGCCGGTCACAAGCATCGAGGTATCGGAAGCTCTCGCCGTTTTCACGGGAATCTCGCCCGCGGCTGAATGCGCGCCGAAAAAGTTCAGGAAATGGTAGCTTTCATCCCGGGCCAGGGTGCGCGTGGCCACCTGTTGAAGAATGCGCACAACGGGGTCCGCATGCGGGTAACTCCTCAGGTTGCGTCCCAGGTGCTCCGAGTTTTCCAGCTTCAGACGCGCCCCGTCCACGTTATCAATCACCATCCGCTCGCCTTTTTGCTCCACGGTGTAGCGCGACCCTTCAATTCTGGGCTCTCCAATCGTGTGCCACACCGCGCGGAAAGAGTAGTCGCCCGGGGTAACGGCCTTCAGCGAATCCATCGCCACAAAACCAATGTCTTTCAGCCATACCAGGCTCCGGGACCAATCCACGCCAGCGTAGCTCCGTACCGCGCTCCGCACCATGCCGGCGGATGCCAGGTCCGCATGCGCCTCCAACGCGCAGAAAGGCGGCAGGCTTTCCGATTGGCCGTCGCGATACACCAGCACCGAGGTGTGAAACTTCGGCAACGATTCAATGTAATCGCCATCCGCAATCCATTGCCTGCCCCGATCGGAATAACGGATGATCGCATTTCCATCAAAGTGCCGGTGCCCGCCGCAGCCAATGCCGTCCAGCAGCAGGTAAGGGGATTGCTCGTCAAAACCGGCACGGAAGGTGGCCTTCTCAAACGCCTCGCTCAGACTTGCCACCCAGGGCTTCGCGCCGCGAACGGTTGCGCGGCTGGACCAGTAGTCAAAAAAGGCCTCGGAAACCGGAAATACCCGTGCGCCAAAAAAGGAAGATGGCGCGACAGGGGCGGGCTTCGAGATGGCATACTCGCTGCGCCCGGGCAATGTCTCCAGAACAGGCATCATCTTTTGCAGCGCCCAGCAATACGACGCATCGCGGTAATACCACGCGCCCATCGCCAGAAGCGGAACCTGGCTGCCGGTGCCCCGAATGCCGCCAACATCCCCGAACGGCGATTGCCAGCCCATGTTGTCCATCGTGACAATGGATAGATCCAAAATGGCCCGCGCATTTCCGTTCGTGAAAATTTTGTGGTCCGGTCGCGCAAGCGCATACCGGAAGACGTGCTGCATGGTCAGCCATTGGTAACCGTTGGCGTCCTCTTGCGGCTTGAAGCTTTGGATCTGCGCCTGGAAACAGGCATCGGCATTCGCAAGCCACCGCTCAGCTTCCGCCGCCTGGTAATACTTGCCGAAGTATTCCGCGGCAAAGTAAGTGCCAAGGTTCGGAAAGGTGTTGTGATTGTGCCGAATCCCGGGCTGCGCCGCGGCCCGCGTGTTGCCATAGTTGGCCACGTAAGACGCATACTCCGCCACGATCTTTGTGATCTCCAACCGCTCAGCTTCAGTGAACGCGGGACTCTCCTCAACCACATCCCAGCCCGTGATGAGGGCAGTGGAGTTGAAATCGGCATCCATGCCCCAGGGGCCGCCGTAAGTTGTCGGCTTGGACCGGTAAATCTCGATCATCAGCCGCGCGAGTTGCTTGTACAGTTCCGCATAGGCATCCGCGCCCGTTCGGGCGTAACCATGCGCCGCTCGGACCAGATCTCGAGTCACTCCCGTGTGCTGACCCTGCGCAAAAGCTTCCCGGGATTGTTGAACCGTCCTGGCAATCGCTTTCGCGTCCGGAATGGTCGCCGGCAGGCTGGCAGCCTTGAGGGTTTGCTGCGACGCCCGGATCTCCATAAGCCGCGGCAGGGCGAGTTCACCGCCCCGGGGCAACTTTGATATCGCAGCCGAAAGAGCCCTGGCAGCGCCTCTAACGCCGCCCTGGTCGCTGCCGCCAACAATCACAACATTATGCCCGTTGCCCCACGGATCATGAACGGTTTGCAGGACGTGGCCATTCTCTCCCGGAAACCCGGCATCCACTTCTGTATAATTCCGCGCATACAAAATCGGAATCAACCGGCTCGTTTCGACGTTGCCAAATACAATCAGGTGACGCTGTCGCTCCTCGAGTCCCTTTGCAGTCCAGATCCCTTTTTCTGACGCAAGCTGCGCATCGTCAATGATCGGCACGGTCACACCGCTGGCGGCGCGGATTTGCTCCTGCAAAGCATTCGCCAGGCCGAGGTATTGCGACGGTGTTGCTATGACCGCCGCCGGTTTCCCGCCGGAAACCAGTGGCGTGGTCAGATACAGTTTTTTAACGCGCTTTATCTCCAGCACTTTGTTCGTGCCCGAACTCCACGCGCGAGGCTCCACAGGCACAAATGCAGACGCCTTGAGCTGTGGTTGAGCCTGGACCGGCGCGGGCCTGACCCGGGCGGGTCGAACGCCCTTTGACGTGCCTTTGGAAGCACTTGCCGCAATGGAAACGGAGGTGATGCCCAGCAGGGCGCAAAACAGAAGTCTATTCATGCCGAGAAGGCCGCAACGATAGGCAGAGGTGAACCCTCTGCATGGTCTCTTGGTCAGATCTTGATTCTTCAAAGTTTGAAAGAATGTCTTCCGGTCCGCTGGAGCCTGCCTTGATCGAGGGTTGTTCTTGTACATCACGAATTCTCCATGATGCTACCCTGCCGACCTTCGTCTTCAAGATCGTTATTTCGCCACACCAATTCTGGCAGCAACAACTTTACCCCGTGGGATGGCGCAGCCTATCCCACCGGGGTCACCCCCGCAGATCTCGCATAATCGAGAATTGTCTTGTCCCACCGCTTTTGTTTAGAATCGGGGAGAACTTGCCAATTATGAAGACAACCTACCGACAACCAACTGGAAGAAACTGCTCTTGTGCTTCCTGCCCTGAAAGCCATGGGCACGATGCCCATGCAACATGGATGACCACGGGTAAGATGTCCATGCCGCGTGCGATGCTGATCGTGAGCGCATTTTTTTGGTCCTGCGCTCTTGCCGCAAACGCCGCCGGCTGGATTACCGCAGCCCAATTATTCACGCCCCGTTCGGCCCACACGACGACCTTGCTGGACAACGGGAAGATTTTGATCTCCGGCGGCACCGAGACGGGCATTGCGAACGAAGGCATCGTCAGTTGTGAGTTGTTTGATCCGAAAAACCTGAGCCTGAAAGCGTGCGCCTCGATGAGCCAGGCGCGCGCGCATCACCAGGCGATAAAGCTGCCGGGCGGGAAGGTTCTCGTCGCAGGCGGGGCGGGTCCGGGCGGAGAAGGCGCGGGTTACTACCTCAGCTCGTGCGAACTATACAACCCCGACTTGAATACCTGGAGCAGCGCCGGAAGCATGAACACACCATCAGCGGACCATCGCCTGGTCCTCCTAAACGACGGCCGGGTCCTGCGGGTTGGCGGTTCCACTCTTTCCGGTTTCGGTACGACAACCTGCGAAATCTACGATCCTGCCGCCGATAGCTGGGCGCTCACGGGCTCTTTGTCGGTGGGCAGACACAGTGCCGGGGTCGCAAAGCTCGGCAACGGCCAGGTGATTGCCGCAGGGGGCTACATGTTTACAAGCGCGGTCGAGGTCTTCAATCCTGCAACCGAGACCTGGACGAGGGTGGGAAATCTGGCAGGACCCGTTGCGGGTCCCGGCGCCATTCCATTAAACGATGGCCGGGCATTGCTTATGGGAGGCGAATATTGGGCAGGGACACATACTCATCCGGCAGCGGTTAGCGTTTATACGCCGGGTACCGGCTTAGTAACAAACGGACCACCAATGCTGGTCGGCAAGGCGTATTTCGAGCCAGTCCTGCTTCCAGACGGAGATGTGCTGGTGATCGGCGGAGCCTCCGGAGGAGCCAATTACTGCTCAACGAACGCATGCGACAGATTTGATGCCGCAACACAGACGTGGGAGCCCGCTCCGAGCCTGAACCAAGGCCGCCATCTCTCCGCGGCGGTATTTACGCAGGGAAAGGTTTTTGTCACTGGAGGGATCGACGTGCGCCCGGGAATCACTATTACCCTTGGTTCCATTGAAATGCTCCAAGTGAGCCAGGAGGGCGATGCGGATGCTGATGGGCTTCCCGACTCATGGGAAAATCAGCACTTTGGAAATCTGACTCAAGGTATTTCCGATGATCCGGACGGCGACGGGTACACCAACAGCGAAGAACTCGCTTCTGGCACGCCACCCAATGCTTTTAACATCGGGCCTGCCTCCATTGCAATAGGCGTCCAGGTGGGTTGGCGCAGCGTCAGTGGACGCACATACCAGGTGCAACGTGCCAGCAGCCCCAACGGTCCCTGGGAGAATTGTGGGCCATCCGTCCCTGGAACAGGGTTCCACATGACAGCCATCGACTCCTCGCCTCTCGCGCAAAAGAAATACTATCGCGTGAAGCTTGGGCCCTA
>CAYNZC010000155.1:0-5384 GCA_964401575.1 uncultured Verrucomicrobiota bacterium
AGCGGAAGGAAAACGACGCCCTGCGCTTGCGTCCGCATCCCTACGAGTTCTTCCTCTATTACGACGTTTAGGCGCGCTCACCGGGAACGACCACATGAGCATATTTGCCGATGGTCCCATCACTGCTCACGGTGCGGGACCCGTCGGGAATGGTTCCCGGTAAATACAATCCAGACCGTCGAACTGGCGAACATCATGTTCGCCAGTTCGCGGAAAGAGCCCTTCGGCTTCACGGTGTTTTTACCTGCCCTGTCCGTACGTTTCGCCAGGTAAATTATCTTGCTTTTTGGAGTGTGGTTGCTTAAGCTCAACACGGTTGCAGCGGCCATGGTGACTGCTGCGTTGACTTGAAATGGGAATGAGTTCTTGGGAGCTGTATGAAGTGCTTGAAGTTGTGTTCCGCAGGGTTTGCAGCCACGGTCGTTGTATCTCTTGCATGTTGTGTTTCAGCGCCGCGCGCGTGGGCGGCTGATCATTTTATCTACGAGTTTCGCGAGGTGTTTGGCGGAGCGCCGCCGCAGTCCACCCCTCCGTGGGTTCTCTCGGAGTTTTCGACCGCCGGAGCAGGCGAGGTTGAATTGACGATATCGGCCCTGAATCTATTCGGGGGCGAGAACCTCCGGATGCTTTATCTAAACCTGAATCCTGATTACAACCCGAAGCACCTGGACTTTGCCGTTCTCGGCGGAACGGGGATGTTTGCCACTCCCACTTTTCAGGCAGGAAAAAACGCATTCAAAGCCGGGGGAGACGGTTACTACGATGTCCTGATCACTTTCCCGACCGATCTGGACGACCAGTCGCGGTTTACGGCGGGTGACTCGATTACGATTGGCGTGACAGGAATTCCTTCCCTGACAGCTTCGGATTTCTCATTTCTGAGCAACCCGGCGGGAGGCTACGGCCCATTCTATGCCGCCGCTCATATTCAGAGAATCGGGGAAAACTCCGATAGCGGGTGGATTTACCCGGCCGATGGTCCGCACGTAGTGCCAGTGCCTGAACCGGCAAGCGGAGTATTGATGGGCGCCGCAGTTCTGCTCCTGCTTGCACGGCGGTTCTGGAACGCCCGATGTTGAGACCCAGAGCGCACCGAAGAAACAACTCCTTGGCCTTTTCCGCAGGTTGACTTGGCGGCGAGTCGCTGCTTTGATCCGCTCATGCATGGCATCAAAAAGCCATTATCAGCCTGGCTCACGCTTTCATTTGCACTCTCGATCCTGAGTGTCCTGGAAACACCGGCGGTCACGATGACGGCAGGCGAGCAGCGTGCCGCAAAGCGTTGGTTCGATCGCATGCTTCCCCTGAAGGAGCAACCGGCGCACGGCACACTCTCGATGGCTTATGAGGACTTCAAAGAGGGCATCACACGCGGCGGTTCGTGGCAGGGCGGTCCCTACAAAATCGCCGGCAAATCCTACACGCACGGGATCGCTTACAACTCCGTGAAGCACATCCGGATCCGCACGAGTGAACCCGCCGAACGGTTTGTGGCGGAAATTGGCCTGGAAGACAACAATGACACTGTTCGCGGGGAAGCCCTGGGCAATGGATCTGTGACCTTTCATGTTCTGGTGTCCGGAAAAGAGGTTTTCACTTCTCCCGTCATGCGGCGCACGAACGCGCCGGCGCGTCTGGATATACCGCTTGGGGGGGTGTCGGAGTTTGAGTTGCGCGTGGGCGATGCCGGAGACGGGCGCGGATGGGACCAGGCCGTGTGGGCCGAAGCGGAAGTGGTGCTTGGCGGCGGAGAACGCCTTCGCTTGCAGGATTTGCCGTGGGCGGATTCCCCGGCGGCAAATCCGTTCGTGTTCTCGTTTCGATATCGCGGAAGCGCCTCCGGCACACTGGCAAAAGATTGGCCTGTGACCGTGCAGGAGACGAATACAACCGCCAGCCTTGCCAGAACCATTGCATACCAGGAACCCGGAGGGATCGAAGTGCGCGTCGAAGCCATCCAATTCCATCGTTTTCCCGCTGTCGAGTGGGTTGTCCACATTTCCAACCGAGGTGCCTCGAACAGCCCGCTCGTTGAGAATATCCAGCCCTTTGACGGCATGCTTCCCGCGGCAGTGGGATTTCCATCCAGGCTGCACTGGGCCAGGGGCGCGGTGGCAAGCTTTGATGATTTTGCCCCGGAAGTCATGCCCATGAAGGCCGGAGCAAAACTGCGCTTGCAGCCGGGAGGCGGCCGATCCTCCAGCCAGGCCATGCCATTCTTCACCCTCGAAGGCGCGCAGGAAGGTGTTGTAACGGCCATTGGCTGGACCGGCGAATGGCTGGCGGAGTTTGCAAGTGACACTCTCGGCCAGGCCACGCTGAGAGCCGGCATGGAGCATACGCGCATCCGTCTGCGCCCCGGCGAAACAATCCGCACCCCGCGCATGCTCATGCTTTTCTATCACGGAGACCGCTGGCGCGGACAAAACCTCTTCCGGCAGTTCATTCTCGCCCACCATCGGCCAACACCGGGGAACAAACCCCTGATCGGGCCGATCACTTGTGGCAACTGGGGCGCGACCAAGGCCGCCATCCATATGGACAACGTGCATCGGATTATTAAACACAATCTGCCGGTGGATTATTACTGGATTGACGCGGCCTGGTATGGAAAGGGGGAGTGGTATCCGAACGCGGGCAACTGGATTCTCAACCGCGAGATTTATCCCGATGGGATGCAGCCCCTGGGCGATACGCTCCAAGCCAACCAGCGGCACCTGATGCTTTGGTTCGAACCGGAACGGGTCTATCGAGGCACCGAATGGCACCGCACCCACCCGGATTTTCTTATTGGCCCCATTGGAGACAACCTGCTGTTGAATCTTGGCCATCCTGAAGCCCGGAAGTTTGTCACCGATTTCATCGATTCGCGCATCAAGGAATACCGCATTGGCTGCTACCGCCAGGATTTCAACATTGACCCGCTCCCATTCTGGAAAAGCGCCGATGCCCCGGACCGACAGGGGATCACCGAGATACGATACATCGAAGGGCTCTACCAGTTCTGGGATGATCTGCTCTCGCGCAACCCGGGTCTGATCATCGACAATTGCGCCAGCGGCGGCCGGCGTCTGGATCTGGAAACACTCGGGCGCGCAACTCCCTTCTGGCGGAGCGACGGTCCCCGCGATGCCGTGGCGCACCAATGCCACACCTGGGGGCTGATGCCCTGGGTACCCCTCAACGGGACCAGCCAGGACCGCGCGGGCGACACCTACGAGTTTCGCAGCAGCATGAGCAGCACCCTCTGCCTGAACTGGTGGGTGTCCGGTGACGCCCCGGCAGCTCCAATCAAGGATGACTTCCCGTTTGAATGGTGCAGGAAAACACTCGCCCAGTACCTCTCGTTTCGCGACTTTTATTATGGGGATTTTTATCCGCTGACAACCTACACCAAAGCAACAGACGCATGGTTCGCATGGCAGTTTAACCGCCCGGACAAAGCGGATGGCATTGTCATCCTGCTGCGCCGGCCCGAGAGCCCCTACGAAACAGCGCGATTGCGGCTGAAGGGAATTGAAACCTCTCGCATTTACAAGATCCGCAACCTGGACACAAACGTTGAGGAAAACATTGCCGGAACCGAACTGCTCAATAACGGCCTCCTGGCGACCATCCAAACCACACCCGGCTCAGCCATCATCCGGTACGAAGGCAAATAGCGTCCTGCGCCGATTCCCGGGCACAGTTCGCGACCGGCACACGCCAGGGAAATCTCCGCTCACAACCGCGCGGCTTTGGCGGGCCGTGCCAGATCCTCGCGTGCGTAAGGAGGCACGCATGCGCCCGGTCATCTGCCATCCGTAAAAACACCGTCCTGACAGGAGCAGATTGGGCGTTTTAAACAGGGCCAGGCATGCTCCTGCGAAATCTCCTAATCATCCTCACGGGGAAACCCCGGGGTGTTTCCGTAGAACCAGCTTTTGACTTTGGCCCTCAAGTCCCGGATATGTTCGCTGTATGCAGTATGCACCAGAAAGGCGATGCTCCCTGATCCGTGCGCCCCTCAAAGCGAGCACACAGGCAAGATGCGGAGATCTGCCCGCCGTCCGCTTGCCGGCGGGGCTGCGAGGCTGGTTCATACCTGGCACAGCCGAAACGCCCATGAAAAGTCTCGGCCAATTCTCACCTTTTCCAAGAATCAACTACGGCTGTGCATTGGCGGCCCTGGCACTGGCGCTGGCCTGGCCCACACATGCTGCCGCTCCAGGCTCAATCGGCCAATGGCCGGGCAGGCTGAGGGGAGACGCCCTGGGCGTGGCGGTGCGCGGAAACTACGCATACGTGGCAAATGAGTTTGCAGGCCTGCAAGTGATCAATGTGATAAATGCCGCCAACCCCCGGTGGACGGGCGGTTGTGACACCACCGGTTCTGCACGCAGCGTGGCAGTGAGCGGCAACTACGCCTTTGTGGCGGACTACAGTGAAGGATTGCAGACGATTGATATCAGCGATCCATCCAACCCGCAGCGCGTGGGCGGCTGCGATACCACCGGCTATGCCCTGGGCGTGGCCATCAGCGGCAGCTACGCCCTCGTGGCGGACTACAGTGAAGGATTGCAGGTGATCGATATCAGCAGCCCAACCAACCCTCAACGCGTGGGCGGCTACAACACCACCGGGGATCTTTTTGGTGTGGCCGTCAGCGGCAACTACGCCTTTTTGGCAGACGGAGATGCCGGGTTGCAAGTGATCGATATCAGCAACCCAACCAACCCCCAACTCGCGGGCAGTTGCAACACCAGCGGGTATGCCCTGGGCGTAGCGGTCAGCGGCAACTACGCCTACGTAGCGGATGACGATGCCGGCCTGCAGGTGATTGACATAACCAATCCGGCCAATCCGCAGCGCGTGGGCGGCTTCGACACCAGTGGTTCGGCCTCCAGTGTGGCAGTGTACGGAAACTACGCTTATGTGGCGGATGACGATGCCGGCCTGCAGGTGATTGACATAGCCAATCCGGTCAGCCCGCAACTTGTGGGCGGCTTCGACACCAGTGGCCCGGCATCCGGCGTGGCAGTGAGCGAGACCTACGCATTTGTGACAGACGCCTACGGATTGCAGGTGATCAACGTAAGCAAGCCGGTCAATCCCAGACTGACGGGCAGCTGCGATACCAGCGGTTATGCCCTGGGTATAGCGGTGAGCGGCAATTACGCTTTCATGGCGGATCGGGAGGCGGGCTTGCAAGTGATTGATGTTAGCAATCCAGCCAAACCGCAGCGAGTCGGCACCTTCGACACCAGCGGGTATGCTTTTGGCGTGGCGGTGAGCGGCAACCACGCCCTGGTGGCAGATTACTCCGAAGGCCTGCTGGTGATTGACGTGACCAGCCCAACCAAGCCTCAGCAAGTCGGCGCCTACAACACCAGCGGGTTTGCCCG
>CAYNZC010000155.1:5484-8324 GCA_964401575.1 uncultured Verrucomicrobiota bacterium
ACGGAGGTCTGCAGGTGATCGATGTGACCGATCCGGCAAATCCCCAAATCGTCGGCAACTGCGACACCAGCGGATATGCCTACAGTGTGGCCGTAAGCGGAAACCACGCCTACGTGGCAGACTGGGACGCGGGCCTGCAATTGATCGATATCAGCAATCCAGCCAACCCGCAGCGCGCAGGCGGTTGTGATACCAGCGGATCCGCGCGCAGCGTAGCCGTGAACGGAAGCTATGTTTTCGTAGCAGATGGTCCGTGGGGGCTCACTGTGCTCGGACCTTGCCTTCGGATCTCCTCAATTGTCTGCACGGCCGGGACGGCAACGGTGTATTATACGAACACAATCCCGGGAATGAATTACACCCTGGAGTATCGAACGAACCTCGTCACGGGCAACTGGCAGCCCTTGGGCACCCTGACGGCCACCGGCGCCGGTGATTTCCAGACAGACAATGCTGCCAGCAGCGCCCAGCGCTTCTACCGCATTTCATCCGCAGCCCAGTGATCCCCGCGACGAAGCGCAGCAAATCTTTCTGCATGCGCTGCGAGGTCAGGCGCTTGCCATGATTCTACCGCCTGTCGGGTAATAACCGTGCTGCAGTTTATCCCGAAGCAGCTCACTTCATAAACCAAATCGTCTTCCGCAGCACTGGAGAGAGAATAGCCGGGGGAAATGCCGGCGAAGTCCACAGCGTGATTTGACGCCTGTCAGGCAAGGGCTATATTTCGCCGAATGTTTTCGGCAAAGACGGCTCGACTGCTGTTACTCCAGTATCTTGTTCTCGCAGGGGCGTGGCTGGGGCTCTTTATCCTATTCCGGAGCATCCTGATCCTTTCAACGTGGTCCTTTCATGGCGATGCCACTCCGTGGCTTCTATTTGGCTCTTTTGCGCATGGATTCCCGTTCGACCTCTCGATGGCAGGCAGGCTTTCAGCCCCGTTTGCCCTGTGGATGATTTGGCGTCCCGAGCCAGGCAGGATCGAGCGCAGGGTCATGTTATGCCTGTTCGGCTTGGTTGCGTTTCTCAGCATCTTTGCCCTGGTTGCAGAAGTGGAGTTTTACAAGGAATTCCAGGTTCGGCTTGGGCCGCTTGCGCTGGAATACATCGGCAAACCAGAGGACAACAAAACCATTATCGGCATGATATGGCACGGTTACCCCGTGGTTCGATGGATGCTTTTATGTTTTGTGGTCTGGGGTTTGTTTTTGTGGCTGGGCCGGTGGCTGCTGAGAACAAAAGCCGGGCGCATCCGGTGGCAAACGCAGGCTGTAGCAAGCGTCCTGCTGATAGCGGCGACAGTCATTTCTTCCCGCGGCGGTTTTCGCGGGAGTCCGTTGCGCTGGGGCGATGCGGTATTCAGCCAAAGCGCTTACGCCAATCACATGGCCCAAAACGGCGTGTTTTCACTAATCGATACCGTGCGTCATGCCAGGAAGGCCACCGCTTCAACACGCTGGAAAAAGTTGATGCCTGCTCAGGAGGCATTCCAAATCACACGGAAAATGATTCTGCTGGAAGGAGAAATCCCGATTCACCCCGAGGTGTTTCCCCTGCTCCGGCGCTCCAAGCCCTCAGCCATTGAACTGAAGAAGCGCCCGAAGAACGTTGTGCTTGTTGGCATGGAGAGCTTCAGCGCGCGCTTCTGCGGGGCTACGGGCGCAGGTTTCGGGGCCACTCCAAACTTTGATCAACTCGCGCGTGAAGGCATCCTATTCGATCGCGCCTTCTCGGTCAGCACTCATACCGCCCAGGGAGTTTTCGCCTCGCTGTGCTCGTTCGCGAACCTCCCGGATTACGACGGCATCATGAAGCATTCCCTCGGAGCACAGAAGTTCCGCTCGCTTCCTTCCCTGCTCATGGAAAGTGGCTTCGAGACGCTTTTCCTCTATAACGGCCAGTTTTCGTGGGATAACAAGGAGGGATTCTTTCGGGGCAACGGGGTGAATCGGTTCATCGGGCGCAATGATTACTTGAATCCTGTGTTTGTAGATCCCGACTGGGGCGTGTCCGATCTCGACGTGTTCCGGCGGGCAAACGAGGAATTCTCCGGTCTGGCGGCAAGAAAGCAGCGCTTCCTCGGCCTCATTCTCACGTTGTCAAATCATGCTCCTTTTAACCTTCCCAAACCCGAGGGATTGGAGCGGATCCAAGGGGGTGATCGCCAGAACCAACGGATCAACGGTATGCACTACGCCGATTGGGCATTGGGGGAGTTTATTAAAGAAGCCCGCAAGTCTGAGTGGTTCAACGACACTCTTTTCGTTTTTGTCGGCGACCACGGCTTCGGCATTCCTCCGGTGCTTACGCAAGCCGGTTTGCTGCATCAACATGTGCCCCTTTTGTTCTACGGCCCGGAGATTTTTGGCGATCGCCACGAAGCCCGACACCAGGTTGCCAGCCAATTAGACATCCTGCCAACCATCCTGGGGTTGCTCGGATTGGATGTTGTGCATCAATCGTTCGGGCGCGATCTCTTCAGCCTGCCACCGGAAGACCCCGGCCATGCGTATCTCAAGGCATCTGGAAGCACTGTTGTCAGTTGGATTCAGGGAAATCAAATCCTGGTCGCCTCTGCCGGAGAACCCCCAAGCCTGCACACCTATGACCTTGCATTCCCACCAGGCGCCTCGGAGAACCTGGCGCCCCAAAACCCGGAGCGCGTGAGCCAAATGGAGCAGCAACTCCGGGCTTTTGTGGTCTCCGGCCTGACCGCCCTGCAGACTCACCACTGCTCGCCTTGACTGGGACATGATGGGAGAGACCGGCCCCGCGCTCCCGCCTGCCGGCCTGATTTCCGCCTGCCTGCACTCTTCCCACACGACCTTGATTTGATATACTAC
>CAYNZC010000156.1:0-8036 GCA_964401575.1 uncultured Verrucomicrobiota bacterium
AAAACGTCAACAGGCAATGGCCCCTCGCCCTCAATGATACATAGAACGGAAAAACTCTATAAATCAGGCAAGACTCGTTCCCGAAGGCCCGGGACAGCGACCGCGTGACGGCCTCAGTTTTGCGTGATTCGGGTGCGTTCGCCACGCACAATCGCGCGATCGGAAGTGATCTCTTCTCGACATTGACAAGCGAATCGGTGTAAAAGCCCGGTCATGATTTTTTGGGATCGTGAAGCTGAGACGATGGACCGCGCCACACTTGAGGCGCATCAACTAGGGTGCCTGCAACAAACGGTCGCAAGGGTCGCTGCCCGGGTTCCCTTCTATGCCACCAGGCTAAAAGATGCAGGTTGCCGGCCCGAGGATATCAAATCTCTCGATGACGCGCGACGGTTGCCGTTCACCACAGGAGCTGACCTGCGCACAGTTTATCCGAATGGACTGCTGGCGGTGGATGCGAACGAACCCGTGCGACTTCACACCTCCAGCGGCACCACCGGAAAGCCCAAGGCTCTCTTCTTCTCCCGGAATGACATCAACAATTCAGCGGATTTGATCGCCAGGTCATTGACGGCCACCGGCCTGACGCGAGCTGATGTCTTCCAGAACATGATGGGGTACGGTTTGTTCACGGGCGGGCTTGTCATGCATTACGGCGCGGAGAAACTGGGGTGCCTGGTCATCCCGGCTGGCCCTGGCACTTCCGAGCGGCAACTCATGTTGATGCAGGATTTTGGGACAACCGCTGTTCACATCCTGCCAAGTTATGCTCTCTATTTCGCGGCATTCCTGGAGCAAAAGGGTATCAATCGCCGGGAACTCAAACTAAAAAAGGCCATGGTGGGCGCGGAGCCGCATACGGAGGAAACGCGCAAACGCATCGAGGAAGCACTGCAGGTGGATGTTTACAATTCCTACGGACTTACGGAGATGAACGGTCCCGGTGTGGCTTTTGAGTGTGAATGCAAAGCGGGTATGCACCTGTGGGAAGATCACTTTCTTCTGGAAGTCATCAACCCAACCACGGGCGAGCCACTGCCTGACGGCGAAACCGGAGAGCTTGTGCTCACATCGCTCAGGCGCGAGGCCATGCCCATCCTGCGTTACAGGACCAGGGACATCACGTCAGTAATCCCGGAACCGTGTGCCTGCGGGCGCACTCATCGACGAATTCGCCGGTTCACCGGAAGATCGGATGACATGCTGATTATTCGCGGCGTCAACATCTTTCCGCAACAGATAGAGCGAGTCCTGATGCAATGTCCGCAGGTTGGTAGAAACTACCTGATCATTGTTGAAGGATTGGACGATCTTACAGTCAAAGTGGAACTGACCCACGAAGGATTCGACGGCCGGGTGGAAAACCTGGCGGCATTGCAGACTCAGCTTACCGAGAAGCTGCGAGCCGAGATCTGGGTGCGCCCGAAATTGGAACTGATCGCACCGGGCAGCCTGCCCGTGCCAGAGGGCAAAGCAAAGCGAGTGCTCGACAAACGATCCTTGTGATTTGGCTCTGGGAACAAACTTATGAGTTCGATGAATTTAATCGCTGTCTTCGTAGAAAACAGACCCGGTCAAACGGCTCGGATCACCAGGATCTTGAGCAACGCCAATGTGAATCTCGCCTGGCTCACCATTGCCAACAGCGGAAGCTTCGGAGTAATGAAGTTTCTTGTGGACAGGGTCGATGCGGCGATGGCTGCCCTGAAAGCAGAGGGTTGCATGGTGTCGTTGCTGGAGGTGCTGGCGGTGGAGGTCGCCCACAAACCTGGCGCGCTTCAAATGGTCGCAGACCTCCTGGGACAGCACGATGTCAACCTGGCAAATTGCTCAGGATTCATCAGCAATCACAAAGCGATCCTCATTGTGGAACTACACCAGGTGGAACAGGCCAGCAGGGTGCTGCAGCAAAACGGCTTTAAACTCCTGTCACAGGCGGAAATGCTGAACCTCTGAGAGATATCAATCCGAAACCTTTTGCCGAAGGGCTTTCTTGCTTGCATGCCTGGCCTTGTCGGCCAGCATGCGCTCCTTGGCTCGCCGACTGCGTCTGCGCTTCTGTCTCCGGATCCTCTCCCGTTCGGCTTTTCTCGCCTCTGACAGACCTTTGTTCGCATCTTCGAGTTTCTTGACGAGCAGTTTTCTGGCGAGGAATCGGTTCAGTCCCTGCTGTCTCGTGTCCTGGCACTTAACCTGCAAGCCGGTCGGCCTGTGCAGGAGCATGACACATGTAGATACCTTGTTAACGTTCTGGCCACCGTGTCCTCCAGAGCGGACGAAGCTCTCATCCAGATCCCGCTCCTCAATGCCCAGAGATCTCATCTGCAAGAGCAATTGCTCCTCCTTGTCGGCGCTGACTGGAAAAAGACCCATGCAGAAGATTCTGCTTGGCCGGTACGCAGGAGCAAGAAGGAAACAACTTGATGCAATAGCCAGCACAGCTAGGGTGTTGGCGGAATGAGACTATTGTTCATCGGGGATGTGGTGGGTCAGCCTGGACGGCGCGCCGTGGAGCAATTGCTGCCTTTGTTGCGGAAGTCACACAGCGCGGACGTGGTGATTGCCAACGGCGAAAACTCCGCCGGCGGCGCAGGCATCACCCCGGGAACTGCCAAAGAACTCCTGGAAGCGGGCGTGGACGTGATCACCAGTGGCGACCACCTGTGGGATCAAAAGGAAGTCATCGAACTGCTGGCCACAGACGCGCCATTGATCCGCCCGGCTAATTATCCCCAAGGCACGCCAGGGCAGGGGAGTCTTGTCTTGAGAAAGCAAGGGTTGGCCCCGGTAGGTGTTCTCAATTTGCAGGGACGGACTTTTATGCCCGCCCTGGAGAATCCTTTTTCTGTTGCCACTGTGGAGGTCCAGCGGTTGCGCAAGGAGACTCCCATCATCTTCGTCGATATGCATGCGGAGGCTACATCCGAAAAAGTCGCGCTGGCTAGAATGCTGGATGGAACCGTCAGCGCCGTCGTGGGCACTCATACACACGTCCAGACGGCGGACGAGCAAATCCTGCCGGGCGGGACCGCTTTCCTGTGCGACGCGGGTTTCACCGGGCCGCATGATGGGGTGATCGGACGGACGGCCGAACCTGTCATCAGGAGGTTCCTTTCGGGCATGCCCCAGCGGTTCGATGTGGGCAAGAATGATGTCAAGTTGCAGGGCGCATTGATAGAAATTGATGACGGAACGGGCCGGGCCATGTCCATCACCCGAATCTCCCATACTTGCGTTTAGCGTGATATGCCCAAACCCGTAAAATCACAATGGGATTTTGGGGAGTTATTCTCCAAGGAGCAGATCCAGAAGACGCTCACCGTCGGCGAACTGACCGCCCAGATTAAGCGCCTGCTCGAAAAAAACTTCGGCGAGGTGCAAGTTGGCGGTGAGATTTCCAACCTCAAAGTGCAGGCCTCCGGGCACATTTACTTCAGCCTCAAGGATGCTTCGGCGCAACTGAGTTGTGTCTTGTTCCGCGGCGAATTGCATGTGGACCGCTCGTTGATCGAGGATGGGCGAAAGGTCGTAATCCGGGGGCAGGTGACGCTCTACGAGCCGCGCGGACTTTACCAGTTGAGGGTCTCAGGAATTGAATTGCAGGGCCTGGGAGCACTTCAGGCCGCATTTGAAAAGCTGAAACTAAAACTAAAGAACGAAGGGCTCTTTGCGCTGGAACGCAAGCGACTCCTGCCTCGCTTTCTGGCCAGCATCGGCATGGTCACTTCGCCCACGGGCGCCGCCATCAGGGACGTCTTACACGTCATGCAGCGTCGCAATCCCGTTATCCAGATTGTCCTCGCACCATGCAGGGTGCAGGGTGCCGGGGCTGCCGACGAGGTAGCTGCGGCAATCGGGTTGCTAAATGATTACAGCGCACGGTTGGTTCAAAGGAAACTGCCCGGCCAACTCGACTGCATACTGATCACGCGAGGTGGGGGCAGTCTTGAGGATCTTTGGCCGTTCAACGAAGAAATCGTGGCACGGGCCATTTTTAACTCAGCGCTCCCGGTTGTCTCCGCTGTTGGCCACGAAGTCGATTTTACCATTGCTGACTTCGTTGCGGATCTCCGGGCCGCAACCCCAAGTGCGGCCGCCGAAATACTCACCGAGGGCGCATTTGCGGCTTCCCGTGCGATGGATGAAAATCAGGAAAGGCTCCGGCGGCTTGCGGTCCAACAGTTGCAGCGGCGGCTGCTTGCGTTCGAACAAACTACGGAAAGATTCCAAAGGGTGCACCCGCTGCGTGCCATTGAAGCCAGGGGACAGCAACTCGACGACCTTCTTTCAAGCCTCAGCCGGTCCGCTCGAACAGGCCTGCGTCAGCAGCGTGCGGCTCACCAGACATTGGTTGAACGGCTGACACGATCACGGCCGGGAATGGTGCTCGCGCGAAGACATCAGACGCTTCTAGGATACGTTCAGCGATTGATGGAGCTGGTTCGAAGTCAGCTTCATATCCGCTCGCGGGCGCTGGGATCGTCCATCGACGCCTTGAGATTCCTGGGCCCCGAGCAAGTGTTGTCGAGAGGCTACTCCATTACCATGACTGAAAGTGGCGCTATCGTAAGCGATGCAAAAACATTGCAGAAAGGTGAGTTGATTACCACGCGCCTCAAGGCCGGCCTTGTCTCCAGTCGTGTGCAGCGGGTGGAAGACCACTGAGTTTTATTTAGTCCTGGGCTGCCCGAGATCTTGGGCCTGAAGAAACTCCGTCGCAGGCAGTCTTCCCCGAATTCCCCATAATCGCAGCGTCGCCTTTCGGAACGAGCCAGGTGGACCGCACAATCGTATGCTCGTCTGCTCTATTTCGCCTTTTCTTCCATAACAATCACGCTATGTTGAGTGATGTCCGAGTCATGGTCAGCGTGGCCAGAGAGCTTGGGGCATTGGCCTTTTTTGGAAGATGGACTTAGCACACATACGGAATTTCAGCATTATCGCTCATATCGATCACGGGAAAACGACGCTGTCGGATCGCCTGTTGCATCGCACGGGGACCATTTCAACCCGCGAAATGGAGGATCAAATGCTGGATTCCATGGACCTTGAGAAAGAACGGGGCATTACGATCAAGGCGCACCCTGTCACGATGCTTCATTCGGCACCGAACGGGGAAGTCTATGAATTGAATCTGATAGACACTCCAGGCCATGTGGACTTTTCCTACGAAGTGTCCCGAAGCTTGAGTGCTTGTGAGGGGGCCTTGTTGATTATAGATGCTGCTCAGGGTGTGGAGGCTCAAACGGTGGCAAATGTCCACCTGGCCATGAAGCAGAACCTGGCGATCATCCCGGTGATCAATAAGATTGATCTTCCGCACGCAAACGTGGATCAGGCGCGTCAGCAGTTGGAGGATATCCTTGCTATCGCCGGAGACTCGGCTTTGCTGGCCAGCGCCAAGGAAGGAATCGGCATCGACGAAATACTTGCCGCAATTGTGCAGAGAATTCCGCCGCCCAAAGCCACGGCGGCCCAAAGCCTGCAGGCGCTGGTCTTCGATTCGTACTTTGACACTTACAAGGGTGTCGTCACACACGTCCGCGTGTTCAACGGCGAATTAAGGCCGGGCAGCACAGTCAAGCTGTTGCATTCCGGCCGGAATGTGGAAGTCAAAGAGGTCGGAAGTTTTAATCCGAAGCCTTACGTGCGGGAAAAACTTGAAACCGGGGAAACAGGGTACATCACCGCCAACATCAAGAGCCCGCAGGAAGTCAAAATGGGCGACACTATCACGGACAGCCGCAACCCGTCGCCGCCGCTGCCCGGGTTCATGGAGATTCATCCGATGGTGTTCAGCGGCATTTACCCGATCAACACGGCCGACTATGAGCATCTGAAGGCAAACCTGGCCAAGCTGCAACTCAACGATTCCGCGTTCGTTTACCAGGCCGAAACCTCCGTGGCGCTGGGATTCGGTTTTCGCTGCGGGTTCCTTGGTCTGCTGCACCTTGAAATCGTTCAGGAACGTCTCCGGCGCGAATACGGGATGGACATTATTGCCACTTATCCCAGCGTCGTGTATCAAGTGACACTCACCGATGGGGCGGTCAAAGAAATCGACAATCCCGCTTTCCTGCCCGAGCCGAATTACATCGACAAAATCGAGGAACCGGTGGTGAAGGCGTTCGTAATCTGCCCAAACGAAAACATCGGCGATATGATGGCGCTGATTTCCGAAAAGCGCGGGATCGTCGAACACACGGAGACGCTGGACAGCCGACGCGTGATGCTCACAGGCGTGCTGCCGCTCAACGAAATCCTTATAGATTTCCACGATCGAATTAAGAGTATTACGCGCGGTTACGGATCGATGGACTATGAACACGCCGGATACCAGGTGTCGGAAATGGTAAAGCTGGATATGCTCGTGAACGGCGAGTCTGTCGATGCCTTCTCCTGCATCGTTCACCGCGATAAAGCAGAGGGCAGGGGACGCGCTCTGGCCGCAAAGTTAAAAGAGGTAATCCCCCGCCAGCAGTACGCGGTGGCCATCCAGGGAGCAATCGGTGGAAAGATCATCGCACGCGAGACCGTTAGCGCACTGCGCAAGGACGTAACCGCCAAGTGTTATGGCGGTGACATCACACGCAAACGGAAGCTTCTCGAGAAGCAGAAGGAAGGAAAAAAGCGGATGAAATCTGTGGGATCTGTGAACATACCACAGGAAGCTTTCATCGAGGTGCTGAAGGCCTGATCCGCCAAACCGGAGACCAACCATGGCCGAGCCCAAAAACAAGAAAACCATAGTCAAACAGGCTGCTACTCCTGCTCCCGAGGCGCCTGCTCTTGACCCCGCTGATTACCCTCGCCGCTCACGCTTGGGCTTTATTGCCGCCTGGTTCGCATCACGCCAGCTCAGGATTGCTGTGTCAATGCGCCGGCATGTGAAAAAGTTGTTGAATCATCAGCGGGATATCCTTTCACCGCAGGCGTCTGAAAACGTGCAGCGGGCACTGGCCGACCTGGGCACAGTGATGCACGCAAGGGCAGGGAAGGCGGATCTCGTCCGACAGATGGAAATGCTGGAAAAGACTGCAAACAAATGGCTCAGGCCCTATCCCAACCCGGCTTGGCGGGAAAACGTCGAGGTGCTCCTTGTGGCCCTTGCGGTCGCCATGGGGATTCGAACGTTCCTCCTCCAGCCATTTAAGATCCCCACAGGATCAATGCAGCCAACACTCTATGGTGTCACATCCCAAAATTTGCTTGCGGAACGTCCGGATTTCAAAGTGCCCACGGGCATGGAGCGTTTAAAGCAGTGGTTTCAGGGGGTGTCCTACCTGCGGGTGTATTCCAAGGTGGATGGCGAACTGCAACAGGTGCGACCGCCGATGAGGCTGCTGATATTCAACATCAAGCAGACCTTATACATCGGAGGCGTTGCCCACACCATATGGTTCCCGCCAGACTATGGGGGGGTATTATTGGAACAACGGGCGAGTCTCCGTTTGGGTCAGCATTTTGCCAAGGGAGAGGAGTTTGTGCGATTAAAGATCGCGTCTGGAGACCATTTGTTTGTGGATCGGTTGTCCTACAACTTCACGTCGCCGAAGCGCGGGGAGATCATTGTCTTTGAAACGCGAGGGATACCGGCTGAACGGCGCGAAATGCCGCCGTATTATTTCATTCCTGGCGACCAGTTCTATATCAAACGGCTCGTAGGGCTTGGTGGTGAACATCTTCAAATCGGCGACGATCGGCATTTGGTTATTAACGGCAACCGACTGGATGCAAGTGTGCCGCACTTTGAGCGAGTCTATTCCTTTGATCCGAAGCAGGAACCATCGGACAGTCAGTATTCCGGGCATGTCAATGCGGCGCACCTCGCGTATTTCTTCGCCAATCATCCCGAGGGCGTGAAGATTTCTGAGGATGAATTCATGGTTATGGGAGATAATACAATGAACAGCCTGGATTCGCGAGCATGGGGCACGTTTCCATCGAGCTACGTGATAGGGAGGGCGTTCTTTGTGTATTGGCCGCTGACAGACCGCTTTGGATGGGGATATAACCGCTAAGCAAAGGACTCAGTA
>CAYNZC010000157.1:0-7934 GCA_964401575.1 uncultured Verrucomicrobiota bacterium
GCGCGTGCGCTTTTTGCGAATCATCCGGCAACGATCCTGTCCCAATCGGGAAGTAGGGAGGACTTCCGGTGATCAGCGGAAACTGCTCGCCGAAATCCAGGTTCCGGATGTCCCTGTGGATGGCCCGGACGCACCGGTGTAATCCATTCCCCTGGATGTTCTCCATCAGCAGCCGGTAACTGATCTCTTGGGCTTCCACGCACGTCAACTCCGCCCCCCGTCCGAGTCCCCAAAGCACGGCAAGGCCAACTGTTCCAATGCCGGTGCCCAGATCAAGCGTCTTCTTCACTGGCGGCGTTTTCTGCAATGCATACCAAGCGGTAGTGGCATCATCGAGCCCATCGCGGAGTCCATTCTTCCGCTGGAAAACTCGGTAAGGCCCAACCAAACCCGAAACAAATAGTTCCTCGCCCATCTCTTGCTGAAGCGATGGGAGTCGCGAAACGAAGCGCTGATGAATCGTTGAGGACATGACCGCGACCCAGAAGTCAGATGAGTTTTATGCGTTCGGCAAGGCCAGCTTTCACTGCATCGTGAATATAATCAGGAAAATCCCGGGGTAGTTGTGCCTCGACGCTCGTAATCGCCGCGTCAGCGGCTTTGGCTACCTCCTCCAGCGCTTCTTTTGCGAGCGACCCGGGCAATCCGGCTCGTTCCGTAGTCTGGATAAAATGGCGGCCCTTGATCTCATCGAGACGGTAGTGCCGGCTATCCCCCACGAACATGGCGAGCTTCATCTGTTTGCGCTCAATCTGCCTGGTGACAAGACTGGGCTGAGCCGTTAGCACATCGTACACAGGCGTGAGCCGGAATCGGCCGCCCCGGCCCAAATAGATGCTGAAATTTTTGGCATGCCCATCGGTGGCTCCTATCAGCCAGAATAGCACCTGTGCCTGCAAGAATGCCCTCTGATCCTCAGTTGGTGTATCACTTCCCTTCAACAGCTTTAGACCTTCGATTATACCCGGCCCCCCGAGACTCTGATACTTCAGTCCGGGCGGGACTGAAAGCGCCTGGCAAAAGTCCTCTTGTGGCAATCGCAACAGACGACCTTCATCTGTCCACCTCCGATCAAACCGTTCAATGACCAGAGCCGTAGTCTTGCCAAAGACCCTTATTTCTGCTGCAGCTGTGGGAAGACCAAAAGCTGCCATGAGTTTGAGGCAGTAATACTCGTTCTCGACGCTATTTGAGAGGTCTATACCGTTCTGCAGCGTTCCAATCTGCGTTTTAAGGATGTGCGTTGTGGGCGTTGCACCGTGGGGCTTCCGCCATTTGCCTTTGTGAAAGAGTAACGCCGTCTTTTCCTGTGCGCCGGCAACCGAGATGCGAAACTCCTTGTCTTCGCCGAGGCCCAGTGGCGCTCTAGCCAGAGTCTTCAGCAATTTTTCAATGCCCTCATCATCGATGGGTTCGCCCTCGATGCCTGATGTATCATGCACGGCATTGTCATCATCGGGGAGGAACTGCAGTGCCCCCACGCAATCCCGGCCAATTTGAAACAACAGGCTGTAGGCATCTACGCCCTTGGCCCCGACCTTCTCCGCCACTCGTCGCCGAAGCTCTTCGGAATCCGGCAAGAGGTTTTCAAAAACGGCCACGACTCGGTCCCCCTTAAACCCATCTTCCCGCAGTGGAAGCGACATTGAAATCGGGAAGGTATTGCTCCAGGACAACCAACTCTCATCATATCGGAACGAGATCGCGCCACCTGGCTCCTTCAGCAAGCGGCCGACAAGCCGATTGTGCAACAGAACCCGCAGCGGTGCATTTATGGGTTTTCGTGGCATCAGAAGTCTTTTTCTATACCCAGGTCGCCTTTAGAGCGCGGGGCAATGCGAAATTCCAAATCCAACGCGGAAAGGACCTTCAGGATGGTCTCTAGCTTGGCGGTCTCGTTACCGGATTCCAGCAGGGAGACGGTTTCCTGTCGGACACCCGCTTTGGCCCCAAGGGCACCCTGGCTTAATCCTCGCCGCTTGCGAGCACGGCGGATTAAGTTACCGATCTGTTTTGGATCGCGTGCCAGATCACTCATGCTTAAATTATGCGCTATAACAGATAACATGTCAATATGGTTCAAAGCACATAAAATGCCATTATGCGCTCAAGCCCATAGTAATCCGGCTCTTGGAATAAAGTCGAGCAGTGCACCTCGAGGTACCGGGTCAGTCAACATGCTGCGCTGTTCCCATGCCGGATCGCATGGATTCAGCGGGCAAAGTGGACTTCTGCACGTCGAGAACGACGAAATGGCGCTGGCGAACCATCACTAAGACAAAGTGAGTAGGTCCGGGAATATCAGCCTCGGCCACCCAAATCTGCGTTCGCGATCCGTGGATCCGTCTGGCGGCAGAAGTCATAGACAAACGGATGGTGCCGGGTAAGCCGGGCGATTTGCAGCGCCGTTTCATCCCCCTGGCCCGCGGTATCGGCAGCTTTCATGGCCGACGAACAAGCGGAGTAGACATCTGTACCCGAGAGTTCGTAGGCGGCACCTTCGCACATCCAGCGCAAAGAAGACATGGCAATGGCTAGAGCGGCGGAGGGATTTTCCCCCAACAGATCTTTGGCCGCACGATTCAAGGTGCGCGGCTCGCATGGAGAAGTTCGAGCCAGCTTTACCGCCAGGTCCAGGAACCCGAGTTGGCGCGCGGTAGCAAACCATTTCCCCTCTGACCCCGGACTGAGCCGAATCAAGTCGTCCAGAATCTCTTTTGGGTCCTTTTCCGGATACTTCTCCGACAAAGCGCGGAACGTCGCCACACCGGTTCCTCTTCGATTGGCCGAGAACGCGTAGCGTGAATAGGCCTCATGCCGCTTACCGATGGACAAGAGAATCGCCTCACATGCATCATCGACGACCGAGCCGCTGGTGTACGGACCCCTCAACCTGTCGGCGTAATCAAGCGCTTCTTCCGGGCGTCCCAGGGCCATGAGCGCTTTGACTCCAAAGCGCTGAGTGTGCCACAGACGAGAAGAGTTGCGCTTAACCAAGTCCAACAATTGCTGGTAACGGCCGGACTCCAGCAGACAAGAAAGGCAGGCACTTTCGCCGCGGAAGTAACTGGAGTGCCGACCCGTAAACCAGCTTGCTTCCAGAATGGGAAGGAGTTCCTCCACCCATTTTTGCCGCAGTTCGTCAGAACCACAAAGCTCACCCCAACGGTCCGACACCTCGATCGTGTAGTCCACACCGTCCTCCTGAAAGGCCTCCCACAATCGTTCGAGCCATTTCTCCCGGGTCTTGCGGTCCACCTCCGCCTCGATCGGATACTGAATCACCTCATGAACGGCGCTGCTGACAGCGCCGCCGAGCAAGCCGGATGAGGTGTCAATCTGCTGGAGTGCCGGCCACAGTTTTTCGATCAGCTTGATGGCGCCCTCGGCAGCCAGCACGAGGTCGCCTCGTGCCACTGTCCGGATTTCAGAGACCGCTTCCTTCAGGCGCTGGGCGGCGAGCCGGGAGCCTCGCCAGCCAAACGCGCAGGTCCGGAATCTGGCCGCAAACCGCCATTTGTGTTCTTTGGACATAGCCGATGTGCGTGCCGAGAGCGGTTAGGCCGTGAGCCGTTTCCATCGGTCCTGGGCCTGTTCAGCAAATCCCGGGAGCCGCCCGCTTTTGCCTGAGACGATCTTCTCGAACGCCGACACGAACCCTGATTTTCGAAAGTGGGCTGTTCGAACGAACTGAACCACCGCATTCCATTCTGCAGGCTGGCCTGCCGCGCAATAGAGGTCGCGGCACTTCTCGAAGTGCTCCAACGCTTCGCGGTAGTACTTGCTCTTGCCTGCATTCACGATGCGCAGGCCCAAAGCACGATGCAATTTCGCTGCCGCGAGAGGATCTCTCTTCTTCAAGCCTTCGGCCGCCGGTTCAGTGCAATAATGGCTCTGCGCCTCCAATTCGCCCGGTTTCGCCAAGTCGATACGCCGGGCCAACCGGTCCCACGCTTTCGCCTTCACACACAAAGAAATGAAGTCACCCAGGTCCGCTTTCTCAGCGGCAACCAAAGCCCGCTCCCGCCAGGCAGCCTTCTCCTTTTTGGGCACGAAGCGCATCAGTTGCTCGTAGGCGAACTCGTTCGGGTTCCCTTGGAAATCAGCCCAAGCCAAACCCAGCGCATCGTCCTTCCGCCCCAAGTGACGGAGAATCTCCGGTTTCAGCCGGACTAACTCATAATCGTCCTCGTTGTGCCAGTCTCGCCTCATTTTCAGGGTAAGTCCCTTTTCCACCCACTCCAGCGCCTTGGCCCAGTGTTTCCCGGAGATCTCCATCTTTGCCAGGTGCTCGCAGTCACGCGGGCTGAACCCCAGCCTCTCGCACAAGGCCGCATATGACGAGGCATCCTCCAAAGCTTCGTAAATGTCCTTAAGCGACATTGCCGGTAACCGCAGGTCGTTTTCGTATTCGAACATCGGTCTTGGGGAGCCTTCCCCAGCAGCAGGTAGCGCCCTGTCCACCAGCCCTTGAAAATGGCTGATGAGCAAGTGCCTGCCTTCTGTGTTGAGCACCTTGATGGCGTCCTTCTCGATGTCGTTGCAGAAGCCGTACTCGTCGTTCTTCACCCAGTTAAGCAATTGGGGAACAGTCTCCTTCGCGCACAGCCCTGCCGCCTGACGCGCCTCGATCCAGCCGCAAATCAAGCGATGGAAGAGATTCGCCAAATCGCATTCATCATCAGCTTCTTCAATTTTAGCATAGACCCCGGAGAGAAAGATTTCGTAAAGCCGTACTGCCCTCCCCGCTTCGCCGGTTTTCACGAGCGTTTCCACCCTTTCGTGAACTCCGTCCAAGTTGGAGATTATGCCGGATACCTCGTTCCAGCGGACAAACCGGCCGGGCATCAGTGCAATTCGGATTTCAGCAATCAGCGGGTCTTCAGCGCGCTTGCTCATTCCCAGTAGCCTAATCACACAACACGGGGGAAGGAAAATCCAAAACAGCGAACCTTAGAAACCTCGTGCATGAAAGAGGAGTCACAAAGCTCTACCCGGCTCCGGCCTTGCGGTGACCAATTTGGATCAATTGCGGTCCGCAGATTTAGAGCTTCTGACTGCGCCAGTGTAACAGGTGCGGAGGTTGTCTGGGATGTTCGCTTTAGCTGAAAAACCTGAATTCTGCTCTAAAAACTGGCGCGTCCCGCAGGACTTGAACCTGCAACCTTCTGATCCGAAGGCAAGTAAGCACTCGAAATCCTCAGGAAAACAGCGGTTTTGCAGAGCATCCAAGAACTACCGGCGTTTATCGGCATAGGCCGGCATAGAACCTTTAGTGTAAATTCAGTGTAATAGCGGATGACAGGGCTCTGAAGCGCGTCGGCGGACCCGATGGGTGGCCGAAGTTGTTCGCTGTTTCATGCTCGAGGTCCTTGCGCCTCAATGTCTGGCAGGGTGGGCTCACACCATTTTGCGCCAGTCAGGAACGCCCTCCTGCATAACATGGGTAGCGTAGCGAGGACTGAATGTCTCGGGGTTGAAAGGACCATTCCAATCCAAGAGTTCCCGATGGCGCTCGTGGCTCGGATCGCCAATCGCTTCGAGGTACTCGGCGTACCCTCCGATTCCGCCGACGTCTTCAGGCGGGCAGGCGCGCTCTCCATCAAGGCATTGAGGATAGGTCACCCCGGCTTGGGGCGCTGGCGAGCCTTCGAACTGCACGTCATGCCTCCAAGTGTCCCCAAAGTCATAGTGGTATTCAAAAGCGATCGGCGCGCGGTTGGCGGGCAGCAGTTCGCTGAGAAGCGTCCTGGTGGAATCGACCCCGCTAAAGGGTTCAATGTCGTCGTCCAGCAACTCAGGATCGCCGCAACGCCGACCCTCAATGAGGAATTCGTGCAGGTGCGAGTTGGTCCAGCCCATGGCGGCCTGGAGGTGCTCATGGAACTTGTCCAGCGTGTCGTCGAAGACCTGAATGCGCCGCCAGATCGCCGGCGCGACCCCGCGCAAGGTAATCTTGAACTGGAACAAGCGCCGCGACGTGGAGGCGCCAATCCGTTCCTGCACGGCAGCCGCCGCGCGATCGGCTGGGACGTACGGAATCAGTCCCTGCTTAAAAGCAGCGCGCTGCATCGCCACGGGTTGCTGGCGGATGTCAATCATGAGCCCGTGTGAGTCCTGCAGCATCCAAATCAGTGGGTTGCTTTCCCAACGGCTTGGGAGAGTCCAGCGATGATCAAACTGGTGAATTTTGAGCATCTGCCGGATCGCTTTGGCCTTTCCTTGACCAGTGCTCTCCGCAACGCCTAACGCCTGGTCGATCACCGGGAGTTTCATGTGCGGCGATTGGGAACGATCGTCGAGAAAGTTCACCCATCCGATCGTGCGAATGATGCCGCAGGCCCAGGTTCGGAGGTCGCCGCGGAGCAAGGGTGACGGCCGCTTGGCCGCCAGCTTCTCGGCCAGCTTTCGGCACAAGGCCAGATATTCTTCGCTGAGACGACTCTGGCAGAACGCATCCGTCATGGCGACGACTTGTTGCAGTACTTCCCGAACGGTTGCCCTGTGCTTTTGTGCCGTCTCGGCCGACCTCGGTTTGCGAGCATCGGTGCCGGGTTGGCTCGCGCGCACCTCCCGAGGCAGCGAAGTCACGAGGCCGTGGGTTTGCTTGACGGTTCGAAGAGTCTCCTCGAAACCGCGCCGCGAGCCAGGACCGAATGCGACGCGGAATTTGCTGATGATCCCGTCATAGACGATCTTGCCCCGAAACGGCAGCAGCACTGTCTGAACCATCGCCGGGAGCGGCTGCCCAATTACCAGCTCCATGGGATCCACCAATCCCGTGACCCCGTAGGCACACGACTTCTCATCGCAGGCGAGAAAGATCATGTGTTTCTTGTGCTGCCGCAGCGCAATGAAGCGTCCCGACACCAAATGACGCCAGGAAGACACGATCCCCAACTCCTCCGCAGATAGCCGTGCGGGGTTGGCGGCAACAAAGGCGTCAAGCAAATCCAACCGGCCGAGAAAGGCCTTCACCACTTCCTGCCGTTGCTCGGCAGGAAGTGACGGATAATTCGCCGCAGAGGAGGGAACACCCGCGGCCTGAACCTGCTCCATCACAAACTGCATCAAGGCGCAATGTAACCTGAAAACGAGTTCGGCCTCTTCGCGGGAGAGCAGCATACAATACGGTTAAACGCCAGGGAGGAAGCGGACTTTAAGACTTCTGACCTTGTGCAGCGGCTTACCCGGTTTCTCAGCAGTGATGAATTCATCGCACCCAAGCGCTTTGGCGGCGGCAACGTGGATGGCGTCCACCGCGGTCAGGGGAACCGATTGGGCCTCCGCCAACGCCGCGGTTACCAGCGCCTCATCGGCCTCACGCCATTCCACCACCCTCTCGAAGAAAGCCTCCAGGAACTCCAACTCGGCCTTGCGCTTGTGGAACGTTGGCTGCGGCAGCAATTCCAGCTTTAGAAAAGTCGCTGCCACAAACTCGCGTTCGGGATCTTCCAGCAACCCGGCTGTCTTGTCGCCATCCACACCTTGAACGGCTTGAATGAGCACAGAACTGTCCAAATAGGTGCGCGTCATCGCTCTCCTCTTCGGGCAGCCACTTCCTGGCACACTTCGTCCAGCGAGAGCAACCGACCGCCAGCCCTTTGATACTCCGCCCGAGCCGCCCATAGCTTACGGCCCAGTGCCGTCTGTGGCTTAGCCGGGCGTGCCGCCTCGCGCTGCAGTTTCTCGTTGATCGCATTCCTCACCCACGCGCTGCGGTTCTTTTTGGCGCACAGAGCCGAGTGCTCCTCCGCCGGCAGCCGAATGGTCAGTGACATCAGTCCTGTCTTACTCATAGTGTAAGACTAAGACCGCTTTCACGTTTGCGCAAGTCCGATGCTGGACGCCCCATCATTTCACCAAGACTCTTCCCGCAGCGACCCAGGATGCTGCCAGCCTCCCCCTTGCGCAATCGCCTTTCCGAGGGTGGC
>CAYNZC010000158.1:0-1528 GCA_964401575.1 uncultured Verrucomicrobiota bacterium
GTTGTGACCTGTTCGATTCATCACGTAGGGAGTCTGGCCCATGCGCGGAGAAAAGTCTTATTAGTGGAAAGGGGTTTGTATTAATAAAGTCCATGGTGGTGTGGGTTTATCGCGGCCCTACAGGCCGCTGGGCGTTTGTGTCCGGATACCCGGGCCTTCAGCCCGGGCTATCACATTGCGGGCCATCGGCCCTCAACTCCCCTGAGGGCCCCCGCCTCATTGCGGGCCATCGGCCCTCAACTCCCCTGAGGGCCCCGCATCATTGCGGGCTTTCGCCTCTCAAGTCCCCTATTCGACTCGCATTTTGCGCGGCATGAGATAGGAGTAACTCGCCTGGGCAACATGCAAAGCCAAAACGCACCAAACTATGGGTGACCCCGGCGTGCGGGCGCTGGGCTTATCTTCCAGGTGGCGTTTTGGATGGGCATATAAGGGCGCCTAGTTTGGCGAGGGCGGCGTCGGCTTCCTTGCCTTTGGCTGTGATGAAGTCGAGCAGCTCGGCAGGGGTGCGGGTGTCTTCGTCGGACGCGCGGTTGGGATTGACGGCTTTTAGATCGTAAACGGCGTCTTCGATGGATTCGGCTTTGGCCAGGGACTCGCGGGCTTCGCGTTCGACCGCTTTATAGGCCTCCTCCATGGTGGCAAGGGCTTCCTGTGTGGCGGTTTTGGCGCTTCGGCGCTCGCGGAAAGCTTTTTCAAGGTCATCGGCGCGGGCGGTCAACTCGGCGGCTTTTTCGCGGTGCGGACGGGCTTCATCCAACGCCTTCTGAAGCCGGGCGGCGAAATCGATTGTCCAGCTCCGGGCGGTGTCGGAGCGTTGGGGCAGGACTTTGAAGAATTCTTCGAAGTGGTTTTGGGTGAGCGGGGTTTTTTTGCCGACCTTGATGTCCGAGAGGTCGTAATACCAGATTCTGCCGGTCTGTTCTCCCTTCGTGAAGAAAACCAGGTTGGTTTTGACGCCTGCGCCTGCGGCGGTGAAGACCCCGCCGGGAAGACTGATGATGCAGTCAACGCTGCATTCTTCGAGGAGCTTGCGCTTGGTTTGAACGAAGGCGGTTTCGTTGGTGCGGAACAGGACGCCTTCATCGAGAACGATGCCGCACTTGCTGCCGGCTTTCATGCTCTTCAGCACGTGCTGAAGGAAAAGGACCTGGGTGGCACCCGTCTTGTATTCGAACTGGGTTTGCGCCTCCTTGCCTTCCTTGCCGCCGAACGGAGGATTCATGAGGACGTAATCGAAGAACTGAGGCGCGTCTTTGAACAAGTCCTCGTAGGTTGGCTGGCTAGACAGGGTGTTGCCGTGCCAGAGATGGGGCTCGTCAATGCCGTGCAGGATGAGGTTGGCCAGGGCGATGGGATAGATGGTGTCGTCCTTTTCGCGGCCGAAGAACGTGCGGCGTTTGAGGGTTTCAAGGAGCGGGCCGGTGAGGGCGCCAGCGCGGTCGGCTTTGTCCTTCATGTATTCGTAGGACTGGGCAAGGAAACCGCCGGTGCCGCAGCCGGGGTCATAGACGGTCTTGCCCGGCTG
>CAYNZC010000158.1:1628-7844 GCA_964401575.1 uncultured Verrucomicrobiota bacterium
GAGATTGGGGTTTTGCGAGGCATGTCAGGATTAAGCGTGAATTGTGAACGTTGAGGCGTGGAGGTTGGCCGAGGTCAAGGGGCACCCCACCCCCCTTCCCCCCTCCCATGCGCGGGGCGCGCACGGGAGGGGGGAGGAAATCAGCGTGCTGAGACTCCGGGTTGCGTCCGCTGAGGCGGCTTTACCCGGGGCTGCTATCTTCTTGCCCCTACGGGGCGGCAGTTTGCCATGCGATTGGTGGTGAGAGGAATAGGAGCAAACCGTTGGAACGTTTATTGTAAAGGGACGGCTGGGGATGCTCCCACCGAAGTGGGGAGTAAACGAGTTCCTTAAGCAGGCTGGTGTTGGTGCTGCCGGCGAAGGGGGCTGTTGGCGATCAGCAAACTGCGATCGCGCAGTTTTTCGAGCAGCACGAGCTTTTCCGAAAACGGCAGATGCGCCAGACGCTGACGCGTCTGTCGTTTGCTCTCCAGCACTTTTCGCATGAAAGGGCTCATTTGTTTCTAAGAAACTTATCGCCGAATTGTTCCCATTTAGCAAGTAGGTCATAGCGGGTGAGGATTTGGTCGAGCTTCGTGGTGTCCAGGACACCGGCGTCTATAAACTGGAGGATTCGGGCAAAGTCTTTGGGCCGGCCGAGCTGCAGGGCGAGGGCAACGAGATGCTCGGCGGTCATGACCCAGGTGGGGACACCATCGACCTCGGTTTGGATGGCTTGAGCGAGGGCTTCGTCGCCCAAAGCGTCACCCGGAGGAAGGAACTGCACGTGCCAGCCTTCGATGATGATGTATTCGCCTTCGACTTTGTACTGTCGGTCCGTGAGATATTTGTAGAGGGGCTCCAGGGAGATGATGGCGCTGCCTGGGCCATTGCGGAAAGAGACAAAGATGTCGATGTCGAGCGTGGCTGAGGGCTCGAGGTAAAAGGTGGCGCCCACTGCGCCGCCAATGGCGTATTTGCCGATAACGCCATCGGCTTGCATTTGATTGATGACCTGGAGAGTGGCTTTCATGGAATACTAGAGCTTACCACTAAAGGCTTCGCGCAAGAGGGCGGCGGGGAGGTGATCGAGGGCGGCGAGGCGAGCGTTTAGAAAGTTCTGAAAGGCTGACACGGCTGAGAATTCTGCTTCAAGGCGCGAAGCTGCTGCGCGTTGTTCAGCGTTGGAAGGAAGTGGTATCTGTTCGGCGTTGATTTGAGATCGGGTGATCTTCTTCATCGTGCCGCTGGCGCCCCCGGCTCGCTCTCTCCAGTAGCCGGTAGTGTAAAGGAAGGATAGGTAGCGTGCCAGGAACTCGCCCAGCATGTGGGGGCCAGGCCAGAGGCGGATTGTGAGATCGGATGCAACGACACCTTTTGGGTCGCCTTTATAGATTGATGCCCGGCCGACAAGCTCGGGCGTGTTACTGCGGGCAATGAGAATCTCGCCTGGCCTGACGAGACTCTCGTGAGCGTCCACCGCCCACATCCTGGCGGTCTTTACGCCAGCCGGATGGAAGGAATTTTCGGTCAGGCACGCACTGGTAACCGCACGCACCTCGGCGTCGCCCGCCAAGGCGATTGATTTGGATGGCAGCAGTTCACACAACTCGGCTATGGGTTTGCGCGGCCAGCGCTGGGCGGCAGGGGTGGTAAAAAGGGAGCGGAGTTGCGCGGCGGGGAGGAGCGCGGCGGCGGCAACTTGGGCCTGGACGGCGGCGCGGGCTTTTTGGACTTCGGCGAGTTGTTCGCGGAGGCGGGCGGCAATGCGGCGTTGTTCGGGGAGGGGAGGAAGGGGCAGCCTCTGTGCTCGGACCTGACTATCTGTGACCGCAGGATATAGGGAGCCTTTCACGAGGTCGCTGAGGCTGCTGACGAATTCCGTGGTTTGGACGAAGGCGAAAAGATAATCCGGGTCTATCTCTCCATTGGAGCGGAGGACGCAAAAGCCGGTGCTGCAAACCTCATTGTCCAGCTCTGTTGGGACGAGTGCAACGGCATTGAGGTTCGGTCGCGTAGTCGCAACTAGGACGTCATTGGTACGAATGACCTGACGGGCGCGGCTAGGCGCGTCCTTACCAAGGAGCGCGCGTGCTTCGGTGATAATCTTCCGCTGGTTGTCTACACTAGAAATATCGACGTAACGAAAGGGAGACTCCGGTTTACTACGGGGGTCCCGGCCCCCCGTCCATTGAACGCATACGTCATCGATTTTCACCATGCGCTGCGGAGGGCGCGACACGGCTACTTCTGCCTTTACTGGTGCTGAAGAGTGGGTGTGCGTGGGCATTATCCCCCTCATCCGGCCTGCGGCCACCTTCTCCCCATCGGATGGGGAGAACGAAGATAATCAATGGGCGTGTCACCCAGGGTAGGCCCGATGGCGGGCCAACCCTGGGCTACTATATGGAACCCCGTCGGGGTTCTCAGAATATTTGTGGGTGTGTGCATCAGGCGGCGAAGAGGGTTTCCTTGGTTTTGCGGAGGAGATCGGCTGATTTCAGCTCCTGGGTTGTGTTGCGGGCGAGCATCGCTGTTTTAAGGTTAAGAAAGGTTTTAAGGGTGAGAAAGGTTTCACGGGTGTGAAGGGGTTGAAGGGTTGGGTGTGGGCAAGTTACGTTTCTGCGCGGCGATGTTGGCGGCTTGCGCAGCGCGTCCAGCTTCCATCCACTTGGCAATGCGGTCCTGTGCCTGACGCTGAGGACGGTTAAACTTTTCACCGCGATAGGTTGAGTTTTGCAGGTGGGCGATGAAATTCGAAATCATGCCGCTAATCGTGCGAGCCAAAGCAACCAGTGACGCATGCGTCGCCGCAGTTATGTAGGCCTGGTCATGGGCAACCTGGAGCTGGGCGCGCACCTCCCCGCAGGAACCTTTAGCGATGTAGAGGAATTGGATAAACTCCGCAGTGGTGCCGCGCTCGAAACCTTCAGCCACGTTCGACATGATGGAGACCGATGCGCGGCGGATTTGTTCGGACAACCCGTAGTCTTTTCCAAATGGTCCTGAGCGCGTATGGACGTAGACGGAGTTCGTCAGCTCCCTCGCCCGCTGGTAAATGTGCAGGTCCTCAAAGCTTCTAGCCGCGCTGCCTTTGGTTTCATTCTCACTTTTCATACTCTTCGTCTTTCACGCTCGTTTCTCATGCGGCGAAGAGGGTTTCCTTGGTTTTGCGGAGGAGTTCGGCTGGTTTGCCGCCCTGCCGGAGAGTGGCGAGGGCGTTGGGTTCGCCGATGGTGCTCCAGAGCTGGCCGGTTTCGAGTGCGCCGGTGCCGGCTTTCTCGAACTGTTTGACGATCTTGCGGATGACCTTGGCGGTGGGCTGGGGCAAGTGGATGAGCCAGTCTGGGCCGCCGTCGGCGAACTGGGCGACGCGTTGGGCGCGGGTCATGGGAGTGATGCCGTAGGCGAGAGCGGCGAGAATGTCGAATTCGTCGAAAGCTTCCATGCCGGCGCCTTCGGTGATGACCTCGGGCAGGAGGTTCCTATCGCGCAATTACTTCAGCATTTGCTCACGCTTTTGCGGGTCGAGCCAGCGGGTGCGGAAATCAGCGAGGGTGGGGACAGAGGCGATGAGCTGTTTCGTGAGCTCCTCGAGGTACTCCTGAGGCGTGACGCGCTGGAGACGGCCATCGCGCGTGAGGAGGTTGTAATTACCTGCGGGCTTAAGCTGGATACCCACGCCTTTGACCCGGACCTTCTGGACCGGCGGGCCCGGCGGCGTGGGCTTAGGCGGGCCTGGCTCGGGGGGTGGGGGCGTGACGAACTCCTGGCCGAACAGGGCGGTGGCGCCGGTGTAATCAAAAATGCGGAACATGAGTTTGCCGCTCTCGCGATCAATGCGGGTGCCGCGGCCGATCATCTGGTGGAAGAGCAGCGGAGACTGGATGTAACGGAAGAAAACAATGTTGCGGACGCGGGGGACGTTGACGCCCGTGGTGAGGAGGTCCTTGGTGGTAGCGATGATGTGGGATTTCGCGCGGCCCCGGAAGTCAGGGATGAGGGCCTGGCCATTGACCGAGGACATGCATTTGAAGGCGTAGTTCTGGATGCGTTTCTGGCCATTGGCCTTTGCCCAGGCGCTATAGAGGCCGTTCAGGGCGTTGGCGATGAGATCGGCGTGGTGATCGCTGGCACAAAAGATGATGGTTTTTTGGAGCGGGGTGCGATCGCCCGTAGCCAGGATGCGCTGGAACAGGTGCTCGGACATGGCTTTGACGCGGTCTGGCATGACGAGCTTGCCTTCAATGGTAGAGCCATCGTTGAACACCGGAACGGCATCCGGGGTGAGACTCTGCCCGGTGTGGAGGTCTGTGAGCTTTTTGGCGGCGACATCGGATCGGAGCACGCCGCGGATGCGCTCCGGGGTGAGCTGACCATCGTGGTGGATGTCGTACTGCTCGATCTCGCAGGGTGCGAGATAGCCATCGGCGACGCCCTGCTGATAAGTGTATTCGTAAACGGGCTCGCCGAAATATTTGAGATTGTCGGCAAGCAAGCGACGATCGTCCTGGATCTGCTTGCCGAGTTCGCCCGATTTCACTTCCGGCAGCTTGATTTCGCGCGGAGTAGCGGTGAGGCCGATTTGGATGGCCTGGCTGTTCTTATCGAGGATGACGAACCATTTGCCCCAGGCAGAGCGATGGCATTCGTCGATGACGATGACATCGAAATAGCCGGGCGGGTAGTGCTTCAGGAAAAAGGATGGGTCGATGGCCAGGGGATCCGTTGTATCGTCCTCCAATGAGGCTTTCCAGACTGGAACGCGTTTTTTCTTCTTGTGATCGAGGGTCTGGTAGGTGGCGATGATGACCTTGGCGTTCTTTTGTGGGTTGCGAGTGTCGATTTCGGCGGCGTCATTGCCGAAGGCCGCCTGGAAGTCGCCGAGGCCATTATCGCGGAGCTCGGTGCGGTCGCAGACGAAGAGGGCCTTGCCCATGAGACCGGCATCGGCGATGCGGCGGAGCAGGCCGGCGGCCATGCGCGTCTTGCCGCCACCAGTAGCGATGGGCAGGAGAGCGCGGGCGGGTTTGTGATTTTGCGCCGCTCGGATGATCTGCTCGAACACGGCACGCATGCCGGCATCCTGGTAATAACGGAAGTAATCGCGGCCCTGGTCGTAGGGGACCCGAAGGAGCTTGAAGGCTGGAGTCTGCGGGTTGAGTTGGCGAACAGTGAGGTAGCGGTGGACGAGTTCGTCCGGGGTTGGAAACTCGGCCATTGGTTTGGGATCAGACGTGGTGCCGCTCTCCTCGTCGTATTCGACGAAGAGGTGACCGTTGGAGGAAAAGACGAACGGCACGTGATGGAGCTGGCCGACGCGGTAGCCTTTGCCCTGCTGCAGGCCGTGCTCCGGGGGCAGACCTTCATGCTTGGCTTCGAGGATGGCGAGGGGGACTGGCTCGGCTCCTGATGTGAGGGGGCGGCGCAGGACGTAATCGGTGCGGCCGGCCGCGCGTTCGCGGGGCTGATGGTTGACGATGTCGATCGGCTTGGCCGTTTCCTCGACGCGGATGTCATTACGCCGGTTCCAACCGCGGTCTTCAAGAGCCGGGTCAATCAGTTCAAAGCGGGTTTGGGCTTCGTTGCGCGGCATCAATCGGGAGGGTGGTAACCGCGGCTAGGGCACGTTTGAGCGTGGTGGCCCGGAAGGAACACCGCGGCTGGTAACAGAACTGCGCAAGGGCCGCCCATGATGAAAAGTCGCGCAATGATAAGGCATGGGGCGACGGGCTGCACGAGAAAAGATTAGATTGGCTGGAAAAGGGGTCACCAATAATTTGGTGCGATCTGCATGTGATTCCTTTCTTTCAGATCCCGACGTTTGGGACGTCAGCAGGCGTCGCTTCGCTCCGCTGGGCCATCCATCGGTGTAAGGTTGCGTTTGCACGTTTGGAACCATCAAAGACTATTCTGACCGAGATCGCGTTCAAGGAGAATGTCATATCACATACGATACCCGGCGGTTGGTTCCCGTTCTCGCTTTGGAAGAGTGAAGCGGAGTCGCACGACGGTTGTGGTGTCCCTCACCCCCTGTCCCCTCTCCCGCGCCGGGAGCGGGGGATAATTTGTTCGGTCCTGTTACCCGGGGTGGCGCTTGTTCCTCCCGCCGTCGCTCGGAGAGCTATGGCAGGGCAAGCGCTTTACCCGGGGCTATCATCGTGCCGCCCCTTCGGGGCTCCGGTTTGGGGGCGACCCCAGTGGGATAGGCTGCGCCATCTCACGGGGTGAAGCCCC
>CAYNZC010000159.1:0-7698 GCA_964401575.1 uncultured Verrucomicrobiota bacterium
ATCCGACCCGGGTTTTGACAGAAAATGTACAGCAGCAGGGAACGCAGATTTGATCCAGATCGTTGGAGACGGGGTGGATTTGAGAGCGGAGTTTTTGCCAGCAGTGCCGTTATTACCTCAGATCTCCTTGTGGTTCGCGTCCGATCGGGTGGGGCTTGGGGGTGGCAGTACCTTTTCGGATCTAGCACTGTGGCGTCCGGCTAATTCAAATTGAGAGCAATTATCCTTGCTTATCTCGCTTTTACCAAGACTAAATAGAAGCATAAAACCTCTCAAAGATCAGGACGTTTAAGCTGTATTTGTTATCTGAGCGGGTAAAAAAAACGTACATCAATTGCTGGTTCTCGCACAGGTTTACCTTTTTAGTGAGTTGACAAGAACTTACTTTGCGAAGTAAAATGTATTGACACCCGATTAGAAATTGGGTATTCAATTCTATGGAGAGGACGCCTGTTGACATGCCAATAGGTTTTGCGGATAACCGAATTTGACTTTCTTCAGTGTGTCTAAACCAACAAAATCACTCAAATCCATTAAGGAGGATTAAATGAATCGAAAGTTGTTAGGTGTTTTGAGCTTGGTCATCGTTACCAGCATGCTGCTCGCAGCCTGCGGTACGCCGACTCCAGCTCCGACCGAAGCCCCAACCGCAGCCCCAACCGAAGCCCCAACCGAGGCTCCAACCGCTGCCCCAACTGAAGCCCCAACTGAAGCGCCGACTGAACCCCCAGTGGTTCGAACCGAACGCAAGGGTGGTTGGCTGGATGAGGTAGTCTTCACCGTAGCCGATCCTGCCGCAGTAGTCACCCAGATCAAGGCCGGAGATGTTGACGTCTACGCCGAAGGTCTTGCTCCATCATTTGCTGCTGAAGTCAAAGAATCTGGTTTGAAGTATGCTCAAAATCAGGGCACATACTACGACCTCCTCTTCAACCCCGCCGTCTTCACCGATGGTCGTTTTAACCCCTTCGGAAACCACAAGATCCGTGAAGCTTTCAACTGGCTGATTGACCGCAACTATTTTGTCCAGGAAATCTTCAATGGTGGCGGCAAGGCGAAGTTCTTCCCCATCGTTACTGAATGGCCTGATTATGCAGACTTAGCCGACACCGTCCGCAAGTTGGAAGGCTTCTATGCATATAACCCAGAAAAAGCCAAGGAAGTTATCACGGCTGAAATGGAAGGCATGGGCGCGACTTTGGTCGATGGCAAGTGGACCTATGATGGCGAACCAGTCAAACTGATCTTCATCATCCGCAACGACTCAGCTCGAACCCAGATGGGTGACTGGATTTCCGATAAACTGGTGGAACTCGGTTTCGAAATCGATCGCCAGTACAAATCCGGCTCTGAAGCTTCTCCAATCTGGATTGGTTCAGATCCTAAAGAAGGCCAGTGGAACATGTACACCGCTGGTTGGGGCGCTTCCGTCATCAACCGCGATGAGGGTGGCATCTTCCAGGAAATGTTCCTCCCCACCTCCCAGCAGGGTATTCCTGTCTGGTTAGAGAACACCCCAGATCCTGAATTCCAGGAACTTGGCGACAAACTCTATAATGCTGATTACAACACCCTCGAAGAACGCAGAGAGATGATGTCTCGCGCACTCGAACTTTCCATGCAAGATGGCTTCCAGGTGTTCCTGGTTGACTCCGCCGAGTTCACCCCCTATCGCACTGACCTCGTGGCTGTTGCTGATCTGGCTGCAGGTGTTCAAGGCGCGCAAGTTGCCAAATACACCCTTCGCTATGAAGGCAAAGAAGGCGGCACCGTGAAATGGGCTCAGCAGGATCTGTTCGCAGAACCCTACAACCCCATCGCCGGCACCAACTGGACCTTCGACCAGGCTGTGGTTAACTTCACCGAAACCGGTGGCGTTATCTTCGATCCTTACACTGGTCTTGTCCACCCTGATCGCCTCGAAAGCGGCGCTGTTACCATGCAAACCGGTTTACCTGTTGGGAAGTCTCTCGATTGGGTAACTCTCGACTTTGCAGATCAAATTGTTGTTCCTGATGACGCATGGATCGACTGGGATGCCGAAGCACAGAAATTCATCACTGTTGCCGAAGCCGGTCTGAGCGGCGCAACTGCCAAACGCAAATCCGTTGCCGTATATCCTGCCAATCTCTTCGAAGTCAACAAATGGCACGATGGTGCCAATGTGGACATGGCTGACTTTATCATGTCCTGGATTTTGACATTTGATCGCGCCAACGAGAAGAGCGCCATCTTCGACGAGGCAGATATTCCTCTGTTTGAGGTCTTCAAGGCTGGCTTCAAAGGTTTGAAGATCACCTCCACTGATCCCCTCACAGTCGAATTCTATAGCGATACCTATTCTACCGATGCTGAACTGAACGTATTCAGCATGTGGCCAACTTGGACCACAGGCGAGCTTTCCTTCTCCATGGCTGCTGCTGCAAATGCTGCTGAAGCCGCTGGTGAATTAGCCTACACGACTGACAAATCCACTGCAAATGAAATCGAATGGACCAGCTTCATCGGCGGCCCAAGCCTCGAAATCCTTGCTGCAAAACTGGATGAATTAATCGCGAACAAGACTGTTCCTTACGAAGCCACTCTTGGTCAATACATGACCCCCGAGCAGGCTGTTGCCCGCTACGAAGCCCTCAAAGCCTTCTATGCTGAAAAGGGTCACATGTGGGTCGGAACCGGTCCATATTATGTGGACCAGGTCTACTTGGTCGAAAAGTCTCTGGTTGTCAAGAACAATCCTTATTTCCCCGATCTTGCTGATCGCTTTGATATGTTCGCTACACCCAAACTTGCCGAAGCCGAAATTGACGGTCCCGGACAGGTGAAAGTTGGCGAAGCTGCGGCATTTGATGTGTACGTGACTTTCCAAGGTGAACCATACGCTTCAGCTGATATCAAGCAAGTGAAATACCTTCTGTACAATGCGGCAAATGAACTGGTTGTGATCGGCCAGGCTGAGCTCGTGGAAGATGGACATTATGTAGTGAACTTGACTGCTGAAGACACCACCACCTTAGGCGCTGGTGCCAACAAGCTCGAGATTGCTGTAATTCCCATTCCGGTTAGCCAACCGACCTTCACTTCGGTCGAGTTTGTAACCGCCCAGTAATTCCTTAGTTCAGGTTAATGAAGGGGCAAGTAATAAAATACTTGCCCCTTTCCTAAACAGACATGGGTGATTCTATGACCACTGAAAAGAATATTGAAATTTCGAAGCTCAACAAAGATGCAGTCTCAAATACCTTCAAACGCATCTCTAAGTTCATGCTTGTAAGGATCGTGATGCTTTTCATTACAGTTGTAGTGGGCATATACATCACCATTCTGATTGCCAACATGGGCGGATATGTTGATACCATCATGCGTAATGACATCCGCGAAAGAGTCAATCAGCAAGTCATGGCTATGACTGCGAACAAGCCGATGAGCACGGAAAACAGGGCGGCATTAGTAAACGATATGATCAGCTTGGAAGAAAAACGCTTGGGTTTGGACACCCCGTTCGTGCTTCGGTCCTTCCGATTTCTAAAAAACGCACTGACGCTAAATCTTGGCAGGGCTGTTCACATGGTTAGTGATAGTGGTTCAAGGTTGGTCAGGAACATCATTCTTGAGCGTTTGCCAGCCACGTTGCTTTTAATGGGAAGCTCTCAATTGATTTTATTTTTTGCCAGCGTATTTCTGGCCTTAATGTTATCCAGATCATACGGAAACTTTTGGGACAAACTGGTCGTCACACTTTCTCCCACCTCCTCCGCACCCCCCTGGTTCTACGGAATTTTCTTCATCCTATTATTTGCAGCTTGGCTGAAAGTGCTTCCATTCAGTGGCATGGTATCCGCGCCTCCTCCAAAAGAAACTGGCGCATATATACTGGACCTCTTGAAACACTTGATTCTTCCAGCCGGGTCATTGATTATTTCTTCGTTGTTTATCAGCATTTATAATTGGAGAACGTTTTTCCTGATTTATTCGAGCGAAGATTATGTTGATATCGCCAAAGCCAAAGGCTTGACTTCTCGCGAGATCGAGCGTCGTTACATTTTGCGACCAACTTTGCCGACCATTATCACAAACTTCGCTCTGCTAGTCATTGGTCTCTTTACCGGCGCAACCATTACTGAGACTATCTTTCTCTGGCCAGGTTTAGGCAGAACGATTTTTCGGGCAGTCGGGTTATATGACACTCCTGTCATTTTAGGCACAACCATTATTTTTGCCTACCTGCTGGCTCTAACGGTATTCTTCCTGGACTTTGTCTATGCAATTGTAGATCCTCGGGTCAAAGTGGGCGGGAGTAACAACTAACATGAAGAATCTAAAGAACTCGCTTAAGGAACTATCACGTTATCCATCAGCCATTTTTGGGGCTATCCTGATCATGTTATTGATCGGATTGGCTATTTTTGCGATGATCAAGATTCCATATCAGGAAGCTATCAAACTCTGGCGGGGCGGTGAGGAAACCGTTTACAAGAACCCCAAAAATGCTCCTCCCGTTTGGTATAACTACTTTACAAAAAAGTCTCTTCCAGTTTCCTTTGCGGTCGTCGCTGGTGAAGATGAGGGATTTACCAAAGTTGTTACCTCTGGCGAATCAAGTGACACCATCACTTACGAATACCCATTTGATTTCCAATACGACGATTATCCGCAGGAATTGTTTTTATACATTCAGTCCAACCATCAGTCGAAGAATCCATTCCTGTCAATAGTTCTAGAGACGCCTGGTGGAGAAGAAATTAAAATTAGTGATTTTGGACCCTCCAACAAGCAAACCTATCGCTTTTCACAAGATGAAAAATTAACCACTCGGCTTCGCCGATTGTATGGTCGCGAAGTGCCGGTGGTTCAAGGCTTGTTCTCCGTTCCAAAGTCAGATCCGTTTGTGATAAACAAGGGCCTTTACACCCTGAAGATCACTGCAACGACTTTTGAACCCAACAACGATGTGCGAATCGAGTTTGTCAACCATGGACTGGTTTTTGGTTTGTTTGGTACTGACCACATGCGGCGGGACCTGACCACACCTATCTTGTGGGGGGCACCGATTGCGCTCGCGTTCGGCTTGTTGGCAGCAGCGGGAACTTCCATTATTACGATGATGATCGCAGCTTTTGGCGCTTGGTTTGGCGGTTGGGTGGACGAATTGATCCAGAGAATCACTGAAATTAACTTGGTGCTGCCCTTTTTGTCGATCCTTATTATGATTGGCACCTTCTATTCGCGCAGTATTTGGATTATCTTGGGGGCAACTATTGCGCTCTCGATCTTTACTGGAGCAATCAAAACCGATCGCGCCATATTCCTGCAGGTGAAAGAATCTACCTATATCGAAGCTGCAAAAGCTTACGGTGCGGGCAATGGTCGCATCATCATTAAATACCTGGTCCCGAGGATTATTCCCTTGCTCATCCCAGGCTTGGTGTCAGCTATCCCCAGCTATGTGTTCCTTGAAGCTTCGTTGGCACTGCTGGGACTGGGCGATCCAACCTTGCCCACATGGGGTAAAGTGATCAATGATGCTCAGGCGAATGGTGCTCTTTACCAGGGTCAATTCTATTGGATATTGGAACCCGCAGTTCTATTGATGATTACTGGTCTGGGATTTGCTATGTTTGGGTTTGCTCTTGACCGGATATTTAACCCCAGACTGAGAGGAATGTAGACATGACTGAAGAGAAAGTCCTTCGCATTCAGGATCTCAAACTTCACTTTGTAACCACGCGTGGCATGGTTCAGGCTGTTGATGGCGTTAATTTTGACCTGAATACAAATAAAGCAGTGGTTGTTGTCGGCGAATCGGGTTGTGGAAAGACTTCGCTTGCCAAAGCGGTTTTGCGTTTGTTGCCCAGAAACGCTGGTGAATACTCAGGAAAAGTTTACCTGAAAGATATCGAAACGATGGCATTGACGGACGAGGAATACCGCAAGCAGATTCGTTGGATCCGCATGTCCATGGTTCCTCAGGCAGCTATGAACTCGCTCAACCCGGTTTTGAGGGTTGGCGATCAGGTGGCTGAGCCCATGATTGTTCACTACGGCTCTCACAAGGAAGAAGCCCTCCAACAAGCCGCGAAAATGTTCCAACATGTTGGCGTTCCGGTTGACTTTTTGGCTCGCTATCCTTTTGAGTTGTCTGGTGGTATGCGTCAGCGTGTGGCAATCGCCATGGCTCTGATTACCGGGCCAGATTTGATCATCCTGGACGAACCAACCTCTGCATTGGATGTTCTCACCCAGGCAAATATCTTCAATTTGCTCAAGAGAAACAAGAACGAGCTTGAAACCAGCTTCATTCTAATTACTCATGATATTTCAACTTCGTCTGAGTTGGCGGATATTGTGGCTGTGATGTATGCTGGACAAATTGTTGAAGTCAGTGGTTCCAAGCGTTTCTTTAGCAACCCTCGCCATCCTTATTCGACCAAATTAATGGCAAGTGTACCCAGGCTTCGAACAAAAGCAGAGCCCGATTTTATTGTGGGCAGACCGCCTTCACTTATCAATCCACCCATCGGTTGCCGATTTAAGGATCGCTGCCCGAGAGCATTTGATAAGTGCAAAGATGAACCACCTCACTTCCATTTTGACAGTGACTGGGTAAAGTGCTGGCTCTATGAAGGAGAAGGGGAATTGAAATGACAGGAACAATCTCAACCACACCAACCAACACAGCACCCAGGGAGTTAATTCTCGAACTGGATGAACTCAAAGTCTATTTTGAGCTTAAGAAATTTGGCTTTCAACATGCCGGTTATGTCCGCGCGGTAGACGGCGTGGACCTTCACCTCCGAAGAGGCGAGACAATCGCGATCGTTGGCGAAAGCGGCAGCGGCAAGACGAGCTTGATGCGCACCATTCTGCGCCTAAACATTCCGATTGGTGGAAAAGTGATCTTCAATGGTGAGGAGATCAATAACCTTAAGGGTGAAGATCTCCGAAAATTCCGACACAAGATCGGTTATGTCCAGCAAGATCCCTACGGGGCTATGCCGCCATTCATGAATGTTCAGACCATTCTTGAGGAACCGTTAAAAATTAACGGGATTAAGGACAAAGCAGAACGTTATCGCCGCGTCTCGAAAGTGTTGGAAGAAGTAAAAATGACCCCGGTAGATGAATTTCTGCCGAAATTCCCTCACCAATTGAGCGGTGGGCAGCAGCAGCGCATCGTCATCGCCCGTGCTATGATCCTTGAGCCCGTGCTGCTGGTGGCAGATGAACCAGTATCCATGCTGGACGCGTCTGTCAGAGTTGAAATCTTAACTCTATTGAGGAAATTACAAGAAGCACATAACCTGGCAGTGATATACATCACCCATGACCTCGCGACGGTTCGATATTTCTCCGAGAGGATCATGGTTATGTACGCGGGTCAGATCATCGAACAGGCAACTGAGTCGGATTTGATCAACGACACGGCACATCCTTATACCCATGCTTTGCTGGCTGCCACTTCCGATCCCGATCCCAAAAATGTGGATGAATTCCAGGATGTACCTCCAGGCGAGCCGCCATCTTTGGTGAATCCACCTGAGGGATGCCGCTTCCATCCGCGCTGCGGTCATTTGATTCCGGGTTTGTGTGATGTGGAACGCCCACCTGAATTTAAGGTAGGTGAGGAGCACCTGGTTCGCTGTTGGCTGTTTAAGGATAAAGGTGAGCAGGTTTAACCCAACCACATTGATGATCATC
>CAYNZC010000160.1:0-7523 GCA_964401575.1 uncultured Verrucomicrobiota bacterium
TGGAATGTAAACAGGACGCGCCGTCCCGCGTCCACTCCACTGCGCTCGTTAGGCATTCTCACCATCTGGGCACACCACCTGCAAGGTGAATGAAAAGCAAGTCGCGTGGCCTGGTCTGAAAGGAGGGCTTAGCAGAGGCCTCTGCTTTCTCGTCAAACACCGGCTTTGTCTTTTGGCTCTCTCTCAAAATGTAAACGGTGACGGCCTTCCCCTTAAGGGGCGTAGCATCGACAATCTCCCGCAGCGACATCCCTTCATGGAAACGCAGGATGAGGCTGTTGGTGGAATAGACAACAAAAACCCGTTTGGTGGCGCGAGTCTTATCTGCAGAGTTATTCTGCTCCACCCACCGACGAGACGAATCGTACTCCGGGGCCATCGCCCCCGCCGCGGCTGCGACGAAAACAAATATCGCCGTGATCAAAGCTCGCATGTCAACAATGCTTAACCACGGATGGCACGGATAGCACGGAGAAAAGGCATCCGCGTCATCCGCGTAATCCGCGGTCAAAAAATTGAACTTTACACGGCAACGATTGACCACTTACAGGCCAACCAACACAGGCAGTACCCGGATGCCCTCATTTGCCGCTAGCAGTGCGCCATGCCGGGCGCACGCGCAAAAAGGGCCGCTCCAGCACACGCCGAAGCGGCCCTTAACCAAAATGATTTCCCTACTTGGAGATCGGGAACTGGGAAATGGCTTTCATGTACTGCGCGCGCTCGAAAGCGCTCGGATCCGCGCAGTTCTTCTGGCTCAGGCTGCCTTTAAGCTGCGTCACGGAGGTGTAGTCGTGCTCCTCCATCCACGCAACCATATCGCGCTCGATCGCCGCAACCTGCCGCGCGCCGTGCCGGATCAGCACCGAGCAGAGCATCGTCACGTCCGCGCCGGCCATGAGCATCTTGATGGCGTCCGAGGCGCGATGAATGCCGGATGTGCCCGCCATGTTGGCGCGGATGCGTCCATACAACAGGGCGATCCAGCGCAGCGGCAGGCGCATGGCCATGGGTGTGCTCAGGAGGATGTTGGGCTTGATCTCGAGCGACTCGAGGTCAATGTCCGGCTGGTAAAACCTGTTGAACAGGACCAGCCCGTCCGCCCCGGCGTTATCCAGGCGCTTCGCCATGTTGGCAAAGTTTGTGAAAAACGGGCTCAGCTTCACTGCCACCGGGATTTTTACCTCGGCTTTGACCGCTTTGAGGATGTTCAGGTAGGTGGCCTCGACAGCTTCCGAGCCCAGGTCCATATCCGTGGGGATGTAGTAAATGTTCAGCTCGAGGGCGTCGGCGCCGGCCTGCTCGATGGCCTTGGCATACTGCGTCCAGCCGCCGACCGATGAGCCGTTCAGGCTGGCGATGATGGGCATCTTCACCGCGGCTTTCGCCTTGGAGATGTGCTGGAGATATTCGTCCGGTCCGAGGCGGAACTCTTCGGGCTCGGGGAAGTAAGTGAGGGACTCGGCGTTGCTGAACGTGCCGTGGTCCAGTCGCTCGGCCAGCTCCAGGCGGTCCTGGCGCAGTTGCTCCTCGAAGAGCGAGTAAAGCACAACGGCAGACGCGCCGGCATCTTCCATTTCCTTGATTGTGTCCAGCTCTTCGGAGAGAGGTGAAGCGGCTGTGACAAGCGGCGTGCGGAGTTTCAGTCCCAGATAAGTTGTTGAGAGATCCATAATTTGTGTTTTTTAGTGGTTTTGGCCCGTCCGCCCGCCCCCTGTGGGACGGGCGGCGCCGGGACCGTTATTTAGACCTTTTGATCCGTGGACGGCTGCGGTTTGGCCGCGGGAGCCTGTGCGCTCTTGTAATCGCGCGCGGCCAGGTACTGGTAATACTGGTAGCGGCGCTCGGCATCCACCTGCGCCTGGGCAAAGAATTTCTTCGCGTCCTCAGGCTTGCTCTTGGTGAGCATCTTGAACCGGTTCTCAGACAGCAGGTAATCCTGCACCTTGGTCTTGGGCGCGCCCGAGTCCAGTTGCAGCGGGTTCTCGCCCCGCTCGGCCCTGCGCGGGTCGTAGCGGTAGAGCAGCCATTGCCCGGATTCAACCGCCAGCTTCTGCTGCTTGGCGCCCACGCCGAAGTCCAGCGCAATGCCATGGGCAATGCAATGGCTGTAGGCAATGATCAGGGACGGCCCGGGATAGGACTCCGCCTCGATGAAGGCCTTGAGCGTTTGCTCGTCTTTGTAACCCATCGCCACGCTGGCCACGTAAATGTGCCCGTAGGTCATCGCGATCAGGCCCAGATCCTTCTTGCCGAGCGGTTTTCCGCCCGCCGCAAACTTCGCCACCGCGCCCCGCGGCGTGGATTTCGAGCATTGGCCGCCCGTGTTGGAATACACTTCGGTATCCATCACCAGGACGTTCACGTCCCGTCCGCTGGCCAGCACGTGGTCCAGCCCGCCGTAGCCGATGTCGTAAGCCCAGCCGTCACCGCCGAAGATCCACACGCTCTTGCGCACAAGCTGGTCCGCCAGCGACAGGAGCAGGCGCGCTTCAGGCGCGGGCATGCCCGCCAGTTTCTGCTTCAGGGCCGCCACGCGCTCGCGCTGGTCGTATATCCCCGCTTCATCGCGCTGATCCGCCTTGAGGATGCCATCCACAAGATCCTGGCCAATCACGCCGGCCAGCTTCATCAGGAGTTCCTCGGCCATCTCGCGCTGCTTGTCCACCGAGACGCGGAACCCGAGCCCGAACTCCGCGTTGTCCTCGAACAGAGAATTGCACCATGTGGGCCCGCGCCCGTCGGCGTTCTTTGTGTACGGTGTCGTGGGCAGGTTGCCGCCGTAAATGGACGAGCAACCGGTCGCGTTGGCAACGATCATTCGATCGCCAAATAGCTGCGTCACCATCTTGATATACGGTGTCTCGCCGCAGCCCGCGCACGCTCCCGAGAACTCGAAGAGCGGACGCATGGTCTGCTGCTGCCGCAGCGTGCCGATCTTGAGCTTGCGCCGGTCCATCTCCGGCAGGTTCAGGAAGAAGTCCCAGTTGGCTTTCTCCTGGTCCCGCAGCGGCGCCTGCGGACGCATATTAATCGCCTTGAGTTTGGCCTCCGTCTTGTTGCGGGCAGGGCAAACCTCCACGCACAGCGTGCACCCGGTGCAATCCTCGGCAGCCACTTGCAGCGTCCATTTCATCCCCTTCCACTCAGGCGCGCGCGCATCGGTGGACTTGAATCCAGCCGGCGCGTTCGCAAGCTCTTTCGGGTCGTACACCTTGGCCCGGATGGTCGCGTGCGGGCAGATCGCCACGCACTTCATGCACTGGATGCAGACCGCCTCGTCCCACACGGGAATATCGAGCGCCAGGTTCCGCTTCTCGTATTGAGCAGTGCCGGTCGGGAAGGTGCCATCGCACGAAAAGGCGCTCACGGGCAGGTCATCGCCCATGCCCGCGGCAAGCTGGCCCAGCACTTTCTGCACATATTCCGGCGCGTCGCCGGTCACCGCCGGCAGGAACGGCCCGGTGCCGTTCACCTTATTGCCGGCCACGGACACCTCGTGAAGATGCTCCAGGGTGTTGTCCACAGCCTTCAGGTTCATCTGCACGATTTCCTCGCCCTTCCGGCCATAGGTCTTGCGGATGGAATCCTTGATCGCCTGGATCGCCTCGTCCTTGGGCAGCACGTTCGAGAGGGCGAAGAAGCACACCTGCATGATGGTGTTGATGCGCCCGCCCATGCCGCTGTCGCGCGCCACTTTGGTCGCATCGATCACATACAGCCGCGCCTTCTTCCCGATCAATTCCTTCTGCAACGGCGTCGGCAGGTGCTTCCAAACGTCGTCCTTCGAAAACGGGGTGTTGATCAGGAACGTGCCGCCGGGAACCAGGTTCCGCGCCATATCATACCGGTCCAGGAACGCGGGCTGATGGCATGCGACAAAATTCGCCTTCGTAATGAGGTAGCTCGAAAGTATCGGCTGCGGCCCAAATCGCAGGTGCGAAACGGTCATCGAGCCGGATTTCTTCGAGTCATAAACAAAGTAGCCCTGCGCGTAGTTGGGCGTCTCCTCGCCAATGATCTTGATCGAGTTCTTGTTCGCCCCAACGGTGCCGTCCGCGCCCAGCCCGTAGAACATCGCGCGAATCACGTTGTCCGGCTCGGTCGAGAAATCCTGGTCCCACGCCAGGCTGGTGTTGGCAACGTCGTCGGTAATGCCAACGGTGAAGCCGTCCTTCGGCGCGCTGAGCTTCAGGTTGTCGAACACGGCCTTGACCATCGCGGGGGTGAATTCCTTCGAGGAAAGCCCGTAACGTCCGCGCACCACTTTCGGCAGCGCCTTCAGCGCGCCCCAACCGCTCGAGGCGGCCTGGAACAGCGCCGCAATCACGTCCTGATACAGCGGCTCGCCCGGCGCGCCGGGCTCTTTCGTGCGATCCAGCACCGCGATGCTCTTCACGGTGGCGGGCAGCGCTTCCACAAACCGCTTCGAATCAAACGGACGGTAGCAGCGCACTTTGACCATGCCGATCTTCTCGCCCTTCTTCGTCATGAAATCGATCAGCTCCTGGGCCGCTTCACAGCCCGAGCCCATCAGCACGATCACGCGATCGGCGTCCTGCGCCCCGACGTAGTCAAACAGGTTGTAGCGCCGCCCCGTCTGCGCCGCAAAATCGTCCATCACTTTCTGGGTAATGTCCGCGCAGGCCGCATAAAACGGATTCACCGTCTCCCGCGCCTGGAAAAAGGCGTCCGGATTCTGCGCCGTGCCCCGAAGAACCGGCCGGTCCGGGCTCATCGAGCGGGCCCGGTGCTCCGCAATCAGCTTGTCGTCAATCAGCGCCGAAAGATCCTGCTTCGAAAGCATCTGGATCTTCGAAACCTCGTGCGACGTGCGGAACCCGTCAAAAAAGTTGATGAACGGTATCCGGGACCTGAGGGACGCCGCCTGCGTAATCAAGGCGAAGTCCATCGTCTCCTGCACGGAGTTGGCCGAGAGCATGCCCCAGCCTGTCGAGCGGCAGGCCATCACATCGCTATGATCGCCGAAAATGGACAGGGCGTGCGCCGCCACGGTGCGCGCGGTCACGTGGAACACCGTCGGGAGCAGCTCGCCCGCGATCTTGAACATGTTCGGAATCATCAGCAGCAACCCTTGCGAGGCCGTGAAGGTCGTGCTCAGGGTGCCGGTCTGGAGAGCGCCATGAACCGCGCCAACCGCCCCGCCCTCGCTCTGCATCTCGATAATCGAGGGGATGGTGCCCCAAAGGTTGCGCTTGCCTTCGCTCGCCCATTGATCGCACCACTCGGCAATCGGCGACGAGGGTGTGATCGGGTAAATCGCCATCACTTCGTTGAGCTGATAGGCGACGTGCGCGGCGGCTTCGTTGCCATCCAGTGTCTTGAACTTAACGGCTGGTTTGTTTGATCCGGCAGCCTGCGGCGCCGGCTTGGTGGCTTGATTTTCTGACATAAGCAATTTTGTTGGCGTTAATCTAAATTCAAAGTCTATCTCATTGATCGAGTGTATGTATTTGGAACCCAACCTCCAGCCAAAGCGGCACCCCAACGCAAAAAAGCGCTCCGCATTGTGCTTGTCCAGCCCGGCCCATCGGGGCACGACCGGACCGGTCTGATCCGCACATGCGCAATGTGCAGACAATACGAAAAACAGACTTCACCCCCGTTGCTAAAAGCTTAACATATATTGCCCTCCTGCGGCTGAAAATGGCTAAAGAAGGTTAGTTCTCTTCCTGCAATGCGGGTTGTACCCCGGAAAACTCAAGGTCAAAGACCCGCCTCCGATCTCGTTGCCATGCCCGCCATGGCCTTGGCGAAGGCGGAAGCCTTGGCAGACCGCCAAAACCTCCGAACCCGTGAGGGCTGTAGGCCCGCAATGTGACAGCCCGCGACGCAGGCCCGGGTATCCATCCCCATCACTGTTCCCGCAGGCCCTGCAAGGACATTCCACAAAAACCACGGATCCTTCGACCAACTTCGCCCGACCCGATGGACCAGGCTCCTGCATCATCGCCCCTTCCGCCCCCGCCAGGGATGAATCGCGATGCCAGAAGATGTTCGGCATGTAGCGGCCGCATCCGCTTGACAGCGTCGGTTCAGGTTTGCATTCTGAACTCACATGGAACCGACCCTGTCATGCTCGTCGTGGCGGGCACACGGTGTGTCAAAGGTGAGGACTGTCCTTCTCGCCATTACTTGTTCGCCGATCGGTTTTCTTTTGCTCATTATAGTCGCCTTTTGGCTAATGACACCTCACGCGATTGGTGTCGAATTTGAAGTGGAAGGACGGATCGAATACAGCGTCCAGCCCATTGGGCAAGGAGCTGATTCAATTATTAACCACAAATATGTTTTTTCGGTGAGGGTTACGGATGCGGGCTGGAACATTCGCACCCGTCCGTTGCCGGAAACCGAAAAGTACTACGAATCCGGTTACGATGGGCGGTTTCTCTACGAATACGTTTTCAGCAACAATTCCAGCACCAGTCCAAGCGGGTATAATGGGGCCGGGACCATCGAGGAAAAAGATGTTCCGACATATGGCGGATCCATGGCGTGCTTCGTTTGGTTGGCTTACGCATCTTCCGAAAGTCTGGCGCGCGCTACCAATCACCTGCTGCGTCCATTGTTGCGGTTGGATGATGCCTTTCTTGCCCGGGAGGGTTACCGTGTGCGGGCAACTTGGGTCGCAAATTCCGATGCATTGGGATTACCGCGAGAATTGGACATGTTCGAGGACGGGATGCTCAGATGGAGCGATTCGGCTGGGAATCGACACTCTGAAGTTCGCGCTGCCCCCTTCAATAAAGGCTTCCTTTGCCTTGCTTACAGGGCCACAGCCATAACGAACATGAACGGGCTGTTGCTGCCAGAGACCGGGGAGTGCAAAACCTTCGTGCCAATGCCGGGAGGAAAGGAACACTCCGATGTAACGGTTTCCTCGCTCGTGAGGATTTATGCGGACCGATTCTATCCAAAGCCACGCAACCACCGTGTTGTGCCGGCCTTAACGGGCATAACCCAAGTGGACGATTTACGATTCTGGACGCCAACCGGAGGAGTCCCTGTGGTTCGATATCTTCTCAAAGGCATAACAAACTGGCCCGCCAGGGAGGATGAATTTGTAAGAAGCCTGGTCAGTGAAAAGGAGATGCGTCAATCCGGGTCCGCAAGGCAATCACCTCGGAAGGGTTCGCGCTGGGCTATCTTTGGTATCTTTATTGTAACCACCCTTGCGTTTTTGTTTGCCGTGCGAAGGTTAAGTCGCGTGTCGAGCCGTGAAGACCAAAAGAAATAGACAGTGAAACCAATAACGAAAGCTCCCATGAACTCAAAAACTTCAAAAGCGCTGTTAATCATCGCATCATTCACACTTGGGCCTCTTGCTTTGATTGTAATGGGTGCCTGTTTCGGTGACACGAAGGACTTTGATCATGACCCAATAACAGACTGTTCCAATGTCGAACCCGGTCATACGCAGATGTGCAGTTACCGAGTTTACACACCCTCGCTATCTTTGTGTATTACAAAAAATGAGGAGACAGATCACGACTGTGTTAATC
>CAYNZC010000161.1:0-7351 GCA_964401575.1 uncultured Verrucomicrobiota bacterium
CCCAGCAACAGGGAGTGGCTGGCAGCATGGTGACGCCTTGCCGCTCACATGCTTTGGCTTCCTTGACGCCCTTCCGGTTGTGCCTAAACTCTACGGATGCGAAAACCATCGGTGCTGGTCATTTTTTTGACGGTTTTTATAGACCTGATCGGTTTTGGCATTGTTGTGCCGCTGGTACCCGTGTACAGCCGGCACTTTGGAGCCCACGGTTTCATCATCGGCGTCATTATTGCCTCGTTTTCCGCAATGCAGTTCATCTCCTCGCCGATTTGGGGGCGGCTGTCGGACCGGCACGGACGAAGACCTATCCTTCTTATCAGCACCGCCGGCGCAGCCATTTCTTACGTGCTCTTTGCGGTCAGTTCCACGATACAGACACCCTCCCTCGCCTTGTGGATGCTGGTCCTGTCCCGTTGTCTGGCGGGGATTTGCGGCGGCAACATTACCGTGGCACAGGCCTACATGGCGGACATCACCCCGCCCGAGAAGCGCTCTCGCAGCATGGGCCTGATCGGAATGGCCTTCGGGCTGGGATTCATTTTCGGCCCCATCCTGGGAGGAGTCAGCTTGAGCCACTGGGGCCCGGCAGCTCCGGGCTGGGTCGCAGCCGCCCTATGCGCGTTCAATTTCATCCTCGCGTTGATCATCCTGGGCGAGAGCCGGCAAGGCTCGTCCGATCAGGCGCCTTCGCGGCCGCACCTTGAGCAATGGCGCCACACCTTAACACAACCCAGGGTGGGGCTGTTGGTCGTCATGTTCTTCGTCTCGACTTTCTGTTTCAGTTGCTTCGAAAGCACTTTGCCGCTAGTCGTAGCGGACAACTTCAACCTGGATATTCGCACCAACGAAGCTGCCGCTGCCGTGGTGGTCTATTTGTTCGCTTACTGTGGAATCCTGGGAGCCATCGTTCAAGGCGGAGCCATCGGCCGACTGGTGAAACTGTGGGGTGAACCCAAACTGATTGTGATTAGCCTTGTGCTGACTGCGGTGAGCCTAGCGCCCCTAACTTTCATCAAAGGACATTCAGAGCTTTCCTGGGGTGTGTTGCTGCGCCCGGAAGGCTTGCCGTGGGTGCTGCTGCTGATTTGTCTGGGGGCGCTTTCCGTCGGCACCAGCCTGACTCGACCGCCGTTGTTCGGCTATTTATCGAACCTGACTCCGGCAAGCGAGCAGGGTTCCACAATCGGAGTGGCTCAAAGCGCAGGCAGCCTGGCACGCATCGTGGGCCCTGTGTTTGCAACGACGCTTCTTCATTATACTCCCCCCCTGCCCTACCTGGTCTGTTCCGGATTGCTGTTGGGCGCGGCAGCGATCGGATTGCAGCGCCTTTGCAGACCACCGCGCTGAGCCTCAGCGAAGAAACAGCTCGGCGGCCGCGTCCGCAAACCGCAGGCCATCAGCCGTGAGACGAAACCGGTCAGGTTCCCTCAAGGCCCACCCTCTGGACTCAAGTTCCCGCATCTCATCGGCCCACTCTTTCCTCAGGTCGAAGCCTGTAACTTCCTGAAACAGGTGAAAAGGCCAGCCAGCAGCCATGCGCAGCCCGAAAGCCGCTGTTTCCCCGGCCCGGCGGATCGGGCTAAGTTCCTCGCTCGACTCCACCGGCAATCGTCCGCATTCGATCCGCTCACAATAAATGCGGGTGTTGGCCACGTTTTTCGTGCGCACTCCGCCAACGTAAGAGGTTGCGCTGGGACCTATGCCATGAAATTGCCCGCCTCGCCAGTAGTTGAGGTTGTGCCGGCAGGCATAATCCGGATCGTTAAGGGACGGCTTCAAAGGCGCCATGTCGCGGGCAAAATTCGAGACTTCGTAACGTCTCAGGCCAACCGCGGCACACGCTTCCACCAAGTCGTCGTACATAGCACAGGCAAGGTCTTCATCCTCGGAAATTCTTCCTGCCCGGAGTTCCTCGAATAGAGGGGTGTCTTCCTCGTAGATGACTTCATAGGTCGAGAGATGCTCGGGCCGCATGGCTATCACTTCGCTAAGGGTGCCCCGCCAGATATCCCTGGTCTGCCCCGGAATAGCAAACATGAGATCTATGTTGACGTTGTCGAACCCGGCGGCACGAAAGATATCGAAAGAATCAAATACCATGTCGCGCGAATGGATGCGGCCCAGGCGCTCAAGCATTCGCGGATCGAGAGATTGCACCCCCATTGAAACTCGATTCACACCCATATCCCGGAAAAGCCGGGCTTTTTCGAGGCTTACCGTTGCCGGATTGCACTCAACGGTGAATTCGCCCGCAGGCACAATTCCCTTCCTGCAAAGCGCCTCAAGTATTCTCTCCCATTGAGCGATGTTGAGAATGGAGGGGGTGCCCCCGCCAAAAAAAATCGTTTCGGGCCGAAACCCGTCCGGAAGCGTCAGGATTTCCCTCTCCATACAGAGGACACAACGATCCATCGTTTGCGCGTCGGAAGGCTCCGAATAAAAGGCGCAGTAAGAGCATTTCCGGGCGCAGAACGGGACGTGCGCATAAAGGCCTGTAACTGGCCGTGTCATTGCTCAAAACCGCCTGTTGGAACGCCGTTGCATTTGCGCTTTTCTGGTTGAAGAAAAAGCCGTTCCGCATCGCACGGAACGGCATTTTTCAGCCCGGCATCATTTGAAACACCGAGCCGCAAACTCTTACCAAACCCAATATGATTATACTTCCGAATTCCTGAACAAGCAAACGGGTTTCGCAAAAGTTTCACTGGTTTCGGTTGTTACCCGCCAATTGCAGATTGCTGCATTTCACACTTGTGCCGTCACGAGTTTGGTTTAATGGCGCCCCCCTGCAACATTGGCCCGGCCTTGATCACCGGCCTGCCGCAGACAGCCGCCTCAGTTCTGCATCGCGGATGCGCACTCAGCCACTTTGCCAAGGTAAAACTCATCTGTCAGGAGATCTTCCTCGTAAAGGAATTTGAGCTGGCGCAGGCGTCCAGCGACCTGTGATTTGGTAAACTTAGGGGCATTGGTGGAGACGTTTGCCGGGGTCGCCGGCTCGCTTTTTGGAAGCTCGGGCGCAACCCGTTTTGGCGGCAGTTGGTAGGAAGGATCAAAGACGATGGTCGCAAGAGACGTGGCCGGAACAAGGTGACGCCATAAAAAGGCCTGCATTCGATCCTCAGCCGGAACCGCCTGTCGTGTGATTTGCTTCCCATCCACAGTTGCGGCGCCAACAATGGCAAGGTCAACCTGCTGGGTGGTCGCATTCAATGTCGTCTTAACGTTCAGCCGGGCCAGGGTGGATGTCGAGGAGATCGACACCGGCGTCGCAGTGAAACCGTCAGGCGGATTGGCCAGGGAGAGCTTTATGGGACCGGCAAAGCCATCCTTGCGTTCAACATGCACGGTAACCTGGCCGGATCCCTTGGAACGAATGGCAAGGCTCGATGGCACAGCGCGCAACTCGAAATCAGGCCGCGCACGCCGCAGATGCAGGCGGTAAGCGCATTCGGGCCCGAAATTCCGCGCGGTATCACCGATGTGAACATAGTAGGCGCCATCCGCGGGAAGTTTAATCCGGACATACGAGTCGGCATTGTGTGTGTTTTCGCCTGCGAAGGGATCTTCGGCATCGTCATTGTGCGCCAGCAACCGGCCGGAGGCATCGGTAACCTTCACGATGGAATCGAGAGGCGATTCGAACCGGCGCGCGCGGACTTCCGCAACGATGACCTGGTTGGATTTGCCGGAGATTCTGAAAACGTCCCAGTCATCCTTTTTGTCAATATGCCCGTTAATGACAATCGGCAGGTTGACGCGCTGAGCTTTCGCAACCGTGTCGTTGCCCTCCTGTTCCAAAATGTCCGGAAAATCCGTCAGTTCAAATGGGAGCGGATTCGAGACAAGACGGCCATTCGCGGCGGTAACCCGGCAGGCGCCGGACGTTTCCTGCCGGATAAGAGGGAGAGCCTTTGGATCAATGTTCCACCCCTGAACTTTGACCGATACCGGGCTGTCAGCACTGCCCCCAAGAGGAAAGATGGATGTGAGGAAAGGCACCTCACCAATGGTGATGCGATATACAAAGTCCTCTCTGCCGCGATAGATGGCATCATAGACCTCAAGCAGATATTCGCCCGTGTAGGGTGCTTCGCACAGAATGACGGGGTCCGGATGGAATTGGTGATCATCGCAGAACGCCACCTCTTTTCCGGCAGTATCCGTCAGCCGCAGCACAGGCTGGAACCAGCCCGGGACAGCATCGGCAATGAAGGGCACAAGCTGGCGCGCGGCAGCCGAGATGACCAGCTTTTGCCCCTTGGTGGCTTTAAACCTGTACCGATTAATCTCTCCCGAGGCAATCTGGCCGTTGAGCGTGCGGGGAATCTCGACTGCGCATTCCACCTCTTCGGCAGGGCGCTTGCGCAGCGCCAGGTGTTCCTTGCCAAGAATTTGCTTCGGTGAGGTGCGCATGGCGGGACGCGTGTTCTCCGGGAGTTGGCCGACGTAAAACGGCAACGGATTCGATATGCCGCGCACAGTCCTGAGCCGCAGCTCGCGCTGGCCAGGTGTGGCATCAGGACTTATAGAGACTTCAACGTACCCGATGTGCGCAAGGGCCGCAGTGGCAGGTTGATTCACATACCCCGAAGTTCGCTGTTCGATCCTTTCTATCAGAGACTTCGGCGCGCCCGCCCTGGATGGGCCGCCGGTTCCACTTTCCGCTTGCCCGGAACTCATCATCGTGGCGGACATCATATCGGCCGCCCCGGTCTCCCTGGCAGATTTCTTGAGGATACGCAGTTGCTCGCCGAGAAGTGAAGCCTCCTGGTTGTTCAGTGCGCGTTGGAACTCGACAACCCTGGCTGTAATTCCGTCCCCCGTAATGAAAACGCCGGTAAGACCTTCGAGCCCCTGCCCGCCGAGTTTCACCTGGACGGTTGCTCCCTGGCATCCGCCCGCGGGATACGCGTAGCCAATGTAGGGACGGGACTGAGAGAATGCCGGCAACGCCAGGAGCGATGCCACGAAAACCAGGTGCAAAGTAAGGAGTCGCATGATGGGTAACAAGTGCGAGATGCTACATGATTTCTTTGAGAATACCCCCGGATTTCACCCCTTCCGAGGCGGAAGGCAGGACGTGTGCCTCGATGCCCATGGGGTGTGGCAGGGTCGCGGCAGGGTCAATCCCGGCCAGGTGGTAAATACTGCCCAGCAAATCCACAGGATATACGGGACGATCTTTGACTTCCTCCGCCTTGGCATCCGAGGAGCCGACAACCTGCCCGCTCTTGAAGCCGCCCCCCGCGACAAGGGCTGTAAAAACATTTCCGTAGTGGTTCCGTCCACCATTCCACGGCGGCTGCCAGTCAATCTTCGGCCCGCGCCCGAATTCGCCCGAACACCATACCAGTGTCGTATCCAGCAAACCGCGCTCTTTAAGATCCAGCAGCAAAGCAGCAAGCCCCTGGTCAAGTTGCGGACATTGGCGTCCCATGGTTTGGAAATGGTCTTTGTGTGTGTCCCACCCCCCGGGGTAGTTGATCACAATGTAAGGCACCCCGACCTCGACCATCCGCCGCGCAGCAAGACAATCCTGACCAAAGGTGTGGCGCCCGTAACGGTCGCGCAGGTCGCTCTTCTCTTTGGAAAGGTCGAAGACCTCCTTGCCCTCTCCAAGAATCAGGCTGTACGCCTGTTTGCGAGCGTCCGCAGACACTTGTATCGCAGGGGTGTTGGACATGGAACGACTCATGGAGTCCAGGTTTTGCAGGAGGGCGCGCCGCTGCTTTTGACGCTCGTCCGAAATCCCCCGCGCCACAACACCCTCAACTTCAAACCGGGCGGCATTGGGGTCGCCACCTGTGGCAAACGGCTTCCAGCGTGGTCCGAGAAAGCCTTCCTCGGAGAAGCGCCCCTGTGGCTGAGTCAGCACAACATACGGCGGGATCATCCCCTTGTATTGCTTGCTCTTAAAGAGGGCAAAAACGGCGCCGACACTCGGGTAAGCAAGGCGTTCGCCGGGCATGTGAGCCGTCTGCATCAGGTAGGCCGCTGTTTCGTGCCCGTTGTTGCGGTGCGTCATGCTCCGAATAAGCGAAAACTTATCCGCCTGTTTTGCCAGTTTGGGAAACCACTCGCTCACCATGATCCCATCCACGTTCGTCGGCAGCCAGTTCTTCATGGGACCGTTATAGTCGTAACCCGCGTCGGGCTTGGGATCCCACGTGTCGTTATGCGACATCCCGCCCCAAAGAAAGATCTGAATAACAGACCGCGTTTTGGCATTGGGTGCAGCCGGCGCGGCGGCAACTGCTTTTTGCGCCGCGGCGAACAGGGCCGAGTTCGAAAACAGGAGACCCGCCGAACTGAAAAGCCCGATCCGAAGGGCGTCGCGTCGGGACATCCCCAACTGCAGGTTCATGCCGAGAGAGTTTATGTCGTGTTGATTCATGGGGAACGCCTCGTGTGTCCTAGTGACGATGAATGAATTCGGAACTGTTGATCAGAGACCAGGCAATATCGGTCCAATGATCCTTGCTTTTCACAACACCGCCGTTGCGACCGGGTTTTCCGTGCGCGGAAACAGCCTTCAGTTCTGCTTGCGTCGGGAAGCGCGAGAGGATCGTCAGGTAGAGATGCTCAATGATTTGGTCCTGGGGTCGTTTGGCGTCGAGTATCGAGCGGAGCTTTGGCCCCTGCTCAATTTTTCGCTGGATGTGGCTCGAATTCAGCAGGTGCAGCGCCTGCGAAGGCATAAACTTGTTCTCTCTCTCGTTCTCCATGCCCGTAGCGCGCGCCGAGCGCCCAAAAAGTGTGAGAAACGGGCTGCTGATGCTGCCATCCGCAATGGATATCGCCGTTTGATCCGCCGGTATGTAGGTGAAGGGCTCAGGAATGGCGCTGGTGTAAAGATCCGCAGTGCCGGTGATTCTGTTGATGGAGTCAATGAGCACCTCGGCTTCAAGCCTTCGGAGGGGGTAGCGCGCGAATTGAGATTGATGCCGCGCGTTCGCAGAACCTGCCGGGACGGATGACATCTGGTAAACCCCCGAGTTCAGTATGATCTTGTAAAGCCGCCGAAGGTCATAGTCATTCGCCACAAGCTCCTCCTGCAAATACACCAGGAGGGCCGGGTTCGATGGGGGATTATTCGGCCGGATATCATCAGGCTCATGGATAATGCCGCGCCCAAGCAGCCAGAACCACACACGATTGGCTATCGCGCGCGTGAACCATGGGTTTTCCGGAGTGATAAGCCAGTCTGCAAAAATGTCGCGGGGATCCTTGTCGGAAGGAAGTTTCATGGCCTTGCCGCCCGGAAAGCGCGCCATCACCGGCGCACGAGTGTTGTTTGTCGCGCCCGAAGAGTTCGTGGAGCCGGCATACGGATCCCAATAAACGTTCT
>CAYNZC010000162.1:0-7226 GCA_964401575.1 uncultured Verrucomicrobiota bacterium
GAGGAAGCCTACTACAACCTGTTTTTTGCGCAGGAGAACATCAAGGTGCAGGAAGCCGCTCTTGGATTGGCGGAGCGGTTGCTTGCCGAGAACCGGAAGCGGGTCGAGGTCGGCGCCCTGGCGCCCCTGGATGAAAAACAAGCCGAAGCTCAGGCCGCCGGGAACCGGGCGGAATTGATTGCCGCCCGGGGCAATGAAGACACGCAGCAACGCGTTCTTAAGCTGCTCCTGAGCGACGATTACTCGAAATGGACAAACGTCCGCATTGTGCCCGCCGAACCGGCGGTGGCGCTCCCGATGAGATTCGACCTCCAGGAGAGCTGGCGCAACGGATTGTCGCGCAGGCCGGACCTTGAGCAGCAAAGAATCGCCCTCGAAAAACAGGGTCATATAGTCCGGTTCCAGAAGAACCAGGCGCTTCCCTCGGTGGACCTTGTGGGGTCGTATGGCTACCGTGGCACAGGGGATGAGTTTGCCGGTGCTTTCGACCAGGTTGGCCGGACGGACTATCCTTACTGGTCGTATGGGGCGGAGTTGAGCATGCCCTTGAGCCGCACCGCCAGCCGCAATAATCTCCGAAGCGCAAAAGCAACGCGCGACCAGATCATCCTGCAGGTGCGGCAGCTTGAGCAGAGGGTCCTGGTTGAGATTGAAAACGCCCTGGCCAATGCCAGCACCGCTTTCCAGCGAGCAACAGCCACACGCGAGGCTAGAACTTATGCCCAGGCAGCCCTCGACGCGGAGCAGAAAAAACTGGAGAACGGCAAGAGCACCAACTTCGAGGTCTTAAGGCTTCAGCGCGATCTCACCACGGCAAGGTCGGAGGAAATTCGGGCAGTGGCGGATTACAACATCGCCCTGGCGCGGGTTGCTTTTAGTGAAGGCACGACACTGGAGCGCAGGAACGTAACCATGGAAGTGGTAAAGGGCGCCGGGTCCTACTCGGACGGCGGGAGCGGAGAGTTTTCCCCGCTGCCTTCCAAGTGACATTTGGGAGCCTCACCAGGATCGCGCGCGGTTTTGCGGCCTGGGCTGCTGCTGGTCCTGCCCCATGGGCAGGCGCCTGTCCTCCCCTGTTTTGAAGCCTTCGAGTATCCATCCAGCTTCCTCGGGCGAAATCGGACGCTCCTCGCCCTCCAGATTTGGCGCCTCCTGCTGGCCTGAAGGTGGCATATCGCCGCCCTCCTCATCCTCTTCGTCATCACCGGCCGCGCCGGGAGGCATGTTCTCCTCCGGGATGCGCCCCTTCAACTTGCCCATCATCTCCTTGAGATTTTCGCGGCTTCCCTGCATTGCCTGAAGTGCCTGCTGCAATTGACGAATGCTGTCAATCAGCCTGGCGATATGCCGGTCTGCAACCTCGGCATTGTGTTTGGCATCCCGGTTGGCCGCATCCATTTCAAAGGCGCCTTTCCAATCGGAGGATGCTCGCTCCCAACGGTTGAGCGCTGCGGCGTGGAATTTCAGAGCCTGCGTCACCGCTTTGATTGAACTTCGCAAATCACGCAATGCCCCGCGGCCCTGGGTGTAAGAGTTGACCAGGCGCCGAAGGTTGTTCCCTTGAAGGGCATCCGCGGCATCTGACGCGGCCTCCTCGCCTTTCATGGCTGTGGCGCTGCCCCTGGCGGCTAGCGGGCCGGCTTGCTCTGTTTTCTGGAGCTCCTCGAGGCCCTCGGCAAAGCGGGCATGGCCCAGGTTGTAAAGGGCGGGCGGTTGCCACTTCTCGCGCTGGGCAGCGACGACAGACTCGAGAAGAGTTTCCGCCTCGCGGTACTTTCCATTCTTGAGCAGATCGGCCGCCTGGTTGAACGAACGGCGAAGCTCGGCATCGGACGCGTCCGAAAAATCCTGTGCGCTCAAAAAGGGTTGAGTGCATAACAGGAGCAAAATGGACGCCAGTTTTCCCATCAGTCAGTAATCTCGCGCCGATGTTGCCTTGTGCCAACCAATGATTCCAACGCGATGCACAGGATGGCCAGCGCCAGCGGAAAGTAAAACCGCTCGACACCGAGCTTTCGCGCGGGCGCAAGTCCGATGCGTGCGGAGCGGTCGCGCAGGATCCGTTGCACGCGCTGGAGTCCCTCGCCCATAGATCCCATGTTGTAGTAACCGCCGCCCGTCGCCTGGGCTACCCGGCGGAGCGTTGCCTCATCGAGTTTGCTGATGACAACATTGCCCGCTTCGTCCCGCAGGACCTCCGTGCGGCCCTGCTCGTTTGTGACCCGGACCTCGGATCCTGCCGGAGTTCCGACGCCGATCGCAAAGATGACCATGTTTTTTCTTCCAAGCTGCTCGGCTACTTTTACTGCGCCCTTTTCGAGATCCTCGCCATCCGTGATGAGGATCGTGATCTTTGGCCCGTTCCTGTTTTCAGCAGCCTCGAAGGCTTCGTCCAACGCCTTGCCGATGTCCGTGCCGAAGACAGGGATTGTCCTCTCATCCACAGAATTCAGCGAATCCCGGAAGGCGCTGTAGTCATAAGTAAGCGGGCATTGAATGAAGGCCTGTCCGGCGAAGGTGACCAGGCCGACCCTGCCGATCCCCTGGCCTTTGATGAAATCCACAATGGCAAGCCGGGCGCGTTCGAGCCGGTTTGGGGCGGTGTCGGAAGCCAGCATGCTGCGGGAAGAATCGAGCACGAAGACAACATCGTGACCGATGGCCTGCCCACGGTCCGTCAGTTGTCCCCATTGCGGTCTGGCCATGGCGAGGCCGATTCCCGCCGCCCCCAGCAACAACAGGAGGTTTTTGATGGTCCGCCTGGCCGGGCTGTGGGAACGAGTGAGCCTTGGCAGGGCGACATTTGCCGCAATGATTTCAAGCTGTTGGCGCCGCAGCTTTCGGGCCCGCCACTGCAGAAGCAGGATGGCCAGGGGTCCCAGAATCGCCAGCCACAGCCAGAGCGGTTCGGCAAAATGTGGATTGGACCAGTCCATCACGGGATCCTCCGGAAGCGTGTGTTCGCCAGCAGCAACTCGAGTCCGAAAATGCCGCAACCGGCCAGCAGCGGCCACTGAAACAGGGGGCGATACGTTGTGAAGCGCTGGAGCTTCACTTCGGTTTTCTCGAGCCGGTCAATCTCGTTGTAGATGCGCTGCAGTTCGCGCCGGTTCGTGGCGCGGAAAAACCTGCCCCCGGACAAGGCCGACATCCGCCCGAGCATCTGGTAGTTCGCAGGTTGCAGGGTCATTCCGTAAATGACGTTTCCGGATGGATCCAGCTTGAGCTTCCCGGTGTTGGGATCGAACGCGGGCAATTCGCACGGCTTTTCGATGCCGATGCCGATGGTGTAAATCTTGATGCCGAGCGCTGCGGCCAATTGAGCCGCGGGCAGCGGGTCGATTTCCCCCCGGTTGTTGTCGCCGTCGGTCAGGAGGATGATGGTGCGATCCTTAACCTCACGCAGGTTTTTGAGCCGTTTGGCGGCAGCCCCCGTGGCGTCGCCGATTGCGGTTCCAAGGTCCCGGATCATTCCGACGTGCAGGCGTTTGAGATTCTGCACCAGCCACTGGTGGTTTAGCGTGAGGGGGCTGGCGATGTAAGGCACCGCTGAAAACACGATAAGGCCGAGCCGGTCATTCGGACGTTTTCGGATGAAATCCTCGAGCACATCGCTGGCGATATCGAACCGGGTTACCCGCTCGCCCGGCCCGCTCATGTCCAGCGCCATCATGGACCACGACAGGTCCACTACGAGCATGATGTCCACGCCGCTGGCCTGCGTTTCGGTGTGATCATTGGCGAAGCGCGGTCCGGCAAGAGCGATGATGCACAGGGCCAGCGTGAGCATGCGCAACAGGAACAACAGCCGCCCGGCGGCGGAGCGGGCCATTTTCCCCGCTGCGCGCGCTACTTCTGCGCTGGAGAACTCCAGCGCGGACAACCTCCCGATCCTGCCGTGCAAAAAGGCGTAAACCGGAAGCAGCGCAAGCAGGGCGAGCACCCACGGGAATTGAAACTCGAACGTGGTGTTCACGCGCGCGCCTCCTCGCGCGCCCGGCGCTGTGTTTGCGCAGCGGCGGCGTTGATCAGTTCCATCGCTTCTTCCGCCGCGTCCCAGGGCTGGCTCGGGGCGGCCGGGGCAAATTTCTCCCTGTCACAGCGGAGCAGAAAAGCCCGAATCCTTGTCGCGATTCCGGCGCTGTCGGAGCTTTGCTCCGGAGCGAATCCGCCGTTGTCCTTTGCTGGAGGGGTTGTTTCCTGATGTGGCCCTGCGGCGGCCGGCCGTTCGGCCTCCTCCAGCGCCCGGCAGAATTCTGCCGTGGTCCTTTCGCCGGGTGGCAGATCGAACAGATCCGTCACGCATTTCCGGAGCACCCGGGATATGCCGCTGAGATCGGGCGGATGTGACCGGCGGAGAGTTTCCAGTTCGGCGCGGGCGGCGATTTCAGGGGGCACGGGTTCCGGTTTTTTCCGGCGAAATGCCAGCAGGCAAACGATTGTGAGCAGCAGCGCCCCTCCGACACAGGCGGCAATCACATGAAGCCCGTGAGCTTCCCAAAACCCCGGAGGCACCGGTTCGAGGGGCGGACGGAGCGGGGGGATGTCGTCGCTGCGAGAGGGCACGCCCGCGGCCAGGGAGGCTGCGAGCATCAGCATGATCGAAAGTGTTTGGCAGGTTCGCATCATGCCTCTTACCGGATGCGCCGGCGTCTCCTGCGTGTGTCGAAGAAGCGCTGCAGTGTTTGGGCGAAAGGTTCGCCCGTGTTGAACCGGAGGGTGTCCACACCCACGCGCCGGAAGCCGCGATCCAGATCTTCGAGCCGGCGCGCGTTTGTTTCCGCGTAGAGCTGCCTGGTTTGACTGCGATTGGAGTCCACCTCGAGCAATTCCCCGGTTTCGGCGTCTTCCAGCGTGAGCAGCCCGGCTGCCGGCAACGCGGCCTCGCGAGGATCGTGCAGGTGCACACACACCAGGTCGTGGCGGGCATTGGTCAGCCCGATCTCGTCCAATGCCGCACGCCTTCCGCTGTCCGGGCTCTCTCCCGCATCTGCTCCCAGGAAATCCGTCAGCAAAAACACCATCGAGCGCCTGTGAAGCACGTGGTTGAGGAATGCCAGCGCTGCCGGGATGCTTGTTGCGCGATGCTTCGGCTCGAACACGAGCATTTCGCGCATGATGCGGAGGATGTGACGCCTGCCTTTTCGGGGCGGGAGGTACAGCTCGGGGAAATCGCTGAACAAAAGGAGCCCTACCTTGTCGCTGCTGCGCGTGGCTGAAATCGCAAGAGTTGCGGCAATTTCCGCGGCGAACTCCCGTTTTGTGCGCGATCCGGAGCCGAAGCCGGATGAGCCCGAAACATCCACTGCGAGCACCATTCCGAGCTCGCGTTCCTCCCTGAACCTCTTCACGAATGGCCGACCCATGCGATAGGTCACGTTCCAGTCAATATCCCGGACTTCATCGCCGGGCATGTATTCCCGCAGCTCCTCGAAATCCATGCCGCGGCCTTTGAAGAAGCTCAGGTAAGCGCCGACCATGGTGTCGTTCACCATCCTGTTCGTGCGCATCTCGATGCGCCGGACGGTTTCGAGCAGCTCTGAAATGGTCATCGCTTTAGGTGGTCGGAGGCCGGCTCAAGGAACCGGCACTGCGCGAAAAATCTTTGTGATCAGGTCATCGGTGGTGACGCCCTGGGCCTCCGCTTCGTAGGTGAGGATCAACCGGTGCCGCAACACATCGGGGCCGATGCTGCGGACATCCTCGGGGATCACGTAGGACCTCCCCTGTAGCAACGCCCATGCCTTTGCCGCGAGGGTGAGAAAAATTGTCGCGCGCGGCGAAGCGCCGAACTGTATGAAGTGTTTCACCTCCAGGTTGTATTTCCCGGGGGTGCGGGTGGCGAAAACCAGGTGGACGATGTACTGGCGGATCTTGTCGTCCACATGAATCTGGTCCACGAGCTTGCGGGTCTCCAGGATCTCGTTAAGCGATACAACGGGTTTGACCTGCGCCGTGGGCGCAGTGAACGCCATTCGGTCCAGAATCTTTCGCTCTTCGTCAAAGGAAGGGTAATCCAACAGCACCTTGAACATGAACCGATCCACCTGCGCCTCCGGCAGCGGGTAGGTGCCTTCCTGGTCAATGGGATTCTCGGTGGCCAGCACCAGAAACGGCGATGGCAACGGCATGGTCTCTCCGCCGAGGGTCACCTGCCGTTCCTGCATGGTCTCGAGCAGCGCGGACTGCACCTTTGCCGGGGCGCGATTGATTTCATCGGCCAGCACGAAGTTGGCGAAAACCGGCCCCTTGGTTGCGTGGTAGGTGCCGTCCTGCGGGCTGTAGATCAGTGTGCCCACGATGTCTGCGGGCAGGAGATCCGGCGTGAACTGGATGCGGTGGAACGTGGCTTGGATGGCGGCGGCCAGGGTGCGTGCCGACAATGTTTTGGCCAGGCCCGGCACTCCTTCCAGCAGCACGTGCCCGTTTGCCAGCAGGCCCACCAGGAGCCTGTCCACAAGCTGCTCCTGGCCAACAATCACGTTGCCGATCTCTTCCCGAAGCTTGCCGACCCATCCTGCCGCCGTCTTAACCTGCTCGTCCAGAGGTATGCTCATCAATACGGACAACTCTATGGGACAAACCCCTCATGCTCAAGCGGCTCTTGCGCCGGGCCGGCGCGTTGCGGCGAAGCGATCCCTGCCTATCCGGTCTGGAGGCCTCACTTTGAAGCGGCCAGCAATTCCTCGAAATCCACAATTTCCTTAATCTGCGTGAGGAACCAACGGTCTATCTTTGTGAGGTTGAATATGTCCTCGATGCTCAAGCCGGCGCGCAAAGCGTGCCGGATATAAAAAATTCGCTCGGCATTTGGAATCGTGAGCTTTCGCTCGATGAGATCCCGCGGGAGAATTTCACAGTCGCCGTAAACCGTTTCTCCGACGCGCCAGTTCTTGCCGTCGCCTCCCAGTCCCGCGCGGCCCACTTCGAGCGAGCGCAGCGCCTTCTGGAGCGATTCCTTGAAAGTTCGCCCTATGGCCATTGCCTCGCCCACGCTCTTCATCTGCGTGTTCAACGTGGGGTCTGCCTGAGGAAATTTTTCGAAAGCGAATCGCGGTATTTTTGTCACGACGTAGTCAATCGTGGGTTCGAAGCTGGCTGGAGTTTCGCGGGTGATGTCATTCCGGATTTCATCCAACAGGTAGCCCACAGCCAGCTTGGCGGCGATCTTTGCGATGGGGAATCCCGTGGCTTTGGATGCCAGCGCCGAAGACCTCGAGGTGCGC
>CAYNZC010000163.1:0-5824 GCA_964401575.1 uncultured Verrucomicrobiota bacterium
GCGCTCTGGGGCACCGCGGTGGCGAAGACCATCGCCTCGGGCCTCATCGACCAGGCAGTCGTCGAGGTCACCTCCCAGGTGATCGTGTGCGCCCTGGCGGGCGGGATCGTCTGGAACCTGACGACCTGGTACGTGGGCCTGCCCTCTTCCTCCTCCCACGCCCTGGTGGGTGGGCTGGCGGGCGCGGCCATCGCCGCCAGCGACGGGCGCTGGAGCGCGGTCATCTGGTCGCAGCCCGCGGAGCCCTGGTACCACAGCGCGGGGGTGCTCTGGAAGGTCGTGGTGCCGATGATCACCAGTCCCTTGCTGGGGTTCGCGGTGGGGCTGCTGCTGATGGGCCTGGTCTTCGCCCTGTTCTGGGGGATGTCGCTCAGCCCGGGGGTGTTGCGGCGCATCGCCCGGCCGCGCTGGGCCAACGCCTTCTTCGGCAAGGCCCAGCTCGCCTCGGCCAGCTACATGGGGCTGGCCCACGGGCTGAACGACGCCCAGAAGACGATGGGGATCATCGCCCTCGCCCTGGTCTCCGCCCAGCAGGCAGGGACGCTCGACGGGCTGCCCGGCTGGCTCGCCTGGCTGCACCCGAGCGAGGCGGCGCTCACCCACGGGGACATCGACACCTGGATCAAGGTCACCTGCGCGGTGACCATGGCGGCGGGCACCGCCGTGGGCGGCTGGCGCATCATCCGCACCCTCGGCCACAAGATGGTCCGGCTGCAGCCCGTGCACGGCTTCGCGGCCGAGACGTCCGCGGCCACCATCATCACCATCGCCTCCTCGCTCGGCATCCCCCTGTCCACCACCCACAACATCTCCGCCGCCATCCTCGGCGTCGGCGCTGCCAAGGGCTTCTCGGCCATCCGCTGGACGGTCGTGGAGCGCATGCTGTGGGCCTGGATCCTGACCATCCCCGCCGCGGGCGGGATGGCCTACGGGCTGTTCCGGCTACTGCACGTCTTCGGCCTGACCTGACCCCGCGCCGCCGGGCCCTGTCGATCAGAGCCAGTCGCGGCGCCGGAACCAGTAGAGGAGGGCGCCGGCGATGCCGACGCTCACCATCCAGAACGCCGGGTAGGTCCAGGCGTGCTCGTTCTCCGGGATGGGCATGTTCATGCCGTAGACGCCGGCGAGGAAGGTCAGCGGGACGAAGATGGTGCTGATGATGGTCAGCGTCTTCACGATGTCGCCGAGGCGGTTGGAGGCCGAGACCATGTGCATTTCCACCAGGTTGGAGGCGAGCTCGCGGTAGGTCTCCAGCAGGTCGAGGATGCGCACCACGTGGTCGTGCACGTCGCGCAGGTAGGTCCGCGTCGTGTCGGAGAGGCACTCGTGGTGCTCGCGGTGCAGGTTGTCCAGCAGGTCCCGCATGGGCCAGGTCACGCGGCGCAGGACCATCAGCTCCCGGTTCATGCGGTGGAGCCGCTGGGGCGCGTCGCGGCCTGCCTGGTCCTGGAAGACCGCCTCCTCGAGCTCCTCGAGGCCGTCGGAGACCTCTTCCAGCAGGGGGAACGAGTGGTCCACGACCGCGTCGATCAGGCAGTAGAGCAGGAAGCTCGCGTCGCTGCGGCGCAGCCGTGAGTTGGGGGTCTCGATGCGCTGAACGATGGGCACGAACGGCTCCGGACCGCGTGCGCGAAAGCTGAGCACGGTGTCGCGGCCGAGGAAGAGGCTCACCTGCTCGGTGCTCAGGTTGCCGTCCACCCGGTCCACCAGCCGAACCACCACGAACAGGCGCCCGGGATGCTCCGCCGAGGCGGGGTAGTCTTCGGCCTTCGGGCGCTGCCCGCGGTTCACCACGTCCTCCACGGCGAGCGGGTGCAGCTCGTACTTCTCGGCGAGCGCGCGCAGGAGCGTCGGGTCCCCCACCCCCACCACGTCGATCCAGCGCACGCTCGACCACTCGGGGCGGTGAGTGGCGAGGAAGCTGCGCACGTCGTCCACCCGCTCGACGCGAGCCTGCTCCGGGCAGTAGTCGACGCAGGTGACCGTGACCGGGGCGTCGCCCCGGGCGAGGCCCGGAAGCTCGTGGGGCTCGATCCCGGGCGCCTTGCCCGGGCGGCCGAGGGCGCGGCCGAAGCGGTTCCGGCGGGGCCGTTCCGAGGGTCCGTGATTCTTCCTGCGGTGTGTCATCGGCGGAACCACTCCAGGCCGCCCTCGGTGGCGGCGGCGTCGAGGGGGACGTCCCACGGGCTCACGGCGAGCGCGGGGACCCGTTGGAAGCCGTACGCGGCCCCGATCAGGACCGGCCGCCTCCAGCGCAGGCGCCGGTGGGAGAACGCGAAGGTGCGGTCGTAGTAGCCACCGCCCATCCCGAGGCGGTTGCCTGCGGCGTCGAAGGCGACGAGGGGCAGCACCACCAGGTCGAGGGCGGAGGCGGGCACCTGGCGACTGGCCGTCTCCGCCGGCTCGGGGATGCCGAACCGGTTCGGGCGCAGGACCGTGTCGGGCGCGTAGGGCAGGAAGCGCAGGCGCCCCCGCTCGACCACCGGCAGGTAACAGCGCTTGCCGGCCTTCCAGGCCCGGATGACCAGGGCCGTGAGGTCCACCTCGCCTCCCCGGGACAGGTACACCGCCAGGCGGCGCGCCCGGTGGAAGGCCCCGGTCGCGGCGAGGGCCCGGCAGACGCGCGCGCTCGCGTGCGCCCGGGTGGCCGGGTCCAACCGCCGGCGCTGCTCCCGCAACGCCCGGCGCAGGTCTCTCGAGGGGATCACCGCGGGCAGGTCCGGATGGATCGGGCTCGGCTCAGCGTGCGGCGTGCCTTGATGAGGTGTCCCCCGTAGGTGCCGACCGAGATCCTGCCCCCTTGAACCGAAGTTCAACTAGGGGGAATGGTTCGGCGTTTCAGGCTTTCCGCAGCGAGGCGGACATGCACAACGACGCCGAGAGCCGACCCCCGAGGGCTGTGATATAGGCTCAAAGAGTACTGGATCTCTTTGCGAACACCACAGGGGACGAAAAGCACTCTAAACCGTTTGTCCGCTGCTGTCACTGCGCAGCGCGAGCTCGAGCTTGCCCTGGATCCGCTGCATTCCCGCGCCGACCGCGTCGGCGAGAATATCGTGGCGGCGGCGGTCCTGGAGCAGTTCGTGCGCGAGGTTGAGCGCGGTGATCACGGCGACCCGCTCGGCCCCGATGACCCGCCCCCCGTCGCGCATCTCGCGCATCTTGTGGTCCAGCAGCTGGGCGGCCTGCAAGAGGGCGTCACGCTCGCTCGGCGGACAGCCCACCGTGTATTCCTTGTCGAGGATGCGGATGGAGATCGGGGTGCTCGACTCTGGCACTTCACATCTCCATGGACTTCAGGCGGGCGATCATGGACTCGACCCGATTGCGCGCGTGCTCCGTCTTCTCGATGAGGGCCGCGCGCTCGGTCAGCAGGTGCGTGTGCTGATTGCGCAGGGCGCGGTTCTCGTCGGCGAGACGTTTGCTCCTGGCGATCAACTCGTCCACGAGTTGCTCGAGCGCCTTGATGTCCGGCGTGTCCATGGGTTCCCCGGTGTGGGCTCCGGTCTGCGGTCCGTCCCTCGGACGGGATCCCGAGCCGTGCGCCATCTGGTCGTTTTATCGGCACTATAGAACCCGGGCCTGAGGGGGTCAACGGCGCGCGTCGTCACGCTTTTCCTGCAGACGGGCGGTGGTTGGGGCGCCCGTGGGGCGGTGCTAGCATAGCCCTGGAGCCACCCTCGCCGAAGGTAAGCCGACCGTGACCGACCACGAGCCCACCTACGAAGCGCTGGAGTCTGCGCTGCGCCAAGCCGAATCCGAGATGAGCCCCGCCGAGAGCCACGGGCTCATCTGCGGGATGCTCTGTGTCGACCCGGCGGTGTCCGACGACCGCTGGATCGGGGAGGTGGTGTCCGAGAGCCCGGAGGGCGGGACGGACCCCGCCGGGGCGCGGGAGCTGCTGGCGCGCCTGCGCGGGGCCAGTGCCGCCGCGCTGGCCGGCGAGGAGGTTGGGCTGCAGCTCTTCCTGCCCGCGGACGACGCGGCGCTCATGCTGCGCACCGAGGCTCTGATCCACTGGTGCAACGCGTTTCTCTATGGACTCGGGGTCGCGGGGCTGAGGGACGACGCATCCCTCAGCCCCCAGGCGCGCGAGGTGCTGGAGGAGTTGACGGAGGTCAGCCAGCTCGACCCCGAGGCCGAAGGGGAGGAGGACGAGCGGGCCTTCTTCGACGTGAGCGAGTTCGTGCGGGTCTCCGTCATGCTGCTCTACGAGGACCTGCGCGAGCGTGACCGCGCGGAGCACCCGACACTGCACTGATGATCGGGCTCACCCTCGAGCGCAAGGAGTTCGCACGCCGGCGCAAGTCGTTGATGCGCCAGATGGACGAGAACAGCGTCGCCATCCTCTTCACCGCTCCGGTGCGCATGCGCAACCGCGACGTGGAGTACGCCTTCCGCCCGGACAGCGACTTCTACTACCTGACGGGGTTCCCGGAGCCCGAGGCGGTGATGGTGCTGGTCCCCGGGCGGCCCGAGGGCGAGTACCTGCTCTTCGTGCGCGAGCGCGACCTGGCGAAGGAGGTCTGGAACGGGCGCCGGGCGGGTCTCGAGGGCGCGTGCGCGGACTACGGCGCGGACGACGCGTTTCCCATCGGGGACATCGACGACATCGTCCCGGGGCTCATCGAGAACCGCGACCGGGTGTTCTACGCGATGGGCGTGTACCCGGAGGTCGACCAGCAGGTGATGGGCTGGGTGAGCCGCGTGCGCAGCCGGGCGCGTGCCGGGGTGAGCGTGCCGGGGGAGTTCGTGGCCCTCGACCAGCTGGTGCACGAGATGCGCCTCATCAAGAGCGCCGGGGAGCTGCGCCTGATGCGCCGCGCGGCCGAGGTCACCGCGGCGGCCCACCTGCGGGCGATGCAGGTGGCGCGCCCGGGGATGACCGAGTACCAGGTGGAGGCGGAACTCGTGCACGCCTTCATGAGCGGGGGCTGCCGCGCCTCCGCCTACGCCCCCATCGTCGGCAGCGGCGAGAACGGGGTGATCCTGCACTACACGGAGAACCGCGACCCCCTGCGCGACGGTGACCTGCTCCTCATCGACGCGGGCGCGGAGTACGAGTACTACGCGGCCGACATCACCCGAACGTTCCCCGTCAACGGGCGCTTCACCTCGCCCCAGCGCGGCCTCTACGAGCTGGTGCTGGAGGCCCAGGAGGCTGCGATCGCGAAGGTGCGCCCGGGCAACCACTGGAACGAGCCCCACGAGGCGGCCGTCGCCGTCATCACCCGGGGCCTCGTGGACCTGGGGCTGCTCAAGGGCCGCGTGCCGCGGCTGGTCAAGGAGGAGGCCTACAAGCCCTTCTACATGCACCGCACCGGACACTGGCTCGGCATGGACGTCCACGACGTGGGCGACTACAAGGTCGACGGTGAGTGGCGGGTGCTGGAGCCCGGCATGACCATGACCGTGGAGCCGGGGCTGTACGTGGCGCCGGGCGCGCGCGGCGTGCCCCGGCGCTGGTGGGGCATCGGGATTCGGATCGAGGACGACGTTCTCGTCACCAGAGACGGCTGCGAGGTCCTGACCCGCGCCGTGCCGAAGACCGTCGCGGACATCGAGGCCGTGATGGCCTCGGCCGGCGCGGTGGCCTCGGAAAGAAAACATCTCCCCCGGGAGGGATGAGCGATGGCCGTGAAGACCTACAAGGCAGGGGTGAAGGAATACCGCGAGACGTACTGGATGCCGGAGTACAAGCCGGTGGACACCGACCTGCTCGCCTGCTTCAAGATCACGCCCCAGCCGGGCGTGCCCCGCGAGGAGGCCGCCGCCGCGGTCGCCGCCGAGTCCTCCACCGGCACCTGGACCACGGTCTGGACCG
>CAYNZC010000163.1:5924-7194 GCA_964401575.1 uncultured Verrucomicrobiota bacterium
GCCGCCGCGGTCGCCGCCGAGTCCTCCACCGGCACCTGGACCACGGTCTGGACCGACCTGCTGACCGACCTCGACTACTACAAGGGCCGCGCCTACCGCATCGAGGACGTGCCGGGCGACGACACCTGCTTCTACGCCTTCGTCGCCTACCCCATCGACCTCTTCGAGGAAGGCTCGGTGGTGAACGTCTTCACCTCGCTCGTCGGCAACGTGTTCGGCTTCAAGGCCGTGCGCGCCCTGCGCCTGGAGGACGTGCGCTTCCCCATCGCCTACGTGAAGACCTGCGGCGGGCCGCCTCACGGCATCCAGGTCGAGCGCGACATCCTGAACAAGTACGGCCGCCCCCTGCTCGGCTGCACCATCAAGCCGAAGCTCGGGCTCTCGGCGAAGAACTACGGGCGCGCGGTGTACGAGTGCCTGCGCGGGGGGCTCGACTTCACCAAGGACGACGAGAACGTCAACAGCCAGCCCTTCATGCGCTGGCGCCAGCGCTTCGATTTCGTCATGGACGCCGTCGACAAGGCCGAGGAGGAGACCGGCGAGCGCAAGGGCCACTATCTGAACGTCACCGCCCCGACGCCCGAGGAGATGTACAAGCGCGCGGAGTACGCCAAGGAGCTCGGCGCGCCCATCATCATGCACGACTTCATCACCGGCGGGTTCTGCGCCAACACGGGCCTCGCCAACTGGTGCCGGGACAACGGGGTGTTGCTGCACATCCACCGCGCGATGCACGCGGTGCTCGACCGCAACCCGCACCACGGCATCCACTTCCGTGTGCTCACCAAGATCCTGCGCCTCTCGGGTGGCGACCACCTGCACACCGGCACCGTGGTGGGCAAGCTCGAGGGCGACCGCGCCTCCACCCTGGGCTGGATCGACCTGCTGCGCGAGAAGCACATCGCCGAGGACCGCAGCCGGGGCATCTTCTTCGACCAGGACTGGGGGGCCATGCCGGGCGTCTTCGCGGTCGCCTCGGGTGGTATCCACGTCTGGCACATGCCGGCGCTGCTCTCCATCTTCGGCGACGACTCGGTCTTGCAGTTCGGCGGCGGCACGCTCGGGCACCCCTGGGGCAACGCGGCGGGCGCGGCGGCCAACCGCGTGGCGCTGGAGGCCTGCGTGGAGGCCCGCAACCAGGGCCGCGCCATCGAGAAGGAAGGGCGGGAGGTGCTGGCCGGCGCCGCGCGCCACAGCCCCGAGCTGAAGGTGGCCATGGAGACCTGGAAGGAGATCAAGTTCGAGTTCGACACCGTCGACAAGCTCGACG
>CAYNZC010000164.1:0-2858 GCA_964401575.1 uncultured Verrucomicrobiota bacterium
AACGGGGGTGTCCCGATAAACGACATCGGGATTTCGACAAATGCAGAGGAGTGTCCATTAGGTCTCAAAGGCGGGGCCACCCCCGCACCTATGTGGAAAGGGGCGACCCGGTGAGATAGGCTGCGCCATCTCACGGGGTAAAGCAGAAATCGGGGAGGATGTGAAAATCGTCCCTGGCAAAGGTGGGGGTGAGGCGTCGATTAGGTCATAAAGGGGATGCATGCTATTGGCTTAGCGCATTCTGGCACCGAGTCAGTAACGTGATTGCGCAGCGACACAGGTTCAGCGACCGATTTTCAATGATTCTAAAAACAACACCATCGCATCTGAGCGCCCATTTTAGCTGTGTTTTCGGGATTGAATTGCCGGAAGTGACGGTCCCCCCAAGCATCCTGCAGTATGGGTTATTGCCGATGTGGATTGCGGAAGCGGGGTGAGGACGGGTGTTTGTCGTTGAGAGCATCTAAACAGACATTGGTGATCATAAAGATGTTCTTTTGAGCAGCATCAGTTTTAAATGTTTGAAGTTCTGTCAGGCGTGGGTACAATGTCACCGCGCGTTGAGGCGCGCAGTCCCCAATTTGGATCGCATGAGAATTATTGGAAACTTGTTTAACTCGTCGCTCGGCAAGAAGTACACGATGGCCGTGACGGGCTGCATTATGTTTTTGTTCCTGCTTGGCCACATGGCCGGGAACCTGCAGATATTTTTTGGCCGTGATGTGCTGAACCACTACGGTCATTTGCTGCAGTCCAACCCGGAGTTGATCTGGCCGGCGCGAATTATTCTTCTGACGGTGTTGGGGCTGCACATCTGGTCGGCGGTGCGGTTGACGCTGGAGAACCGGGCGGCGCGTGGACCTGTTGCCTATGCGAGGCACCAACCCACGGCGGCGAGTTACGCTTCGCGGACGATGTTTGTGAGCGGATTGATCGTATTCTTTTTCATTGTGTATCATCTGCTTCACTTCACGTTTCGGGCGCCGCCGGAGATAAACCTGACCGGCCAGGATTTTGCGCAAATGCGCTACACGACGGCGCAGGGGATTGAGCAGCACGACGTTTACAACATGATGGTTGCGGGGTTCAGCAACGGCTGGGTTTCTGTTTTTTACGGGCTTGGAATTGGTCTGTTGTGTTTTCACCTGAGCCACGGCATTGGTGCGATGTTTCAGTCCCTTGGGCTGAAGAACGAGGCGTATCGCAGGGTGCTGGATATTGGCGCGCATGTGATCGCGCTGGTGATTTTTCTGGGTTACATGTCTATTCCTGCCGCGGTGCTGCTGGGAGTTGTAAAACCTGTTTGAGAGATGAATATGCCATTGGACGCCAAAATACCTTCCGGACCGCTTGCGCAGAAGTGGGACAAGCACAGGTTTGACCTGAAGCTGGTGAACCCGGCGAACAAGCGGAGATTTGACATTCTGGTGGTGGGGAGCGGGCTGGCCGGAGCCTCCGCCGCCGCGACGCTTGCCGAGTTGGGCTACAAAGTGAAGTGCTTTTGTTTCCAGGACAGTCCGCGGCGGGCGCACAGCATTGCGGCTCAAGGGGGCATCAACGCGGCGAAGAACTACCCGAATGACGGGGACAGCATTTACCGGCTTTTTTACGACACCATCAAGGGCGGCGATTTCCGAGCACGCGAGGCGAATGTTTATCGTCTGGCGCAGGTGAGCAACAACATCATGGACCAATGTGTTGCGCAGGGGGTGCCCTTTGCGCGCGAGTATGGCGGTTTTTTGGCAAACCGCTCCTTTGGCGGCGCGCAGGTTTCCCGGACATTTTACGCGCGCGGGCAAACCGGGCAGCAGCTTCTGCTGGGGGCGTACCAGGCATTGTCCCGCCAGGTCGGGCTTGGAGCCGTGAAGATGTACTCCCGGACCGAAATGCTGGACGTGGTGGTGGTGGACGGGCACGCAAAGGGAATCATCGTGCGCGACCTGGTCACGGGAGAGATTTCCGCGCATGCGGGCGATGCGGTGGTGCTGGCGACCGGCGGCTACGGCAATGTTTTCTTCCTTTCGACGAATGCCAAGGGCTCGAACGCCACGGCCATTTGGCGGGCCTACAAGAAGGGCGCCTATCTCGCAAACCCCTGCTACACGCAGATACATCCAACCTGCATCCCGGTCAGTGGAGACCACCAGTCCAAGCTGACATTGATGTCCGAGTCGTTGCGGAACGACGGGCGGGTGTGGGTGCCCAAACGAAAAGAGGATTGTGGCAAGGCGGCGAGCGCGATTCCGGAGGACGCCCGGGATTATTACCTGGAGCGCAAATACCCGAGCTTTGGAAACCTTGCGCCGCGCGACATCTCGTCGCGCGCCGCGAAGGAGGCTTGCGACGCCGGGCGCGGGGTGGGGCCTGGCGGGCGGGGTGTTTACCTTGATTTTGCGGACGCCATTCAGCGGTTGGGCGAGGATGTGATTCGAGCCCGGTACGGCAATCTTTTTGACATGTACGAGAAGATCACCGGCGAGAATGCTTATCAGAATCCGATGAGGATCTATCCGGCTGTTCACTACACCATGGGGGGCACATGGGTGGACTACAACCTGATGAGCACGATTCCGGGGCTGTTTGTGATCGGCGAGGCGAACTTCTCGGATCACGGGGCGAACCGGCTGGGCGCCAGCGCGCTGATGCAGGGGCTGGCGGACGGCTACTTTGTGCTGCCCTACACGATCGGGAACTACTTTGCGACGGCCAAGGCGCCCAAGCCTTCGACGTCGCACGCCGAATTCAAGAAAGCGCTGGGAGATACCGATGCGTTGATGAAGCGGCTGCTCTCGATCAAAGGAAAGCGCACGGCGACATCGCTTCATCGTGAGCTTGGGAAGCTGCTTTGGGAGAAGTGC
>CAYNZC010000164.1:2868-7118 GCA_964401575.1 uncultured Verrucomicrobiota bacterium
GAACTTTAGCAGTTGTGGCCGTGATCTCGGTCAATGCGGGGCTGAAAGAGGCATTGAAGCGGATTCCGGAATTGCGGGAGGAATTCTGGAGCAACCTGATGGTGCCCGGCGAAAACGGAGAATTGAACCAGGCGCTCGAGTACGCGTGGCGAGTGGCCGATTTTATGGAGCTGGCCGAGCTGCTTTGCGTGGATGCGCTGCACCGGCGGGAATCCTGCGGCGGGCATTTTCGCGAGGAGTTTCAAACATCCGAAGGCGAGGCCCAGCGGGATGACGAGAATTTCTCTTACGTTGCGGCGTGGGAGTATAAGGGGCAGGGGAATGCCCCGGCGCTGCACAAGGAACCGCTCGTGTATGATGAAGTCCACATGAGCACGCGGAGTTACAAATGAACCTGACCTTAAAAGTCTGGAGACAGAAACACAGCCAGGTACCCGGGCACTTCGAAACACACGAAGCGCGGGGCGTATCGGAAGACATGTCCTTTCTCGAAATGCTGGACGTTGTGAACGAGAGCATTATCGAGCAGGGCAAGGATCCCATCGCGTTCGATTCAGATTGCCGCGAGGGCATCTGCGGGATGTGCTCGCTGGTCATTAACGGAGTGCCGCATGGCGGCCACCGGGGAACGGCGACATGTCAGTTGCACATGCGCCATTTCAAGGATGGGGATACCATCACCATCGAACCGTGGCGGGCAAAGGCCTTTCCCGTCATCAGGGACCTGGTCACCAATCGCAGCGCATTCGACCGCATCATCCAGGCTGGCGGGTTTGTGTCCGTCAGCACCGGCGGCGCGCCCGATGGAAACGCTCTTCCCGTGCCGAAAGAGGCGGCGGACCGTTCCATGGATGCGGCGGCGTGCATTGGATGCGGGGCGTGTGTGGCCGTGTGCAAGAATGCTTCCGCAATGCTTTTCGTGGCGGCGAAGGTGTCTCACCTGAACCTTCTGCCGCAGGGCAAGCCCGAAAAGGATCGGCGCGCCCTGGCCATGGTGAAACAAATGGATGCGGAGGGTTTTGGGAATTGCACGGTCACCGGCTCCTGCGAAGCGGTTTGCCCGAAAGAAATCAGCCTGAACTTCATTGCCAAATTGAATCGCGACTATGGGGTTGCGGCACTAAAGGGAAAGTGATTCTGCCCTTCGCACCTGCGATTGGCTCCTGGTGAGGGCGGCTTGTGCGGCTTTTGCCGGCATGTTCGCGGTTGCCCGGAAGTTCCCAGGGGTGTTTCTGCGGACCTTTCTGACTGCCCGCCTCATCGATCCATTAACCGTTTTACTTTTTTCCTGAAAATGGGATTATAAGGCGGAAGGTGTTGTATTGATGTTCACCCCACTTCATGTTGCCCGCCAATGCATTTTCATGGCGATACTTGTTCTGCTGCCGCTTGTGCCGGTGCGGGCGGATCTTCTCCTGGAGGAGGGCTTTGATTACACGAATGGGCCGCTCAGGACGGTCTCCGGCGGATTCTGGAGCACCCATAGCGGCACCTTGGATGAGTTGCAGGTTTCCGATGGGCGTGCGGCACTGAAACCGTCGCTCAGTGAAGACCTGAATGTGCCCTTGCCCGGGGGGCCATACCGAACGACGACGAACATTTCCGTGTACTGGAGTTTCCGGCTCATCGTCACCAATTTGCCGACGAGCGCCACGACGGATTACTTCACTCACCTCAACACGACCAGTCACCGATGCAAAGTCTTCATTAGCACGAACGGCGCGTCGTCCGGACGGTTCCGGTTGGGTGTGGCAAATGCGGCTGCGTCGCCGTCCGTGTTTTTTCCGGACGAATTTCCAACGTACTCGGAGGTGATCGTGCTGCTCAAATTCACGCCGGCGAGCAACGTCAGCACCCTTTGGGTGAATCCGGAGTCGGAGACCAATACATCCGTGATCGCCTCGGACAATGCCGCTTTGGAGGATATCCGGCAGGTGGCATTGCGCCAGGCCAGTCGCACCGGAGATTTGCTGGTGGACGACATCCGGATTGGAACGAGTTACATGGACGTGCAAGCCTCGAGCAATCCTACGGCGCCGGTTATCACCTTGCAGCCTCAGGATCAACCGGCGGTAGAAGGGCAAACGATCACCTTAAACGGCCTGGCGGCTGGCACTGCGCCGCTGACGTATCAGTGGTTTTTCAACGGTGCGCCCCTGGGCGGAGAAACAAACGAGGCATTGATGCTGGTTGCGGTATCCACGAATGATTCCGGTTTCTATTCGTTCGTGGTGACGAACGGCGGCGGGTATGCAGAGAGCGATCCCGCGATGGTGGTTGTCTCCCCGAGTCCGCCCTGGGATGGTGTTCTGAAGGTAGTGACCTGGAACGTGAAGGGGAACGGTTTGACCAACGCGGATGACTGGGGTTTGGGTGCGCCGCAGGTTCAGGCAATCGGCCGGGTGCTCAACTACCTTTCGCCGGACATCATCACCTTCAACGAAATTCCAAGGGCATACACGTGGCAAATGACGAATTGGGTTGCGGGCTTCCTACCGAACTGGCACCTGGCAACCAACTCGGGGACGGACGGCTACATTCGAACCGTCATTGCGAGTCGTTTTGAGATACTGTCGTCGCAATCGCACCTGGATGGGAAGAGCCTTGCGCCCTACGGCACGGGCAACTTCACGCGGGATCTGTTTCAGGCGCGCATAGCGGTTCCGGGGTTGGCCCATCCGGTGGACGTGTTCAGCACCCACTTGAAGGCGACTACATCCGATCCCCAGTCGGATGCCGACAAGCGCGGCGCCGAAGCGCAGGCCATTTCCAATTTCCTGGCCAATGTTTATCTCGTTACGAACCAGGGGGCGCCATACCTGCTGACCGGAGATCTTAACGAGGACGTATTCCGGCCGGATACGAATCGTTACGAGAGCAAACTGCCGATCCAGACGCTGGCAAGCATTCCGACGGGGCTTCTGTTGGACACTCCCGTGAACCCCGTGACCACGCAGGATTTCACGCTGTCCATTCAAGGAACCCTCAACGTGCGGTTCGACTACGTGATGCCTTGCGAATGGCTGGGGACCAACTACCTGTATTCGGAGGTGTTCCGGAGTGATGTGCTGACGAACACGCCGCTGACCGGTCTGTTGCTCGCGGATAGCAAAGCGGCCTCCGACCACTTGCCTGTGATTTCGGCTTTCCGGATACCGGGGCAGGTTACGCCGCTTGTCGTTTCGGGTGACTACAAGCTGCTGAGTTGGGAGACGATGCCCGGGGAGCGCTATCGCATCCTGAGCTCTGTCGAGCTGCAGACACCGCTCGCCGAATGGACTGCAGAAGAGACCAACTATCTCGCGACGGGATACGTGGCAAAGGTCAGCCTTGTGAGCACCTCCTCCTCCCGATTCTATCGAATCGAACGGCTGCAATAAAAAACCAGCGCTGTGCAAGCCGCTGGCCAGGGTTAGTAATTAAAATTCTGCCAAATGATGAGAGATGGCGCAGATTTGACAATCCGTTTCTTTACGGATGCGGCCATGTTGCGTACATCTGCTCGTGATGAGGCATGTTCTGCTTTGGACAAGCGACTCAAAGACCGACCTGTCAGCGGAGTTGAATTCCGTTTTGACCGGCCTTGAGACGTCGGTTCACTCGGCCGGCCTTCTCGAGGTCCGTCCCGGTTCCATCGGCGGGTGGCCGGTGCCGCTGCCACAACTGGCCTTTGCGCGGCAGCTCCTTCCATTTGTCCGGCCTGTTGCGGCCCAATCGATCAACTCGTGGGCTGCGTTGCTGGTCGAAGCCATTCGGGATGAGGTGCCCGAGGGAGGCCCGTGGATGCTGCATGTGGAGCCGCATTACGGGGAGAGAAAGGCGCCCCGGATCGGCGCTCGGGCATGGTACCGCATGAGGAAGTACTCGGCTCCGCCGCCCTCGATTGAAACGGCTGCGGACCGGGTGGACCCGGCTGCCGGGCGGAGGCGGTGTCAATTCATACGCGAGGCCTGCATCAAGAGCTTGCGGCAGAACTGCAGAGGGCGGCTCAAGCACCTCAAAGAAGAACCGGGGACATTTGCGGAGGCTGACTCGATTGCGCAGCTTGTGCTGACCACTCCGACGGAGGGCTTCCTTTCCATTGCGACCTGTCCGTTTCCTTTTGAGAATCGACATCTCCTATCGCCATACCCGCTGGGCGAGATCTCCCTCGCAGCGGACCCCGGGGCTCCCAGCCGCGCCTTTGCAAAACTGGTTGAGGCTGAACGCAGGCTTGGAGGCGCGATTGGCCCCGGGCAGAGATGCGTGGA
>CAYNZC010000165.1:0-3457 GCA_964401575.1 uncultured Verrucomicrobiota bacterium
CGGCGTGGCTTAAAGAGATTGAGGCATTCATCGCCGAAGTTCAGGAGCGCCAAGCCGCCGTTGATCTGCGCCGCTCTACCGGAATGGACGACCTTCACGATTCCGGCGGCGGACTTTTGCTCGGTCTGCTCGAGTACACCGCCGATGATCTCTGGCTTGAAATCAGCGCTCTGACAAACTCCGTTGGCTTCTTCACCATTCACCCGCCCACAGCAGAACTCACCAACGGAGTCTATGACCTCTACATGACCACGAATCTAAGCCCCGTCGTCGTGGGGCTGAACCTCACCAACTGGACGTGGTTGCTCCGTTCCGACCCCGGCCAAACCAATCTCCTTGTGCCCGACCTGACGGACGACCAGGCGTTTTTCATCCTGGGCCGAACCAACGATGCGGATGGCGACCTGATGAGCGATGCCTACGAGCACCTCGTCAGCCATACCAGCCCTACAAATCCTGACGCGCCGATCATCACGCTCCAGCCCCTTAGCCAAACCGTTTACTCTGGAGACACTGTCACATTCACCGTTGCCGCCGAAGGCGCCCAACCCCTCACCTACCAGTGGTTCCTGAACGCGTCCCCGATCACCAGCGAGACAAACACGTCCCTTACGCTCGTAAACGTTCAAACATCTCAAGCCGGCGACTACTCTGTCCAGGTCACAAGCCCCAGCAGCCTCTCCACGCTCAGCAGCAATGCCACCCTTTCTGTCCCGCTCTCTGAATACGGCGATTTTATTTGGCTCATCGGCCCACGCCAGGACTTCACATTCCGGAATGGAGTCACCTACCTCGTAAATTCCCGAGTGGAATTATTCGGTACCACGACAATCCAGGGCGGTTGCGTCGTGAAGCCAGATTGGCACTACACCAACTCTACGGTTGCTGTCATCGGCAACCTCGTCTGTAAAATGGACGACTCCAACCTTCCGGCGTTCTTCACCTCCGTTGATGACGACTCCCTAGGGCAAGTCATTGATATTAGCACTGGCTTCCCGGAAATGTACTCCAACGGGTGCCCTTACCTTGACCTTTCAGCTGCCCAGATACCCTCCTCAGGACTTGCCAACCTCCGCGTCTGCTTTGCCGATCAAGGCATCACCACCTCGGACTCATCAAAACGCCTCGACCTCTGGCACAGCCAGTTTCTCCAATGCAACGCTCCCGTTTGGGCAGGGCAGGACTCCTCCGTCGCCTTCCACAATGTCCTTCTCGGGGCGTGCAACACCGCCGTTGCGGCTCCGACGAACTTCGCTGGCATCGCGGCCGAGCAGCTAACCGCCGAGGTTTCCACCCTTTGGGCAGCCCCAACCCCACCCGCCTGGATCCGCCTTACCAACAGCATCGTTACCGGCAGCATTGCTTCCGGCTCGGCACTTGTCACAGACCATGTGGCAATCAACCCCGCCGGTCCCATCTTTCAAACAAACGGCACTGCCAACTATTATCTCGCACCTTTGAGTCCGTTGCGCGCAGCCGGGACCCCGAACATCAGCGCCCGCCTGCAGTCTGACCTCCACCAGAAAACCACTCGTCCGCCCCTCACCTTCCCTCAGCAGATGGAAGTGACCGGCGACATAACCTTGCGGCCGCAAGCTGCCCGTTACACTACCGGCGCGCCGGATTACGGATACCACTACCAGGCCCTCGACTACACTGTGGCTTGGATGAAACTGCGCGGAAGAATCACAGTCCTGCCCGGCACCACAATCGGCTTTCGGCAGGAGCTAGTGCCTGGCCAATCCTACACCACCGCTTACGGCTTCGACTTGAAGGAAGGCTCAGCGTTCATGAGCCATGGCACCCCAGCGAAGCCCATCACGTTTATCGACGTCCAGTTCATTCAGGAGCAAGCCACGACGCCATGTCTGCTCCTGTTCGCCCCAGACTTCACCCCGCCCGATCTGAGTGGCACAGACGACCCGCCGCCCTCGCTCGACTTCCGCTTCTCCAACTTTTACACCGTGCCCCGCAACTACGTCCTGTGGTCCGGGGTCTCAGAGCAGACCTGGGACATTCAGGCCTCCCTCGACAGTGCCATGTTCTGGTCTATGCGGGATTGCAATATTCACGGCGGGAACATCACCGTCGGACCTCCCGACTGGTACTGGATGCCTCTGAATTATCTCTACGGCGAAGGCTCCATCTCCTGGGTAAACAACCTGTTCGACCAGGTTGCCGTCTTTCTCGACCCCACCTACTACCCAAGCGGCTACAACGACCTGGGCCTCAACGTGGATATGTCCTTCTCAGCCTACAACAACCTGTTCCGAGGAGGCGGTTGGTTCCACCTGGAACCTGTCCCAGCATCCGCCGGCAACTGGGTCTTCAGCGACAATCTGTTCGAGAAGGTCCATTTTGTTCAAAATACAAATATGCCCCTTGATTACGGCCATAACGCCTACTGGCAACTCACCGAGACGGAACTATCCGCTTGGGGATGGGGCACAAATCACCTGCTCGCCGCCACTAACGGCGCCGGCACCGGCGAGTTGCTTCTCGCTGCCTCACTGCGGTACCAAAGCGGCCCGCTCGGCGACTACTATCTACCTATCACAACACCACTATACCATGCGGGCAGCCGCACCCCCGCCGAGGCCGGCTTGTTCCACTACACGACCCGTGTTGACCAACTCAAGGCTGGTGAAGAACCGGGCACCCATAACGCCAGCATCGGCTTACACTACCTTTCGACCATTAACGGTGCGCCAAAAGACGCGGATACCGACGGAATCTCAGACTATCTCGAAAACTGGCACGGGGATGGAAGCTACTCCTCTCATATAGACACCGAGACCGATTGGCAGGTAAGCTTCACAATCAGTGGCGTTTATGATCCCACCAACGCCATTTACGATGACCGTGATCTCTCGGGCAGCGGTCTCGTCGGCGCCGTCAAAAAGGCCCTCAGCCTTGGCCCCTTTGATATAGCCAACCCGCTTACTTTGCTGGGTCTCGATCCTGCACAGCCCGTCTTGGGTGAGTGCGCATTCCCATTACTTTTGACAGACCACAGCAACGCCGCCGGCGCGCTGATACTCTATGCTGACGGTCAGCAAGCAGAAACTGGCGAGGTGCGCCAGGCAACAAACGCCAATTGGTTCGCCTTTTGGGACACCACAACCTTGGCTAATAGCCACCACTCACTTCAAGTTGGCTACAGTTACATCTCAGCATCCGGCATACAGCGCACAGTCTATGGCCCGCTGGCGCTTCCACAAATAAACAACCCGGTAACGTTCGACCCTATCAATGATGGATTCTCCTCTGTGCTCTACATTCGTGGGACACTTAAGCAACCTGTTTCCGCGTACACAATAGATATCTACTCTGACGACTCGCAGCACACTCTTTTGGCCACGATCACGAACACCCCGGTCGGGAACACGATCGAAGACAGTTGGGACTTTACTGCCCAAGGCACGAACGTGGATAGCGGCCTAGTGACCGAGATGTC
>CAYNZC010000165.1:3557-7050 GCA_964401575.1 uncultured Verrucomicrobiota bacterium
GCTCGGCCCTTGGGGATCTACCCCCCCATGCGCACCTGGAAGCTCTCCGGCTGCAAAGATTTGACCCGTTACAGCCCCATTCCATAAACCCCGTGCCCAAGCGTCGCATCATCGTGCTCGGTTCGCTCATGGTTTGCATAGCTGCGGCCTTGATCATTTTTCTCTACCCGGATCGCGAGCCGACATACCAGGGCAGGACCCTTAGCGAATGGCTCGATGCTCCATATCGAAAAAACAATGTGAAGTGGTGGCCTGGTCAGGAAGCAACAAGAGCGGCGGTCCGCACGATGGGCACAAATGCGGTGCCCTTTCTCATCAAACGGTTCCGCCATCCTCCGGATAGAAAGGCCGAACTAGACAAGTCCCCTCTTAAGGAGCGATTCTATTACGGCCTGTGGAAGCTTCGCTTGGGGTGCATTGCTGAGCGCTATTACGACCCCTTTTGGTTCGAGCGACTTAATCAAACCCGTTTGGCCTTCACCGCTTTGCGGCCCTGTGCTAAAGACGTGGTCCCTCAGTTGATCGAGATCTACCACAGACGGAAAGAAGACCGACTGCTCGTTTTGCATGCCTTCGCCCTGCTCGGCGCACCTGAAGCCGTTCCATTCCTGCTAACGCAAGCCCCCGACACGAATGCCATGGTGCGTTACCTCGTGTTCACGGCACTTGGGGAGACAAAAACTGATGCTCAAACCGTTGTGCCGGTTCTTCTCAACGGTCTGAGCGAAGCCGAAACCAACGCCCGCGCATCCGCCGCACAGGCTCTAAACAAGTTCGGCCCCGAACTCCACAGTGCGATTCCTCTCCTCCTGGCGCACACGGGCAACACGGACCCGTTCGTGCGCCGGACGGTTCTGTCGGCTCTAGGCGGGGTGTCCAACAGAGTGGAAAGAATCCTCCCGGCACTGCTCGATGGACTTGAGGACCCTGACGGAACTGTTCGAGCCTCGGCAGCCGACGCCCTCAAAACCCTTGGCCCTTTGGCCCGGGAAGCAGTTCCTAAGCTGATGCAGCTCGTCGACCAACAACAATCCGCGCTCGGAACCAATGCCACTTTTACCGAGAATCGCGATTTCAAAGACAAACTTACCCAGGCGCTGGACGCGATAACAGAACGGAAGACAATCTACGACTCCAGACTGGCCACACCGGACAACCTCCACGGCAAAAAGCTGTTCCCATTGGCCACCTCCGCAGCCTACAATTACGTTGCCACAGCCTCCATGTTGGCCGAGGTAAACTTTTTCGCTGAACGATTACGCCTCCACGCGCACCTCCCCATAATGGAGAGCGATATACGCCAGCTTTACGTCGGCCCCCCGCGACTGCTGCGCTTCCTTGGTGCGGTTGACACTGACGAGTATTCCTTTGGATTTGCCGAGTCCGGCAGGCTCCGGTTCGTTACCAAGTTGCATCCGTTCGGAAATCAGCCCCTCCCGCAGCTTCAACGGCGACTCGCCCAGATCGATCCAGGCATGAGCACCAATACCGCTTACCAGCTCGCGACCGATTGGCTAGTCGCCGTATCGGTGGACGTCAAGGTGCTGGAACAGCAGTTCCCCGGAGCAGTGCGTCAGCACTTCTACCGCGGGACTGCCGGAAACAAAGTTCTCCTGCCCATTTTCGACGTCCTCTGGGGCAAGCCTGACGCCCCCGCTGTCATCGCCACCATCTACGGTCCCACCGCCGAACTTCTTCAATTAAGACAGAACAATGAGTCGTTTTCCTTGCGCCCGACGCGCGCCATCACAAATGACGACATAGAGATGCTTCTAGCGATTCCGGATGCAGAATTCGCGAACTATACAGCGGCCCAGCGCGCTCGGTTGCCGTCAGCGCACACAACAGAGGGAGGCAACCACAACCCACTCCCCTCATCCGCCACCTACACAAACCACACCCAATGAAGGCTCTCCCCTGTTTGGTATTTACAGCCGCCCTCCTGGGGACTGCTGCTTCGCTCGCAGTCCCGACGACTCATTACGTCGATGCCGCGAACCCATCCCCTTCCGCCCCCTACACCAACTGGCTCACCGCCGCCACCAACATCCAGGACGCCGTTGACGCCGCCGACCCTGGCGACCTCGTCCTGGTCGCCAACGGCCTTTACCAATTTGGTGGCGCGCTCGCTGGCAAATCCCTCACCTCCAACCGCGTCGCGATCCTCAAACCCATTACCGTTCAAAGCCTCAACGGCCCGGCCGTTACTACCATTCTCGGCTCCCAAGGCAATTCACGCTTGGGCATCCCCTACGCTCGCTGCGCATACCTTACCAACGGCGCCTTCCTCATCGGTTTTACCCTTACCAACGGCACTGTTCCATTCAGTTCCGGCCAGGGCGGTGGTGCCTACGCCGATTCCAGCCCCCTATCCCCAAGCACTGCCACGCTCTGGAACTGCGTTATCGCTGGCAACTCCGCCGCACACGGCGGCGGCGCGTACGGACTCACACTCAACAACTGCCTGCTCGTTGCCAATTCTGCCAGCGTTGGTGGCGCGGCCTTCGCCTGCACCCTGAACTCCTGCACCCTCTCCAACAACACCGCCGTCGGCTCCGTGCCCCTGCCCCCCTCAGGTGGCGGCGGCGCTTACAGAAGCACCCTTAACAACTGCCATATCGTTGCGAACATCGCCTCCGCCGAGGGCGGCGGTGCCTATGCCAGCAAAATGACAAATTGCCTCGTCGTGGCGAACCAGGCCAGTCAGGGCGGCGGCGTCTTCGGCTGCCAATCCATCAACTGTACCATCGTCAGTAACACCGCTTCACTCTCCGCGGGCGGCCTCTCCACGGATGGCTTCGCCACATCCGTATTGAACTCCATCGTTTACTTCAACTCCGCCCCCACTGCGCCCAACTACCAATCAGGCACTCCGCTCTCCCACTGCTGCACTACGCCACTCTCCCCCGGCCCGGCAAACTTCACGAACAATCCCGCTCTCCTGGACCCTGCCGCAGGTGACTTCCGCCTCACTCCCAGCTCCCCCTGCATCAACGCCGGCCTCAACTCCGCCGTCATTAATTCCACCGACCTCGAAGGCGATCCCCGCATAGCGGGTGGCACGGTTGACATCGGGGCTTTCGAACTTCAGAACCCTGCCTCGTCCATTTCCTACGCCTGGCTCCAGCGTTACGGCATGCTCACCGACGGCTCTGCCGATGCCCTCGACCCCGACGGCGACCGCATGACCAATTGGCAGGAGTGGCGCGCAGGCACGAACCCCACCAACGCCGCCTCCCTTCTCTCCATTTCCTCCATCACGGTCACCGGCCTTGTTGCCACTCTTCGATGGCAGAGCGCCAGCGACGTCACCTACACCCTCGAACGCGCCACCAACCTCCCCGACCAAGCCGCTTTCTTTCCCGCCCGAACCAACATTTCCGGCACAGGAGCCCAAATCACCATCGCCCACACCAACTCCCCTGCCGCATCCCCCGCCTTCTACCGCCTGAGCGTTCCGTAGCTCGGCGGCCCAGTTCTAGACCTCACCTGC
>CAYNZC010000166.1:0-7034 GCA_964401575.1 uncultured Verrucomicrobiota bacterium
GCAGCTCGTTATCCGTCGTAAGCGTATAAACCACCGTGGCCGCCAGGTTGCCCGGGAACCCGTTTTCCCCGTCCTTGCTCAGGTGTGTCAACTCCAGCGAGACGCCGTTGCGCGCGGGAGGCAGCGCGCGGGCCGTCCAGACCGATTTGCCGAAGAGCCCGTGCAGATGGTTGGTCGAGTTGTTCGCCACCAGCTTGTATTCTACGCCGTCCAGCGTGAACGCCGCTCCCGCGATCCGGTTTGCCACGCGTCCCACCACGGCCGCAATGCCGCGAAAACCGCCAAGGTATTCATCGAGCGTTTTGACCGAAAGCACGACATTGGTAACCGCGCCTTTCGTGTCGGGCACGTTCAACTCGTTGATGATGGCGCCGTAGGTGAGGATCTTTGCCGTCATTCCCCGGCCGTTGCTCAGGGTGTAGCTCTCGATCGCGGCGCCATCCGGCATGACGCCAAAAGGAGCCTTCTGTATGGATGGGATCGAAGCGGCGATGCAAGTGGAGGCGGCCATCATAAGCGGAATGCAGAAACGCGGTAATTCAACGTTCATAAATCGCCTGAGCCTGCCCGCAACTGCCGCGCGCAGTCAAGCCCCGCAGCACTCCCGGCGCCAGGCCGGGTTTGTCTGGCTGATCTGTTCCGCCGGCCTTTCCTAAGCCGGTGTGCCCGAGGACAGGTCGTTCAGTTCCACTCCCAGCTTGCCCAGCGCGTAGCGGGTTTCTTTCAAAAAGCTCCCGTAACTCATCATCCAGTGGAAACCGCGCATTTCCTCGAGCAGCGTGGCGTTGCTTCCCAGGATCTTCACATCTATCTGCGACCTGCAAATGTCCAGGAACGGGTTGGCCACGATTTTGCCTTCGAAGCCCACCCACTTCTTGCACGCGAAATCAGGCACGAGGTTCGTGCAAACCTGGCCGAGTTTCATCTCCACCTTCGGCGCCGCGCCGTAGTCGGATTCAAAATGCGTCATGATCTTCGCCCGTTCGGCGCGCTTGCCGTTCATCTTCCGCGGCGCGGTGCAATGAGCCAGGGTAACCACGTTGTCGTGCGGCGTGGTCGGGTCGTTCAGAAACACCGGCAGGCCGGATATGTAATGGAGCAGGATGCCCGAGGGAATGACAACAAAGTCCGACTCGCAGAAGGCGAGATAACCGTCGTCGTTCATCAGGCTCAGCGGCAGGCACGCCGTGGTCTTCGAGATCCCCATGATCGTGCCCATGCAATGGTGAATGGTGATCGCGTCGGTCTTCGCTTCGTCCATCAGGTCTTTCATCACCTCGTTCAGCACAAACGCGTTATCCACAAAATCCCGCCGGGTGTGGAGCGACACGCCCGCGCTCTTGAGGTATCTGCCTGCGGCGGCCTTGCAGCGTTTGGCCAGGTCCGCATCCTCCAGCGCCTTCTTCAGCCTGGGCTCGAGGTCTTTGTAGCTCACATCCACGATGTCCAATTTCCACAGGTTTCGCGAAATCCCGGGCGCCTTTTGCCCCCCGGCGCCCCAGCCCCCAGCGCCGCCAATGGCCACAATGCGCTTGCCCAGCGTGTTCTGCAGCCCGTGCAGGCCGCGCAACCGGCATAGCACTTCCGAATACTCGTCCACCACCAGGTCGTTCACATCCAGGCCCTTTGACAGGTAATCATCCGTGGACTTGCGCAAAAACCAGGGGTGCGCAATCTCATACCAGAGATACACCGGCCCGGTGTCGTGCCGCAGGAACATCAGGTTCCACTTGTCCGGTTTCACAATCGCCTCGAGCATCCCGTTGTCCCCGCCGGCCGCGTAAAGTATCTGCGCGTCGAAGTCCCCGGGCACTGCCTCGGCCGCCTTGCGGTTCGAAACCATTTGTATCGGCAGGATTTCCAGCGGGAAACCGGCCGCTTTCGACATCTTTTCCAGTTCGCCGCCAATGCGCGCCTTCTCCGCCTGCGCCTGTTCCTCCGTTTGAATGCCCCCCCAGCCGCGCCAACTCGTGCCTTCGCGCCGCGCGGGTGTGCTGTAGATCAAAACCGGCTGGACCCGCAGCGGACGGGCAGTAGTAGGCCCGCGCCTGGGCAAATCGAGCGAGGCATCCGCGGCAAACGCATCCAGGCCCGCCAGGCTCAACCCGGCGGTGGCCGTGCCCACCCGGAAAAGGAACTCGCGCCGGTTCAGACCCCCAAACGGGCCGTTATAGCTGTGCATGGCGGTGCAGCAGGCGCACCCGCATCTGTGTGTCGTTTGCGGCGTATTCATAGGGGATATTTGATAATGCTGTCTGCAGCATCTTGTAGCCCGAATCCTTCCGCCGCGTAAAGCGAAAAAATGACGATGCAAGAACCAGGAGCGCCGGAATGTGCGCCGGCTTTGGACGTTGCCAGGGTGTCACCCCATACCATGTCCGCAGCCCCGGCCCGTCGGCGTTCCGTGCGGAGCATGAAATACCCGGGGTCTCGATAGCGTTGCCCAGGGCAGCTATCGGGCCAGGGCCAGAAGAATGAGCCCGATAATGAAAATCAGCGCCAGCAGGGGGCCAATGGTCTTGCGCAGCACCGCGCCCTCCTGTCCCGTCAATCCCGCAGTGCTGCAGCCAATGACGAGCTTTGCAGGGGCCACCATGCTGCCCAGCGACCCGCCGGCAGTCTGGCCCGCAAGGATCAGGGCAGGGGACAAGCGCAGGATTTCAGCCGCGCTCTTCTGCAGGGTGGCAAACATGATGTTCGAGTTGTTGTTGCTGCCGGTGGCAAAGGCCCCCAGCACGCCGATGAAAGGGGAAACCAGCGGGTAGGCCGATCCCGCAATCCCGCTCACGGCTTCCGCCAAAAGCAGCGTCATGCCGCAGTGATCCATGATCCCGGCCATGCCCACCATGAACAAAACGCCAACGGTGGCCAGGCCGCCGGAAGATACTGTGCCGCGGGTCGCGTGCAGAAACGTTTCCCGGGCGGATTGGCGGTTCGACCAAAACGCGGTTGCCACCGCGACCAGCGCGACCAGGATCATCAGCGAACCCGGATGGGTCAGGAACAGAAATGCCGGCCCTTTCCCCGCCGGGGTGACAAAGCCGTTGCCGGTAGCTACCCGGGTGAAGGTTGCCTGCCAACGGAAGTTTTCGACTGCGATCCGCAGCGGCGGGACGAAGGTGAGGGCGGCCAGCATGAGGGCAAGGCTTCCGTAGCAGGCCAGAGCGGGTGCGACGTTCTTGCTGGAATTCGCGGTCGTCGCTGGCGCGGGTGTGCTATTCTCCCGTGTGCGTCTGCTGATGGCGGCGCACGCGAGCAGTCCGGCCAGGCCCGCGGCAAAGCTGCCCATCGCAGAAAGCCCGAAATAGCAGACCGCAAACTGGACAGACGCCATGAGCAGCGCGACCAGGATCACCGCTTTCCAGCGGTGGCTCTGGCCCAGGACAAGCGCCGCGCCGAGTCCGCATCCAATGCAGGCGGCTCCCAGCAGCGTCGCCGTCCATGGAACCAGCTCTTGCGATGAAATGCCGGAAATCGCGGAAAGTGTCTGGAAGATGAGTCCCATGCTGCCGAAAGTTACCGCCCACGAATGGCCAATGGCCACTGCGGCAACGGCCCGGATGGGTTGAACCCCCGCGGCCAGCAGCATTGGCGCAACGATGGCCACCGGCAGGCCAAATCCGGCGATGCCCTCGAAAGCGCCGCTCAGGCACCAGGCCAAAGCGATCGCAAACAGCCCGGGTTCGGGCACGGCGCGCTGGAGCATCCGGGTGACGGCCTCGATGGCGCCGAGCCTGTTCAGCCAGTGAAACAGGAACAGGGCCGGCCACATAATGAGCAGCACATAAATGGACAGAAGCAGTCCCTTAACCTGGGATACCCAGAACACCTCGAACGTGAGCCCGAAAGACAAGCCCCCGGCAACGACCGCCGCGAGCCACCCGGCCGCCCCGGCTTTGTGCGCGCCCCATTTGAGGCGCAGCATGAGCGCCAGCACCACGGCTACAGGGATGCATGCCAGCACAAAGTTCATGGGCGCACCGTCCGGAAGCCGGTTGGAGAAAACGTCACGGAGGCGTTGTGCCGCCGCCAAACAGGTCCCGGTGCCCGGGTTGGGTGGAGGGCTCGGCGGGCTTGCGCTCCCCAAACGCGAACCGCATCAGCCACGGCGCGCCTCGCACCAGGTACAAGCCCGCAACCAGGGGCCACCCGATCAGGATCAGGCTCGGGAAGAGACTGCGAAAGTTCAGGTGCGGAAAGATCGGGCAAAAATTCCCTATCGCCGCCGGAACGGCTGCCAGCGCATTGTAAAGAAAAGCCACTCCCAGGAGCCGGATGATCAGCTCGACAAGGTGGCGAACAAAAAGTTCAATCATCTCTCTCAACTTCATGGCGCGCGAGTGTAGCGTTCACAGCCGAAACGAAAAGAAAGGAATCAGAACCCGTCCACGACGCCATCCGGTCTCGATCAAATCCCTCAGCAAGTCCTCCTGCGGCAACAGCGCAAAGAACGCTGGTTCGAGGTCCGGATGGTGTGCTATCTTGCGGCGCGATGCCGCAAACGCGCAGCTTTCATTCAAGCCAAACCGGTTGGCGCCTCAGTCTCGCCCTTGCTTTCGGGCTGTTGATCGCCTTTCCGCGCGGAACGCTCTTTTCCGCCTGTTTCACAAACTCGATGATGCAGGGGCAGGATCCCACGGTTGTGCGCAAAGACGGCGTTTTTCACCTGGTCCAAAGCGATGGCCGCAACATTCGGCTGCGCCGGTCCGGCACGCTGGGGGGATTGGTTCCAGCGTCCAATGGAATTATTTTCACGCCGTCCTATCCGGAGGTTTGGGCGCCAGAACTGCATTTTATCACGAATCGTTGGTACCTCTATTACACGGCAAATACCAACGCCGATAGCAACGGCCGGGCACGCCGCGGTTTCGTGGCGGAAAGCACCGGCACAAACCCCACCGGACCTTACGTGAGCAAGGGAATCATCTTTCACGACTTCTGGAACATTGATGGGAATGCTTTCACCTGGAATGATCAGTGGTACTACACGTTTTCAGGCGAACCGGTCCAGGGCGCCCAATGCATCTACATCGCTCGAATGAGCAATCCCTATACCCTCGCGACCACACCGGTCCAGATTTCCGCTCCCACAAAATCCTGGGAGACCGTTGGCACTCCAGACGTCAACGAGGGGTCGTGGGGATTCAGCCGGGGCGGGCAGCTTTTTGTCGTTTACTCGGCCAGCGGATGCTGGACCGATAGCTATGCTCTCGGCCTTTTGACTCTCACAGGCAGCGACCCCCTCGATGCATCGTCCTGGACAAAATCAGGTCCCGTGTTCACACAAAAGGCGGGAGCCTACGGTCCCGGACACAACTCTCTCGTGCAGGACACGTCCGGCCAGTGGTGGAATGTCTATCACGCCAATGTCAACCCGGAAGAAGGCTGCAGAAACCTCAGGCGAATCCGCGCCCAGCGGCTTTTCTGGAAAGATAACGGTGTGCCCGACTTCGGATCTCCGGTGCCGAACGGTTCCGTCATCACGGACAGTCCGGACTTTCTGGCAGCGCATTTCCCGCTGACGGAAACCAGCGGCGTCACTGCCGCGGACTCGGTCTCCGGACGTGCCGGCGCCCTGAACGGGCCTGCGACATGGGCAAATCCGGGCCTGGTCTTCAACGGAACGAACACATACCTGGATTGCGGCGTTGCCCTGGGCAACGATGTGCAGCATCAACTGACGTTGTGCGCATGGATCCGTCCGGATCGGTTCAGCGACTGGGCCGGCATCATCAGCAAAGGCACAAACACCTCTCCCTACGCCCTGCAGCTATGGAGTGACGGCTCGCTCCGGTTCACCGCGAACTTCAATTCGCCACCGGGCGCCGTGGGCTCCGGTTCATGGAATTCAACCGCAAAACTCACGCTCGGCGCCTGGCAGCACGTGGCCGTAACCTACGATGGGACGCGCGTCCGCTTTTACATCAATGGCGTCATGGATTCGAATCAGCCCGCCGTCTCGCTCAGGTGCGGCGTTGCGGAGGAGCCCCTTGTCATCGGGGCTGATTTTCCCGGGGGCGATGAGTTTTTCCAGGGAGTTATTCGGAGCGCGCGCGTTTATGGCCGTCCGCTAACCGCGCAGGAGTTGGCCGCGATGGACAACCGTCCGCCGCAACTGGGAGCCTACACAAATGCCCAGGTCATCGCAGGAAGCCTTTATTCCGTCCCGGCCGTGGCCAGCGATCCGGATGTGCCGCCGCAGCAGTTGACTTTCAGGCTGGTTTCCGGCCCATTCGGCGCGGCAGTGAACTCTCTCACGGGCACGTTTAGCTGGCGGCCGGCCATCGCCCAGGCGCCTTCCACCAACTTCGTTCGCATTGCCGTGACCGATAACGGGGTCCCGATGCTTGGCGCAACCCAGGACTTCACCGTTCGTGTGCGCCAGCCGGTGCCGCCTGTGATGAGCGCGCCTCGATTGGAGGACGATGGGCTGTATTTCGATGTGGCTGGAGACGCCGGCCCGGCCTATTGGATTTATAACAGCACCAACCTTGTGGACTGGGAATGGCTCTTCACAACAAATCCTGTGTCGCTGCCTTTCACCATAAATGTGCCGGCCACAAATGTGACCGGCATGTTCTACCGGTTGGAAAACCGGTGACGCTGCGGATGTCCGCCTGGAATTCAAAAACAGGCTTGCCCGGCGGTGTCACTCGGTTCGTCATCGAGGAGCATTTCCGCCACTCCGCGTGGTTGTCCAAAAAAGTCACGTTGCCGCCACGACGGATCTCCGGAAAACCGCTGTCACCGGAATGTTACAGGACCGACATGCTGTTGACACATCGCCAGGTTACCGTTCGACAACGAATGGAAGCGCATGTATTATATATGGTGGAGAAACCCGGAGTCGGGCGATACCGGTTTGGAGACGTCATTGAATAAATATGCAAAATGAAAACATTGCACTGCGCTTCGCATTCCGATATTACATGTATGCCTGAATAGCCTTATCTCTGAACTATGAAACAAAGTCGTAAAAAGGGCGGATTCACTCTCATTGAACTCCTCGTCGTCATCGCAATCATCGCAATCCT
>CAYNZC010000167.1:0-6833 GCA_964401575.1 uncultured Verrucomicrobiota bacterium
AAAGCATCGGCGCGATCACACGCGCCACGCACCAAGCGGGGGTGAGGCCACCCCCGCACCGATTCCTGGTCGGGACTACATGGAAGCCGCCCCTGCCAAAGATGGGTGTTCTCTTGAGGAGGCGGTTGTTCGGGGATAGACTTTTCCTCAGAGGAAACAGCCATGGCAGGATTTGCATTACAGAGACTGGTGGGAGCGCTTTTGCCGGCTTTGCTTGTGGTTCTTGGGGGTCATCCGCGGGCGATGGGGCAGGGTGTGGACGCCGTAGAGATTGATGCGGGCGTGGCGCAATTGTTTGTTGATGATTACCTGATTGCGAGCCAGGAGGGGCTTGAGCGGCGGCTCCATTGCCCGGTAAAGGATGCGAATGGCGACGAGGCGGTGATTCCCGCCGTGCGGGGCTCGACGCTGCTTGCGTATGGGAGCATCGTGTTTGATTCGCGCCTGAAGCGGTATGTGATGTTCACGCAGGGGTTCGAGGAACGGCACATGTACCGTTTTACATCGCGGGATGGTCTGGCCTGGGAGACCGGGGAGGGCGGCAAATTTGAACGGATCACGTTCGGACCGCTGCCGGAGAAGGAGGCTGATGCACGCGGCACCCCCGGCATTGACCTGTTTTCGTGCCATTACGATGAGCGTGACGCCAAATACCCCTATAAGGGATGGCTTTACTACGCAAACTACGGACCTTCCACGGAGGGCATTTACTATGTGCGCTCCCGGGAGGGGCGAACGTGGGAGCGGCTGGGTTTGGTTGTGAATGCATGGGCGGGTCCGGGCGATATGTCCGCGCGAGTGATCGAGCAGGATGGCAAGACTGTGTATGGGCCCGGGGATGTGACGCTGTTCAGCTATGATCCCGCGCAGGAACGCTACCTTGGGATATTCAAATTCTTCACGACCGAGAGAGTGGGCGAGGCGAACAGCAATTTGCGGAGCCGCGCCTACAAGTTTCTTGAACGCCTGGATGCGCCGGTGGATACCGCCGGGATGGACAGGATTGCCCTGCTGCCGCCGGCGCGCAAAGAGGGCAACGACGAGGCTGCGGACGAGTATTATGCCAGCACGGCGTGGCGTTACGGGAGCATGTGGCTTGGGGGGCTCAAGGTCTGGCATGGCATGGGCGATTACCCTTACTCGGCGAGCGGGTGCGCTTACCTGAAGCTGGTGTCCAGCCGCGACGGTTTGAACTGGGCGAAGGCGCCGTTCACAAACACCGGTGGCGTGCCGGAGGTTTTCATTGCGAACGGGCGGGAGGGCGGCAATAACGGACGGAACGATGGCGGCTACATCAGTGAATTCAGCCAGGGGCCGCTCCGGATCGGCAATGAACTTATTTACTACTACAGCGCCTCGTCCTACGGAAAGAACGCGCCCAAACCGCATCGCCTGATGGGCGGGGGCATTTTCCGCGCGCGGCTGCGTGTGGACGGTTTTGTGTCCGTCACACGGGGGACACTGCTGACCAGGCCGCTGCGTTGCAATGGCAGCCTGTATGTGAATGCAGCCGGGCCGGTGAAGGTGAGCGTGGTGGACACGAGCGGGCGGATCCTGGGTAATGCGCAGATCCGGGGCGACTCGATACGGCATCGGGTGCGGTTTGATCGGGGCCGTGTGCGACTGAATGAGGCCGACCCGGTCCGGCTGCGTTTTTCCGTTGAGCCCGGAGGGCAGCTCTTTTCATTCACGGTTCAGTGAGCTCCGACCCGGTCTCCGGCGTCATTTGCGCCCGCCGGCAACCACAAAAATGGCAAGGTCTGCGTTCAGGTTGGGGTCGTTTTGCTGGTGGACCTCGGTTCCGCTTTCCGTGTTGAGATAGATTCTTGTCCGGATCGTGATCTGATGGTCTTTGCAGTAATCCTCAAAGTCCGCGATGGTGAAGAACCTCACATTGGGCGTGTTGTACCACTCGTAGCGGAGCACGCCGTGGGATTTCGGCGCCCGGCCCTGATTGGCGAGCATTTCGCGGAGCGGGCGGTAAGCGAAGTTCGGGATGCTGACGATGCCGGTTTTGCCGATGCGCAGCATCTCGCTGATCAACGTCTGGATTTCGTTGACGGCCTGCAGCGTTTGCGAGAGCACCACGCAATCAAATTCGCCCTCGCCGAAAGCGAGCGGCTTGTTCAGGTCGGCCTGGACCACGTTGAAATTGCGGCTGATGCAGGTGAGCAGTTGGGCGGGGTCCAGCTCGACGCCGGCAAGGCGCGCGGGGTTTTTGGATCTGATGCGGGCGAGCAAGCCGCCGGAGCCGCAGCCCAGGTCCAGCACGCTCGCGCCCTCGGGGATCAGCTCGACGATGCGGTCGTAATCCACGCGGTGCTGGCTGAAGATGCTGGTAGGGCCGTGGCTGTCCTTCGCCTCGACCGGGCCGGAGTCGCCGCTGGCCACGTTGCGGAGAAAGGCGCGGGTCATTCCGCCGTACAAGGCGACTTCCTTATCCAGCAGGAAAGCGTCATGGCCGCAATCGCTTTTGATTTCGGCGTAACTGACCGGCGCCTTGGATTGAATGCAGGCGGTTACCAGTTCGCGGGATTGCTCGGGCGGAAAGAGCCAGTCGCTCGAAAAACTTATGATCAGGAAGCGGCACGTGGCCTTGCTGAAGGCTCGGGCCAACTCCTGCTGCGTTGCGCCGAGGTCGAACAAATCCATGGCGAGCGTGAGGGTCACATAACTGTTTGCATCAAAGCGCTCGACGAACCGGCTTCCCTGGTAGCCCAGGTATGAGCCGACCGAGAATCGCTTTTCGAACTCGACGGCGACATCGCGCGGACGCAGGCGGTCCGCGTCAAATTTGTCCTCCATGGCCTTTGGCGAGAGGTAAGTGATGTGGCCGATCATGCGGGCCAGGGCCAGGCCCACCCGGGGTCCGTGCGGTTTGTCGTAATACTGTCCGCCGTGGTAGGAGGGGTCGCGCAGGATGGCATTGCGTCCGACGACATCGAACGCCAGGGCCTGGGAGGTGAGGCGCGCGGAGGTGGCAAGCGCCACCACGCCTCTCACGCGGTTGGGATAGCGGGTGGCCCAGGTGAGGGCCTGCTGGCCGCCCAGCGAGCCGCCGACGGCGGCCATGAGGCTCGAAATGCCCAGGTGATCGACCAACAACCGCTGCACGTCCACGATGTCATTGACCGTGATTGTCGGGAAATCGCGTCCATACGGCTTGCCGGTTTTCGGGTTGGAGCTGCCCGGGCCGGTTGTGCCGCGGCAACCGCCGAGCACATTCGGGCAGATGACGAAGCAGGTGTCGGTATCGATCGGTTTGCCCGGGCCCACCATGATGTCCCACCAGCCGGGGTCATCCTCGGAATCATGCCCGGCCACATGCGAATCGCCGCTCAGGGCATGGCAGATCAGCACGGCGTTATCCCTCGCCTCGTTCAGCTTTCCATAGGTTTCGTATGCGACGGTGACACGCGGGAGACTGCCGTCCTTCTCGAGCTGCAGGGGCTTGTCGAAGGTGACGGTCTGGACGTGCCGCAAAGGGGTGGCGGTTCTTACGGAGTCACTGCTTTCGAATGTCGATGATTCAGTCGGCACAACCTATCTTCTTACGATGACATGGGGGCATGCGCCAGAAGAATTCATTGGTTCCTGTTGGCGCGGGTGCGAATGAACATCGAACGTGCGAGGGGGGCCGGATTATTCTTGAGACGCCTGGAGTGCCTGGTCCATGTCGGCTTTGATATCGGCCGGATCCTCGAGGCCGACAGAGAGCCGGATATAGTCCGGGCTGACACCGGTGGCGCGCTGCTCCTCCTCGGTAAGTTGCTGATGCGTTGTGGATGCCGGGTGAATCACGAGAGATTTGGCATCGCCGATGTTGGCGAGGTGGGACAGGAGTTTGACCGAGTTGATGAACTTGCGTCCGGCAGCCAGGCCGCCCTTGATGCCGAAGCCCACCATTCCGCCGAAGCCTTTCTTGAGGTATTTTGAGGCGTTGGCGTGGTTGGGATCGTCCGGGAGGCCGGGATAAACGACCCAGTTGACGAGGGGGTGCTGCTTAAGGTAGCGGGCGATATCGAGGGCGTTTTCGCAATGCCGCTGCTGGCGGAGCGGCAGGGTTTCGAGCCCCTGGAGGAGCAACCATGAATTAAACGGGCTGAGCGTGGCGCCGAGATCGCGGAGCAACTGAACGCGCAGTTTGATGATGAAGGCCACGTTGCCGAGTCCGGGGAAGTTTCCGAAGACATCCCACATTTTGAGCCCATGGTAGCTTGGATCGGGCTGTGTGAACTCGGGGAATTTGCCGTTGTTCCATTCGAACCGGCCGCCGTCCACCACAACGCCGCCGATGGAGGTGCCGTGCCCGCCGACGTACTTGGTGGCCGATCCGACCACAATGTGCGCGCCGAGGTCGAGCGGGCGCACGATTCCGAAGCCGATGGTGTTGTCCACGATCAGGGGGATGCCCGCCTCGTTAGCGATTTTCGAGAGGGCATCAAAGTCCGGCACATCGAGCTTGGGATTGCCGATGGTTTCGGCATAGATGGCGCGGGTCTTTGGTGTGATGGCGTTGCGGAAGGCCTGGGGATCGCTGGAATTAACAAAATGGACCGTTCTGCCCAGCTTGGGCATCGTGTAATGAAAGAGCTGGTAAGTTCCTCCATAGAGATTGTTTGCGGAGACGATTTCATCGCCCAACTGTGTGATCCCGAGAATGGCGTATGTAGCCGCGGCCTGACCGGAGGCGAGCGCGAGGGCGCCGGAACCTCCCTCGACGGCAGCCATGCGCTGCTCGAAGACGTCGGTGGTGGGATTCATGATCCGGGTGTAGATGTTCCCGAACTCCTTGAGAGCGAAGAGATTTGCGGCGTGCTCGGTATCCTTGAACACGAACGAGGTTGTCTGGTAAAGGGGAACGGCGCGGGAGCCGGTGGTTGGATCCGGATGCTGTCCGGCGTGCAAACAGGTCGTGTGCAGATTTGTCTGAGGTTCGCTCATCATCCGAGAAAAATGCATCAGAGTTGGGGATTATCAAGTCCCGGGATGTGTACGGCGAAAACCCGCGGATGACTCCGCGGGTTTTGCAAATCCATGGAAGCAGCGTTTAGCGCTTGCTGTACTGGAACCGCTTGCGGGCGCCCGGTTGGCCGTACTTCTTGCGTTCGCGCATGCGCGGGTCGCGGGTGAGCAATCCCTCTGCCTTGAGCACGGGACGAAAGGCGGCATCCACAGTGAGGAGCGCGCGGGCCAATCCGTGACGGATGGCGCCGGCCTGTCCGTTGGGGCCGCCGCCGGTGACGGTGACGGTGACGTCAAATTTGCCAACGTTGCCTGTGACTTCGAGAGGCAGCTTTGCGGCCATTCTCTGCGCTTCCAGGGGGAAGTATTTTTCGAAGTCGCGTCCGTTGATGCGGAACTTTCCGGCGCCCGGGACCAGGCGCACGCGGGCCACAGCCGTTTTGCGGCGGCCGGTGCCGAGGTTTTGGGGAAGTTTGGTTTCGGGAATCTTGATGTCAGCCATGTTTGCCTCGTCTTACTTTGCGGGGGCCAGGGTGGTTGGGTTCTGGGCGGCGTGGGGGTGTTTGTCGCCCCGGTAAACTTTCAGCTTGGTCATCAGAACGCGGCCCAGGCGGTTTTTGGGAATCATGCCCTTGACGGCGTGGGTGATGAGCTTTTCGGGTTGGGTGGCCCGGACGCCCTCGACGGTGCGGTAATGTTCGCCGCCCTTCCAGCCGGAATAGCTCATGTATTTCTTGGCGGTTTCCTTTTTGCCCGTCAAAACCACCTTATCGGCGTTAATGACCACGACAAAATCCCCGGCATCCAGGTGTGGGGTATAGATGGGCTTGTTCTTTCCCCGCAAAATATCGGCCACTTGCACTGCAAGCCGGCCCAGGACAGCCCCATTGGCATCAATCACGTGCCATTTCCGGCCGTCCATGTCCACTTTCGGCAAATACGTTTTCATCTCAAAATCCTAAATCAAAAGAGGGGTGAAAGTAGCAAAACAGGCCTGTAAGTCAATAAGCTTCCAAAAATATTTCCGGGTTCGTTCTGCGTTGCAGGAAAGTTACGTAGGTTTGGGTTAGGCGGCATTGAGGTGTCTTTGGGGTTGAGCACGGACTCGAGATTCGGGTCGCGCGAGTTTTCCTCATCAAAACGCCTGATGGCTTCCTGAAAGAGGGATTCCGGACCGAACCTCGGGCCGGAACCGGGGTGGCTGGTTTTGACCCGCAACTTCGTGGCTGGTTCTCACCCGCAAAATGACAGCCAAAGGCGCAGCGGGTCAGAGTGCGCTAGAACCAGATGGGTGACTGAACGGATCGCCTCGCGGGCAAGAGGCTCGAGAACGATCCGGAATCCAAACGAACGAAAACACAGGCTCGGATCGAAAAACTGCAGAGCGAGGCTCCGGCCACGGTAAAAAACCGGTTCATGAAAAAATCGGGCAGCAACGTTTTTTTCCGCTTGATTAGTGCCCTAATGGGCGACCCTTTCATCATGTTATCTTCAACGACCCTTCAAACGGACCGACCCTGCACCTAACGCCTTTGCATGTCCGAACCGGTGGAAACAACTGTCACTTCCAAAGGATTTGAAATGATTTGGAACGGTTTAATCTCTCCGTTTCTCTTGATGCTCCCACTCAGCGTCTGAGCAGCCGTAATCTTGTAAGTCCCAAGCTCTTTGAAGGAAAACAATCCACTCAAATTAGCGTTGATCTTATGCGACACCCCAGGTCTCAATATCACAAAACTCCCATCGTTCGGCGCTCGTTGCTTCTTCTTGGGATGTTCCATTATAGGTTTTCCGCTTGGCGAAATGACCTCAAACTGGACACTGCTTGAATCCGGAAACGAATGATTGGCAAAGAACATGAACGTCTC